>CAZLOQ010000137.1:0-16703 GCA_964561125.1 uncultured Chitinophaga sp. | reverse complement strand
TCGCCATTCGCCATTCGCCATTCGCCATTCGCCATTCGCCATTCGCCATTCGCCGTGAACCGGGCATCCGCACACCTGATTTCCGGCCCATTTTCCATGGGTTGGGAGGGGGGCAATGGAGCAAAATGGCCGCGTTTGCGTCTTCTGGGCCATTTCTTCCTTGCCGAAGGAATTTCGCGACGTTCATATTTGCTTAATTTTTCCGGAAGAGAATGAGAATTCTGAAATTGTTTCCTGATGCATTTTCCCAAAGGAGCTGACTGTGAACAAAGGTACTCGAGGAATTCGCGGATTCACGCTGATCGAACTGCTGGTGGTCATTGCCATTATTGCGATTCTGGTGGCGTTGCTGTTGCCTGCCGTCCAGCAGGCCCGCGAGGCGGCTCGAAGGACGCAATGCAAGAACAATCTCAAGCAAATCGGGCTGGCGCTGCACAACTATCACGACACCGTCAATGTGTTCCCCTGGGGATTCGACGAACGCGAAACTCTCTGGACAGCCATGATTCTGCCGCAGATCGAACAGCAGAATCTCTATCAGACGCTCATCTGGCAGGAATCCGGTGCGGGTAACTGGAACGCTGCCGGCTCCCCGAACACCCGAGCCTGCGCCACCATCATCCCGGCCTTCCGCTGTCCCTCAATGCCGCTCGAGCCACGGGATAACGAAGGCATCACCGGGCGCGTCCCGATCAGTTACCGTGGCGTGGCGGGTGGCCTGATTTCTTCAGACGACCTGTCCACACGGCCAGCCGGATTCAACACCGCCCAGTTCCGGGCGCTCGAAGAAATCAATCTGGACGGGATGTTCTACGGCTGCAGCCGAGTCGCCATGCGCGATATCACCGATGGAACGTCAAATACCATCATGGTCGGCGAATCAAGGACATCCGCATACGTCAAAGATGGCCAGCAGATGGATTACTGGCAGTTCGGCTGCCCGCAGTCAGGTGGCTGGGTGTACGGCGGCAGAGGGGGCACCGAGTACTCTGAGGGGCTTGGGTCAGCAGTGGTGAAGATCAACGCAATGCTTGATCCCACCATGCACGGTGTGCTCATGGAAATGTCCTTTGGCAGCTATCACGTCGGCGGAGCACAGTTCGCAATGGCTGATGGTTCCGTGCGGTTCATTTCCGAAAACGTCGACCTGAACCTCTATCGCTCGCTTGCCACCCGCGGCAACGGCGAAATCGTTGGCGACTTCTGATCAGCAGTCGAGGAGGGCACGGCCTGGCTTGAGCCGTCAGCACGAGGGCTACCCCGAAACCGTCTATCTGTACAGTCTTGCACAGGCCTCAGGCAGGCCCCGTCTGGCTTTGCTTTACCCTCCTCCGATTCGTTGTCTTTTCGCTTCCCCGATTGCATTCCCCTTCAGGTAACCCAAATGCTCCCTTCAATCCCCGCTTTTCTGTCCTCTGCCGTAAGGCTGCAGTCCATCGCCTGCCTGTTGTTTCTCGCCGGCTGCAGTGCCACCAATTCGATTGACTACGGCAAAGTGACGCTGGTGAATGTCAGCGGCACTGTGACTCTGGACGGTCAGCCATTGCCGGGCTGTGTGGTCACGTTTGAAAACCAGGAAACGGGCACCATGTCCTTTGCCCGTACGAATTCCAGCGGCAGCTACACGCTGCAGTTCGACAGTGAAAAAGACGGCGTGACTCCGGGCTCGAAGCTGATACGATTCAGCACCACACGGACAATACTGGGGCTGCGCGGAGAAGACGGTGCCGAAGAGGGCGAAGCCTCCACTGAAGGTCCCGGCGCCGCGCCAGCCACAGAACAGGTACCGGACTGTTACAACGGCAAGTCCACGTTGACCGTCGAAATTACTCCGGACTCCCGGACGGTTGACTTTGATCTGAAGTCCGACTGTTCGACCACCGGTGCGAAGTGAAACGTCTGTAAAGACCGGGCCCGCGAAAGACCGGGCCCGCGACAGGACTGGCTCCGCGACGGCATGGATGTCCGTCGCGCAGAGGCCCGGGTTCTGGTTTTGAAGCTGGCCGCAGGATTCACCCGCAGTCACACACCAGGACTCTCCCCGCGCTGATTCAGCACAGGTCCGTGCAGCGGGAACCGCGATCGTCCTGTCGGACTTCTGCGTGATGTTCTGGCACCCGTTGCCGCGATTCGCTAAGATGTCTGCCCAGTCCGGCGTCTGACGTTGAGCACGCACCACAGGGTCACAAGGCCGGATTTCCACTGTTCCCCACGCCTGCCGGCCCTCCCACCTGTTTTCGGCCGGACACCCCTATGATCGCGCGCTTCACGGTCAAGTTTTCCTGCATCCCGCTGTTGGTCGCCTTTGTTGTCAGCGTGGTCGCTGCCGATGACCAGCACGTGCTGCATACATTCTCCCGACAGCAACTGTCGGACGTGTATTATTCCGAGGGAATCTCGGTCGGGGACCTCAACAACGACAATCACAAGGACGTGGTCTACGGTCCGCACTGGTACGCCGGTCCGGATTTTTCGAAGAAGCTGGAACTCTACCCCGCGGTGCCTCAGCCGCGCGAACGCTACGCAGACAATTTTTTCAACTGGATTTACGACTTCGACGGCGACGGCTGGCGGGACGTGCTGGTTGTGGGGTTTCCTGGAACGCCTGCATTCGTCTATCGCAATCCGGGGGGCGAAGACCTTTCGGCGCTCTGGGACAAACATCAGGTTGCAGATTCGGTCAGCAACGAAGCACCGCAGTTTCTGGACATCACCGGCGACGGGCGACCGGAACTGCTCTGCACACGCCAGGGCCATTACGGCTTCTATTCGCCCGACCCCAAACAGCCACTGGGGGCCTGGCCATTCACTTCCATTTCAGAAAAAATCGCCCCCACACCCTTTGGGCATGGCCTGGGGGCTGGCGATGTGAACGGCGACGGTCGCGTTGACGTTCTGGCAACCGACGGCTGGCTGGAACACCCTGCGACGGGCGGTCCGGCCGGGCTCTGGGTCTTTCACAAAGTGCCCTTTGCACCGTCAGCTGCAGATATGTTCACCACCGATGTTGACGGCGACGGTGATGCCGACGTGATTACGGCTCTGCAGGCCCACGAATATGGGCTGGCATGGCACGAGAATCTGGGAGCAGACGGTGGCGAAATTCGCTTCCGGCAGCATCTCATTATGGGCCGCACAACATCCGACAACCCCTACGGCGTGCTCTTCACAGAACCCCACGCAGTGAAACTGGCTGACATCGATCAGGATGGACTCCCGGACATCATCACCGGTAAAACCTATTGGTCTCACCACCGCTCCAGTCCCCTCTGGGACGCCGGTGCTGTGGTGTACTGGTTCCAGCTTCAGCGGAGCACAAACGGGGACGGGCAGGTCCAGGTTGACTGGGTCCCGCATCTGGCGGATGCCGAGTCCGGTGTGGGCCGCGGGCTGGTGGTGGATGACATCAACGGCGACGGCCTTCCGGATATCGCCAGCGGTGGCATGGTGGGTGCCAGTATCCTGCTGCACGTCGCCAGAAGCGTGTCGCACGATGAATTCGAAGCTGCTCAGCCCCGCCGCACCAAAGCCATGGCAGAAGGGCTCGCTCCCGAAGCCGCTGCCGGACAAATGTCAGTCCCGCCCGGCTTCCGCGTGCAGCTGGCTGCCGGCGAACCGCTCGTGCATCAGCCCATCGCGATGTGCTTCGATCATCGCGGCCGCGTCTGGGTTGCAGAAGCGCACACCTATCCGATCCGCGCGGCCAATGGCGAAGGTCGGGATCGCATTCGGATTTTCTCCGACGAAAACGGCGATGGTGTGTTTGATACAGCAAAGACGTTCATCGAGGGACTCAACCTGGTGAGCGGTCTTGAGGTGGGGTTTGGCGGTGTCTTCGTGGGCGCTGCACCCTATCTCATGTTTATTCCCGATGCCGATCAGAATGACGTTCCCGACACAGAGGCTCCGGCAGTCGGCGCCATGGCCGCCATTCCTCAGCAGAAACTTGCTTTTCCCAAAGATGTGCCCCCGGGCGCTGTGGTGCTGCGGGACGGATTCGGCTGGCAGGACACCCATGAAACGCTCAATGCCTTCATCTGGGGCCCGGATGGCTGGCTCTACGGCTGTCACGGCGTTTTCACACATTCAAAGGTCGGCCGTCCCGGCACGGCTGACGCCGAACGACTGCCGCTGAATGCCGCGGTCTGGCGCTACCACCCGGTTCGCGACGAATTTGAAGCCTTCATGAACGGGACCAGCAATCCATGGGGCGTGGACTTTAACGACCGCGGCCAGGCCTTTATCACAGCCTGCGTGATCCCGCATCTGTGGCACGTGATTCAGGGGGCACGGTATCACCGACAGGGTGGCCAGCACTTCAATCCGCACACCTACGAAGACATCAAAACCATCGCCGATCACGCTCACTATGCCGGTAACATCGGCGATCACGCCTGGTGGGGGCACGAACCCAAAGCCGCCGCAGCCACTCTGGATGCCGGTGGCGGGCATGCCCACTGCGGCGGCATGGTGTACCTCGGCGATAACTGGCCCGCCGAATATCGCAATCGCATCTACTTCAACAATATCCACGGCAACCGCGTCAACTGTGATGTGCTCGAACCGGTCGCCGGAACCTCGGCATGGGTCGGCCGTCACGGACGCGATCTGCTCCTTGCCAACGACCATTACTATCGGGGCATCAATCTGCGCTATGGTCCCGACGGCACCGTCTATCTGATCGACTGGTACGACAAAAACGCCTGCCACCGCACCAATCCGGAAATCTGGGACCGCACCAGCGGTCGCATTTATCGAGTCTCGTGGGGCCAGCCAAAAACAGTCTCCGTCGATGCCACAGCCTGGAACGACACCGAAATGTTTGCGGCCCACGAACATGCCAATGAATGGCACTCCCGCATGGCGCGACGCCTGCTGATGCACCGCGGCTGCTCACCTGAACTGGCAGCACAGCTGCAGCGCGGCACCCTCGACGCAGCCCGCCCCACCCCGATCCGGCTCCGCTGCCTCTGGACACTGCATGCCACTCGCGGACTGTCAGAAGAACTCGTTTCCACCCTGCTGAAGGATGCCGACGAATACATTCGTGCCTGGACGATCCAGCTGGAACTGGAAGACCAGCAGCTCAGCCCGGCACTCCTCAATACACTTGAATCCCTCGCTGCTGCCGACAAATCCGCCGTGGTGCGTCTGTACCTGGCATCGGCCCTGCAACGCCTGCCACTGGCGTCCCGCACCGGCATTGCAGCGGCGCTCGCTGCTCGCGCAGAAGACAACACTGACCACAATCTGCCGCTTATGATCTGGTACGGCGTCGAGCCACTTGCCGCCGCCGATCCGCAAAAGGCCCTGCGAATTGCAGCCACAGCAAAAATCGAAAAGGTGCGACGATTCATCATTCGCCGTGCCGCCGCAGAAGCCGGGTCTCTTCCCGCTGTCATCACGTCACTCGGCCAGACCTCCGATACCGACCAGCAACTGCTCATGCTGCAGGAAATCTCAGCCGCCTTCGAGGGGCGTGTCGACATTTCCATGCCGGAGTCGTGGAAACACACCTACGAGGTTTTGCAGGCTTCAAACCAGCAGTCCGTGCGGGATGCCGCCGATCAGCTGGCTGTTCTCTTCGGCGATCAGCGGGTCTTCAGCGTGATGCGTAAACTTCTGGCTGATACCACCGCCGAACTCCCGCGGCGCCAGGCAGCACTCACAGTGCTCGTCAAAGGCCAGGATCGTCAGGCGGCCGATGTCCTGCTCGGTGAAGCTGTGCTCCTGCAGCCTGAGCTCCAGGCGGCCGCCGTGCGCGCACTCGCCGGACTGGGCAATGATCGCACCCCGCCAGTGCTCCTCAAACACTACCCTGCACTCGCTGCAGCCGTGAGACTGGACGCCGTCAGCACGCTCGTCTCACGCCCCGTCTGGGCTCGTGAACTGCTCGCCGCCATCGCCTCCGGTACCATTTCCAGCAAAGACCTGCACGCCTTTCATGTCCGCCAGGTGCTGGCCTTCAACGATGCCGATCTCACCGCTATGCTCAAACAGCACTGGGGCGAAATCCGCGAATCCTCTGCCGATCGCCGCGCTCAGCAGGACGCCCTGAAAAAGCAGCTGAGCCCCCGAGTGCTCGCACAGGCCAGCCTCGGCAACGGACGTCGCGTCTTCACAAAAACCTGCCAGAACTGTCATCGGCTGTTTGGCACCGGGGGCGAAATCGGCCCGGATCTCACCGGTTCCAACCGCGCCAACCTCGACTATATCCTCGAAAATATGCTCGACCCCAGCGCTGTCGTCGGCCGTGACTACCAGGTCACTGTCCTCGCACTGAACGATGGTCGCGTTGTGCAGGGGATGCTCAAAAAAGAAACCGACAGTGCCCTCACCCTGCAGACACTCAACGACCTCGTCGTGATACCTAAAGCAGAGATCGATGAACGCAGTCTCTCCAGCATCTCCATGATGCCCGAACGACAACTGGATTCACTCAGCCGCGATGAAATCCGCGACCTCGTCGCTTACCTCGCCAGCCCTGCTCAGGTCACGCTCGCCGGACCAGCTTCAGCCATTGATCGCACCACTGGAAAAGTTCCTGGTGCCATCGAAGGCGAAGCGATGAAGATCATCGAAAAATCCGGCGGTAACGCTGTCAGCCAGGCCATGGGCGGGTTCGCAAAAGATCGCTGGAGCGGCAATGATCAGTTGTGGTGGACCGGTGCCAAACCGGGGGACCGCCTGAGTCTTGAAGTGCCCGTACAGAAAGACGGTGTCTACGACGTCGAGATCGTGCTCACGCGAGCCCGCGATTACGGCATCGTGCGGTTGTCTCTGGACAAAACCATACTCGATCCGGCTGTCGACCTGTACAACACTCCGGACGTGATCACCACGGGAGTGCTTTCTTATTCCGGAGTGGAGCTCAAGGCCGGTGCACACCAGCTGACGCTGGAGATCACCGGTGCCAACCCCGCGGCTGTGAAAGCCTTTATGGTGGCCGTGGACTATGTGCGTCTGGTACCTGCCGCTGAAAACAAATAGGGGCGATTACCTGATTTCGATGGTGAGCCAGCCATCTTCAGCCGTAATCGCGGCGATGGTCACGTTCAGGGGCTCATCAGCGTTGGGCTGCAGGTTCAGAACGGCACTGGATTCGCGCGGGGTGATTCGCTTGCGGACGATGGAGCGGATCTGGCTGGCGACGGCCAGGGAGGTCTGCGGAGTGCGGATAATGCGGATGGATTCCGGGGTAATCGCAAGCTTGTCCTGCTGCAGTGAGATGGAGAGCGGGATCAGAATGGAGTGTCGTGCGATGTCCGGCAGACCTTCGCGGCGGATGGCGGCCTGCAGAATGATGGTGATACGCCCATCACCGAACTGCACCTGGAGCGGATCGCGACCATTCATGACATAAAACGTCGGCAGATCGTCTTTGTCGGAATCAGCTTCAGCATTCTCAGTGACGGTCTCCGGTGAGGAGTCGGGGGCGGGAGCAACGGATGGATCCGGGTCTTTGCGGAGTTTGATTTCGCGATTGAGGAGCCTGGAGAGGGACAATTCAAGTTCTTCGGCCAGCTTATCTGCGGGGATCACGCGACCGTGGAAAGCGAGTGCATCGAGGGTGGCGTTGACTGCGGATTCGTGAATCTGGAGCACTCCGGTGTCTGCTGACAGGGGTACCGGGGGAGCAACAGAGCCACCGACGCGCGCCGTGCCCAGGCTGCGAGTGCTGATGGCAGCGTGGGTGTGACTGGAGCGGGCGTTGATGAGATCCGGGGCAGCATCTTTAACGCGGAGGGCATCGAGGGTGGCCTGAATGTCGGCGTTGAGACGCGCGAACTGTTCGGAGGATTCAGTGTCGAATTTTGGCTGAGCCTGTTGACGGAGTTTCTGTGCGGTGATGGCTTCGGATCTGGGTTTGCTTTCAGCGATCTTCTGTTTGGCGGCACCGCGAACGATTGCGCCGATCAGCGGGATGCCGTCAAATTTGGTGCGAAAGCCGCGAGTCTGGCTGTTGGTGTCGACACTGAAGCGGCTGCTGCCGAGCGCTACGCGCTGGCCATCGAATTCAAACGGCTTATCGATCCGGAAGTAATGATTGCCGCTGGTGTAGACAGTTGCCGGATCCTTGCGGGCGGCGGTTTCGGAACGCGTGTTGCCGCTGAGCTTCAGCTGGAATGCGGCGGTGTCGGCGGACGGTATCACGTCGGCAGTGACTTTGACGCTGGTTGTTTGTGTCCCGGTGACTCGCGCTCCCAGAATCACGTCCGCCACGCAGCCGCTCTCGGTGCGGTATTCGGAAATGAGTCGGCCGAGGAGACCTTCTGAGAGATTGACGTGGAGGTTGTGGTTCATCACGTGCAGGCTGACTGTCGGCCACATCACGTCAGCAGTTTTGGGGAACCGGGTACGCAGAAATCGCCATTGAGAACGGATGCGGTCGGATTTTTCGGCCGAGGGCAGTAGTTCATTGGCAATCACTTCGGCAATGAGAGTATTGAGGGCGGTGGACCGGGCCGATCGGGCAGATTGTTCGTCCGGCCACGCGGCTGTTGCCGCCTGCAATTTTTCGACAGCGACTCTGACCTGCTGGACAGCGGGGCTGAGCAGATAAGCGCGCTGTTCGGGGGGCTGTTCAGGGTTCTGTCGGACGCTCTTCAGGAATTCCTCAAGGGCAGCGGCTGCTGTGGGGGATTGCCCGAGCGGATCCAGTGGAAGTTGCCGGAGCCAGAGCTGGTCTTCTGGGCGAACACCAGCACGCAGCGCCGCAACAGCGGTGTTGAGCTCGGCGGCGAAGTCCCCTGACTGCGGCTGTATGTCCGTGACAGCCGCCGCGGCAAAGCCGGCTTCGAGCAGATCGAGTCGACGAAGCAGTTGGCTGCGGAGTGACTGGACCTGGTCCTGCGGGAGTGCGATCATCAGTGGTCGGAGTTTCTGCAGGGCATCCGCACGTGCTGTGTCAGATTCGGAAGTGTTCCAAAGCACAGCGAGGAGCGGCGGGATTTCCGGGTTGAGCGATGCCAGCCGGTCGTTCACATCATCCGGGATGCCCGGCAGCAGCTTCGCCTCTTCATCGACGGCCGCAGCGGGTTCATCGGTGACCGCTTTCAGCAGCTCAGGGAAAAGGCAGGTCAGCGGGAGGACAACCGACAGAAACAGCATTGACAGAGCGATTGACTTCCAACGGCCAGTGGCCAACTGTGTACCGTGCACGCTTTGCTCCAGTCCTTCAGTCAGACAGGGAAACAGAGACTCCTGAGGGCGTCCGGGGGAGGGCTTTCGGCGAGCTCTGTGCGAGTCACAATCGTCCCGCGGAACCTGCCAGTCCCCTCTTTTCTGACGCCAGCACAAAGCTATCAAAATCCATATACACTTCCCATCTTCACAGGCCGGGATCCGATTGGCAAGTGTTTAATGCCTGAAAACCCGCATGAAATCCGGGAATTATCGCAGATCATCGGATCGCCGCACGGACGCTCGGCCGCATCGTCGGAAACCAATAAATTGATGCAACTGTTTTCAAAGCAGGAACACTTTCCCCAAAGTCTCTGGTTTATTAAACTCCCCAGACAGCGTCAGTTTACCCACGTGCTGCCGAACGCCATTCAACGCCAGCCAATGCCAGTCACAGGATGATTCAAACTCCGTCGTGCCATCGTTACCCAGGCCCGGCGGTCATTTGAAAGGAGTCTCGGATGAAGTTTCATCCGCAGCGATTTATCCACGCTGCCAACCTGCGGCTGGATGTGCCGGTCAGTGTGATCAGTTCCGAACAACTCTCAGAGGCTCAGCGGACAGCGTTCGAGGACGCTACGCTGCGGGCCTTCGAACAGGTCATCGAATCCTGTATTCGGCACAAGGTGCTGTACCTGCTGGTGTCCGGAAATGCCTTTATCGAGGCTGACCGCAGCCTCCGCGCACGGCTTGCACTGCTCCGCGGATTCACACGACTCAACGAACACAATATCCGCGTCTTCATCCTCCCGGGCGACTCAGATCCCCCGGAGGCTTGGCGCGCTATCGCCGATCTGCCGGACAACGTGACTGTCTGCTACAGCTCCGGCAGTGAACCTGTACTGCTGGAAAGCAACGGCCAGCAGATCCTCGCCGTCTCAGCATCCATGTGGCTGGGGCACACTGACGATTTTGGTATCCAGGTGATCTCGTCCGCGGCTGACGAGCTGCAGCCGTTTCGCATTGGCGTCATCTCCCAGGCGCGCTGCGAAGAGCGACAGCGGATGCAGGCTCTCGCAGCCGCCACCACCGACGATGCCCTCAGTCGCTCCCGCACCAATCCGGCCACCAGCGAACTGGTTGCCAAACCGGCCATCTCAGACCAGCTCCGACGAACCACCGACACACCGACCCCCGCGGCTGTCCAGGATGCACCGTTAACCGCCGGTGAACAACTCCCCGGACGCGACCACACCGAAGAAGACCGGCCGGCCGCTTTTGTACCTGCACCCGCGTTTCTGCATTTCGCCGACGAACTGCTCAACGACGGCCACCTGAACTACCTCGCCCTCACCGGCCAGCTGGACCGCACCACCCTCTGGCGCGATTCCGGCGTCGTCCACAGTCCCGGGACTCCCCAGCCCCGCTCGCGACGGGAAACCACCAGCGGCTGCTGCTCCCTCGTCAGCGTCTCAGAAGCCGGCGAAATTCGCATCACAGCACTCGATACCAGCTGCGTCGACTGGCACGTGCTCGAACTGGAAGTCGAAGCCGGAGTGGATCTGTCGACGCTGCTGCAGATCATGAAAACGCGGCTGCTTGAACTCCGCCCCGGAACAGCCGATGAGTACTGGTCCATCCAGTGGGTGCTCCGCGGCGATCTTCCGGATCTTGAACATCTGCGTCGGAGCGATCTGAGCACGATGCTGGCCGTGGAACTCGATGAGCTGCAGTGGCCGGCCAGAAAACTCCAGCTGCTGCACGACGTGCGATTTCTCCCCGATGCATGGCCCTCCGGCAACCCCCCTGTGCTGCTGGCGGACCAGTACCAGCAGCTCATGGAACGCCCCTCACTGCTCTCAGAATCCTCCCTCGCAGGCTGGATCGAGCGTGCGCCTGAACTCTCTGCCGGCTGGAAACAACGCCTGCAGACGCTCCTGCCATCGCTCGACCGCGAACAAATCCTCGCCCGCATCCGCGAAGACGGCGGTCGCTGGTTTGAACCGCGATTCACGGAGGAAACCGAACAGGACAACCCGGACACGGAACTGACAGACGCTGATTCCGCTGAACTCCTGCCTGCTGAGGACACAGCGGGATTTCACAGCGATTCCGCAGATCCGGTCAACGACACAGCAGCCGCGCTGGATGCGGACGACAACGACAATCCCGACGCAGAACTCCCTTCTGCCGACTGAATACGCTCCGGACTAAGGAAACGGGAACTGTGGCATGAGGCTCACGGAAATTGATATTGATCGTTTTCGCATCTGGCGGAGCCTGCTCCTCAAGCTCGACCCGCGCGGACTCAACGTGATCTACGGCCCCAACGAAGCCGGCAAGACCACGCTCATGCGCTTCATCCGCTCCACTCTCTACGGCTACGAACCGCTCGAAAGCGAACCCGCATGGCATCGTCCTGATCCCGCACAGCCGTGGCGGGGAGCGATTCGCTGCGAACACGGGGGCCGCACATGGCGGGTCTCCCGCCGCGCGGAACTCAGCGGACGCGGCAAACTCCGCATCTCCGGCGGCCCCAGCGGACTCCCCCAGGATCAGGCCATACGACTGCTCCTCGCCGATACCAGCGAAGAAGTCTACGCCGACGTCTTCGCCGTCGGCGTCCGGGAACTGCAGCAGCTGGCCACACTCGGGACCGGGCAGGTGGCCCAGTACATCTATGGCCTGTCCCTGGGGCCCCAGGGACGCCGCATTCTCGATTCGATCGCCGAAATCCGCGAACGTCGCTCCGCCATGTTCGGCTCCGGCCCGGGCGGCGGACGGATCCCGGAACTCTTCGAAAAGTACGCGAAACTCTCCACCGGCAATCGACGCTCCGGAACCGCGCGCGAACAACACGCAAAACTCACCCGCCGCCGCTCCGAACTCAATTCCACCATCGCCGAACTGCAGCAGCGCGAATCGGTTGTGCGCGATGAAACCCGAACCCTTCGCTTCGTGCTCGAATGCCACAAACCCTGGAATCGCTCCCGCGAACTCCAGGAAGAACTCGCCCGACTGCCGCTCCTCGCCGTCGACCCCTCCGAATCACTCAGACTGCTCGCCACCGCCGAAAAAGAAGCCGCCGAAGCCACGACCCGCTGCAATAACTTCACCGAAAAAGCCGCCCAGGCCCAGGCCCAGGCTGATCGACTGCAGTCTGATACCGCGTTTGAAAAAGAACGCTACGCAGTTCAGAGTCTGGTGGATCAGGCCGACTGGCTGCGACAGATTGAACAGCAGATTCGTACGGCCGAAGATCGGGCCGGAGAACTCCGCCGCGAACTCACACACCAGCTCGCTCAGCTCGGCGAAGGCTGGACCACCGAACGTCTGGCCGCCGTCGATACCTCCCCCGCAGCCCACTCCCGACTCCTCGAAATGGCCCGCAAAGTCCAGGATGCCGTGCAGGAACGCGGAAAGCTGCACCGCTGGACACGCAGCATGACTCGCCGCAGCGGCCGCGAACTCGTGGAACTCAACAAACAGCTTGATGAACTCGGTATCCCTGTCGATCAGGCGATTGAACAGGAGCAGGCGCGGCTCCGCGAACTCGAAAACCTCGGACGACTCCGCCTCCAGGAAGAACAGCTCGCACTTAAAATCCAAACCGTTCGCCGCGTCGTCGAACGCGTGGATGTCCAGGAACCTATCCCGGAGTGGGTCGACCGTACGATCTCGCTTATGGGCTGGGTCGGCGCCCTGCTGTCGCTCTTCGGCATCGCCGCTTTCTCGCTCGGTACCGAGTCCGCTCGATCACTCGGCGGGAGCCTTGCAGCGGCCGCCTTCGCCTTTGCCGGCATTCTCTGGTGGTCCGTGCAGAACGGCCTTCGCAACCACTTTGATGCAACCGTCGGCGTGCGCCTGGATGACGTGGCCGACGAAGCCCGCCAGGCCGACCGCCACCTGCGGCAGCTCCAGGACCGCATTCAGCGGATGGCCGTCGCCGACCGACGAGGAAACAGAGAACTCACCGGCGCCGAATGGAAATCCTCCACAGCCGAAATGGTCGATCGTATCGGTGACTGTTCACAACGCATCGCGGAACTCGAAGTCCTGCAGCGAAAACAATTCCGCGCGGCCGCCAGACGCATGCGCCTGCGACTCCTTCGCGATCGCCTCCGCGCCGCACAGAAATCACTCACCGAAGTCCGCCACGACTGGTGCCGACTGCTCAATACCATCGGCATCCAGGAAACCCTCCGCATCGACCAGGCATTCGAATGGTGGCATCGCATTCAGGATGTCCGCGAACTGGCCACCCAGTGGAGAAACTCAGCGCCCGAGGTCGAAGGTCTGCGACGCATGTTCGACGCCATGCGCGTCCGCGTCGAACAACTCGGCAATCGACTCAACCCAGCCAAAAAACCCGATTACTCCAGACCCCTCGAAGTCCTCGCCGCATGGCAGCTCCAGCTCAAAAACCATGACCGGGACCGGAGCGAACGCGAACGACTCCTCGCCGAAGCCGAAAAACACACTCAGGAAGCCAGCCGCGCACGCCATCAGGCAGAAGCCGCAGACCTCAGAAAAAACGCCGTCTTTCTCAGGTCCGGAACCAGCACTCGCGAAGAACTCCAGAAGCAGCAGGAAACTGCCAACCGCCGCAAACTCCTCGAAGGACAACTCCAGACCACACAGTCCGAACTCCTCGAACTCTCACGCACCGAACCACAACTCGCGGTCACCGAAGATGAACTCCGCCGCTTTGACCCGCAGACCGCCCGCGAAACACTCCGGCTCCGCACCGACGAACTCCGCGATGTGGAACAGCGGCTCCGCAGCAGCCACGAAGAACTGGGCAGCCTCAAACAACAAATCCAACTCCTCGAATCCCAGCGCGATTCACACACCGTATTCTTCAATCGCTCACGGCTGGCCAGCGATATCTGCCACACCGTCGAAGAATGGCTCGCACTCCAGATCGAACACGATGCCGTCCTCCGCATCCGCCGACAGTTCGAACAGGAAAACATCTCCGGGACCCTCGTCGCCGCCTCCGCCTGCATGCACCGCATGACCGCAGGAAGATACCACCGCATCTGGGCGCCGCTCGGAGAAGACTTCCTCTGCATCGATGACGAATTCGGACAAACCTTCCGCGTCGAACAGCTCAGCGGAGGCACCCGGGAACAACTCTTCCTCTCCATCCGCTTCGCACTCGCACGCGAATTCGCCCGCCGCGGTGTTGAACTCCCGCTCGTCATGGATGACCTGTTCGTAAACTTCGACCAGGAACGTACCGATGCCGCCGCTGACTGCCTCATCGAACTCGCCAAAGAAGGCCAGCAGGTGCTCTTCTTCACCTGCCACGAACACATCGCCGAACTCTTCCACAAAAAACAGGTCGAACCACTCTGGCTCCCAGGCCACAAAGTCGCCTGGGATGCCATGAAACCCGAAGCCGATGATGCCACGCCAAACCCCGCACTCATCGCCAACTCCGATGAACTCCTCGATGACGAAAATGCCCAAATTCCCAAAACACGCTGACTCGCCGACCACACCCCCCGCTCACACCCGCTGCAATCCGCTGATCGCCAAATCCCGGTGAAGATTTTTCGCCGTGCCAGTTATTGGCGCAGATCTTGCTGTTTCTTTGAGGAACACAAAAGATTCTGCTCCCGAATTGCCCACGCCTCGCTAGAATTCCGCATTCCCGGCAAAATACTTGCGCCCGAAAGCTGAAGACTGCTCATTGATTGCGCGGTGGGTGATTGATTTTTGGGCATGACGAAATTGAAATTGCCATGAGCAAAACTGACAGTGATCCGGTATTGATCAATGGACTGATCGGCAACAGCCCGCCGATGCAGGACGTCTACCGCACCACCCGCAAGGTTGCCCCCACAACCGCCACCGTGCTGCTCACCGGCGAAACCGGCACCGGCAAGGAACTCATCGCCCGCGCCCTGCACGAACTCAGCCCCCGCGCCACCGGTCCCTTCATCCGCGTCAACTGCGGCGCACTCTCTGAAAGCCTCCTCGAAAGCGAACTCTTCGGACATGCCAAAGGAGCCTTCACCAGTGCCATCGAAAACCGCACAGGTCGCTTCGAAGCCGCTCACGGAGGCACCATCTTTCTCGACGAAATCAACAGTGTCAGCTACCAGCTGCAGGTGAAACTGCTGCGTGTGCTCCAGGAGCATGAATTCGAAAGGGTCGGGGATACGCGGACAATCCGAGTGGATGTGCGGGTCATCGCAGCCACCAACGTGGATCTGCAGGACCTCATTACCACTGGACGTTTTCGTGAAGACCTCTTCTATCGTCTCAACGTGATCCCCATCTACCTCCCGGCCCTCCGTGAACGCGGAGATGACATCACCGCACTCGTCAACTTCTTCGTCTGGCGCTACGCTCAGGCCAACCGCATCCCGGCCGGTCGTGTGCACCCCGAAGCCCTGCGGTATCTGCAGCAGTACGACTGGCCCGGCAACGTTCGGGAACTCCAGAATTACATCGAACGCGCTCTGGTGCTTTCATCCGACGGCGAAATCACCGCTGATCTGCTCCCCACCCACGTGCGCGGACTCGCTCCCGTCCGCATCGGCCGTCGAGCTGCCGATGATCTGCAGTCACTCTGCACGGAACTCGTCAGTCGCCGCCTCGCTGAAATCGGTGATGACAACACCGATGCCTGGAATCAGGTGATCAACGTCGTCGAAAAAGAACTCATCCTCCAGGTGCTCAGACAAAGCCAGGGCGTCCAGACTCGCACCGCAACTCGCCTCGGAATTAACCGCAATACACTCCACAAGAAGATCGAAGATCACAACCTCGGCTCAGAAGCCCGCTGACGCCGCCAGACCCCCAGGTGCCACCCGCTTTCAGCGGCACAACGCCGGCCGCCCAGGAAGTACAAACAGGCCCCGCCCAATGTGGCAAGGACCCCGGCACGGCCTGTAAGGCCGCTCTCAAAATCCCTGGGTGTCAGCCCCAGAGCGGGCAGAGAGGGGCTCCATAGCGCAGTCTCGGTTTGGGCTGTGCATTCCGATTGCGGTGGCCGAGGCAGGGCCGTGGGTTGTGCGGGAGGGCGTGGGCGCGACTCAGGTGCGAGGAAGGACGACACGCTTGTCCGTTCGGTGGTCGTGCCGTCGATTCGGCAGATCGCTGGAGGAGACCTCAAACCACGGCCGACCGCGGCGCGCGAAGGTACGGCCGGACTTGATGGCAGTGTCTGCGGTTTGCCATTCGGCCGTCTGTCGCCCTGACTCAAGGACTTCGCCTTCATTTGCAGACTGACGACCGTCGCCGGAATCGACCGTCTTTTGCGGGTTGGCTGCTGCTGCCTGCAGCGACCGTCAGCCCGGACGACTGCAGCCACCTGATCCGCTCACGCCACACCTGCTCCAACCTGACCATCAGACACACACCATGGGGAATCGGGAAACCGGAAAACACCGGCCTCCGGACTACAGCCCCTGGCGGGAATGGATTCGTTGCAGGCGACCCTCGACGCTGCTTTACATCACAACTCTGTGATCTCTGTGCCTCTGTGTTTACCAAATGCGTCTGTGTGTGCAGGAGGGATGGGTTTTGAAACACAGAGGCACAGAGGAGCACAGAGGGAAGGATGG
>CAZLOQ010000136.1:5687-16714 GCA_964561125.1 uncultured Chitinophaga sp. | reverse complement strand
CAGTCGTTCCGAGGGTCTGTCCCTCAAGGCTTCGGCGACCGGACGGCGGGGCGGCAGAGTTGGTGCGACCGAGACAATCGCTGGCATCGTCGCTGTCCTTGCAGGATGTGAATTCAGCAACCCGCATAAATCATCGCCATTCGGACAGGCCACGGCGGTTGGCACCTTTTGTCGCACCGGGCACATTTTGACGCACTGCGTGCCTTCCGGATAACGAATGGATTTCCGTTGACTTAGGCCTCGGGAGGGTACTTCAGGGCGATCACTGCGGCAGCGGCCGCTCCAGTGAGGGCTCCCCCGGCAGCGGGAGTCAGACAGAGCAACAAGGATACCGGATGACTGCTGCGCAGCACGGGACGTTTGAACACCGAACCGGGCTGCTGCTCATGGACGACTTTGACTGACGACACAACCTGCCTGGGAGCAAAGGGGCTGTATGCGAGTGAAAACCAGAAGATGAGCAGATTCGCTCCAAGCAGAAATCCGAGAAAGCCTCCTGCCAGCCCACCCGCAAAGAGGCACTTCAGAAAGTCGCCGGGGGCCCGGTGCTGCCTGGGTTCCGCGAGAACGGCGGCTTCGTGATTACCGGTCTTCGATTCAGAGGTCGGCTGTCGTGAATGACTCTTCAGGCTGGTGCCATTGAGCACACGCAGTTGTCCGGTAACGGCCCCGAAGAAGAACAGGAGCGTTCCGCCATACCAGCCAGCGTGCGACCATGGCTGCACGTAAACCGCTTTGTTCTCAGGGACAAAGAACTGCGTGCCAATAATCGCCAGCAGGTTGGCCCCCAGAATACCACCGATCGCCGCCATCCAGAGGCAGCAACAAACTCTGAAAACACTTTTTCCGATGGTCCACCACATGCACTGTCCCCTGCCGAATGCCTTTCCGTTTCGTCTGGTGTAACGAATTGTCTCTGCAACCGGATCAAAGCTGTTCGATACACTGCACAGAATCTTACCGAATTCGTTTCCGGAACAAGCCGCCGGAGTAAGGAGGGAAACAGTGCATCCCGATCGGCGACAGAGGCTGGCATGCGGTGCGTGACACAGGCAGTAACATTCAAGTGACGGCTGAAGCGGGGGGGGACGGAGATTTCTCTGAGAATTCGCAGTGTGACGCGACGGTCGTCGAAGTGAATTTGTCGATCCTGGAAGTGTTGGATGGTTTCGTGTCCGCGCCCGGCGATGAGTACGGTGTCCCCGGGAGAAGCGGCAAGCAGGGCGGTGCGGATGGCGGTTTCGCGATCGACACAGCGCTGCACGTGAGCGGTGGTGCGGAAGCCGCTGCAGATTTCTTCGATGATCTGCCGGGGCGATTCGGATCGTGGGTTGTCGGAGGTGACGATGACGACATCGGCGTTGTCGACAGCCTGAGCCATGAGTGGGCGTTTGTCACGATCGCGATCACCACCGGCGCCGAAGACGACGAACAGGCGTCCCTGAGTGAAGGGTCTGAGGGTAGCGACGGCCTGTTGCAGTCCATCCGGTGTGTGGGCGAAGTCGACGAATACATTGAACGCCTGGCCCGCGTACAGGGCCTCCATGCGGCCGGGAACTTCTGAAACCTGCCGGAGTCCGTCGATAATCGCCCTGCCTGGAACCTGCAGTTGTCTGGCGAGTGCTGCGGCGGCGAGGGCATTCAGAGCATTGTGAGCTCCCACGAGCGGGGTGTGCACTTCAAGGCGGTCTGCATCCAGCAGCAGCAGCAGCGACTGACCGGTGTTGTCGGACTGGAGGATTACCACGCGGTCCGGGCAGTCTTCAGCGAAGCCAAAGCGGCGAATGGGGACCTCCTTCAGCAGCTCTGCGGCGATTCGACAGCCAGGATCGTCGGCCCCCAGCAGCAGCGGGACATCCGGCCGCATGAGCCGGGCGATGAGCAGTTTACAGCGGAGGTATTCGTCCCAGGTCCTGTGATAATCGAGATGGTCGCGGGTGATATTGGTGATGGCCGCGGCTTTGAGCTGCAGGGCGTTGCAGCGATGCTGATGCAGCGCGTGGCTGCTGACCTCGATCACGCAGTGTGTGCTGCCGCAGTCGGTCATCCGCCGCAGCAGGAGAGCCAGATCTTCGGGTGAGGGCGTGGTGAGACCTGCAGTTTCCGCATGCCGGCCATCACTGTATTCGATGGTACCGATCAGTCCTGTCTGGAACTGTGCAGCTTTGAGTATGGAGCGCAGGAGCCAGGCGGTGGTGGTCTTGCCGTTGGTTCCCGTGATGCCGGCGAGTGTGAGCTTTTCTGCGGGGAAGCCCTGCTGGGCCATGGCCAGCCATGCGAGCGTTTTGCGGGTATCGCGGACGATGCACTGGGGCAGAGCGATCTCGGCGAGCGGCCGTTCCGTGATGATTGCCTTCGCCCCTGCAGTGGCGGCGGCTGTTGCGAAGGAGTGGCCGTCGCGGCCTGTTCCGCGCAACGCAACGAAGACGTCACCGCGCTGCAGCCGACGACTGTCGGAGCAGAAGCGGTCGGCCGTGAGGTCACCGCAGCCGAGAAAGGCAACGGTGCCGGGGATTGAGCGAAGGCTGAGAACGGGCAGTGTCATGCGGCATCATCCACGTGGCTGGTCAGGAGCAGATCCAGCCACCACCGAGCACTCGCGGCCCGTCGTAGAAGACGGCAGCCTGCCCGGGAGCGACCTGAAACAGCGGTTCATCGGGGATGACCTGAGCAGAACCGGAGGAAGTGAGAATTACCTGGCAGGGTTCTGACTGCTGACGGTAGCGCACCTTCACTTCACAGCGAAACGGGGACTCGGGAATTGCGGCCAGCCAATTGAGTTCGTGGACGGAAATGGACTGCACCGCCAGATCTTCGCGGCGTCCCAGCACCACTCGACGCGAGGCGGGTTCGATGCGGATCACAAACCGCGGTTCCCCGAAGGCGATGCCCAGTCCCTTGCGTTGTCCAACGGTGAAGTGTTCGTAACCGTCATGGTGCCCGAGCACATTTCCGGCAGCGTCCACGAAGTCGCCTTCAGTGCCTTCGTGCTGACGCCAGCGCTTAAGAAAACCGGCGTAGTCCTGATCGGGGACGAAACAGATCTCGTAGCTGTCCTTTTTCGTGGCCACGCGGAGTCCGGCATCGCGTGCGAGCTCTCTGATGGCCGGCTTTTCGTAGGTACCGATGGGGAGCAGGATATTCGGGAGCAGTTCGCGGCGAATACCAAAGAGCACGTAAGACTGGTCCTTGTTGTCATCGTCGCCGCGGTACAGCCCCCAGTCGTCGGCGGCGTTCTGCTGAATGCGGGCATAGTGGCCGGTGGCGATATACCGTGCTTCGACCTGCTGTGCAAATTCCCAGAGCTTGCCGAACTTGAGCCAGTTGTTGCACTGGACGCACGGGTTGGGGGTCCGCCCGGCGAGGTATTCGTCCGCGAAGTAGTCTTTGATACGCCTGAATTCGTTCTGGAAGTTGAGTGAATGGAAGGGAATACCCAGGCGATCAGCCACGCGGCGAGCATCGCCGGCATCTTCAGCACTGCAGCAGCCCTGGCGGTTGGCGGCCGCCGTGACAACAGGCAGCAGTCCGGTCGAAGGCAGCGCACAGGCCGATTCGCTTTCCCCGGAGCGCATGAACAGGCCAATCACTTCGTACCCCTGCTGGTGCAGCAGCACGGCCGCTGCTGAACTGTCAACCCCGCCACTCATCGCCAGAACAACGCGTTCACCCATGGAAAGAACACACCTTAGTGGAACAGCAAAAGAGGGTGCAGCTGCGACTGAGCCACGACCACGCCCGAATCCGGAACCTTCGGACACGCACATTCTCCGGCGCTCGGGGCGGAGTGTCCAATCGGAAGGCCCGGGATGGTCGGAATTCGCGGAAAACCCGGACTCGCGGAAACGAGCCGACTCAATGGCATTTTCCACGGACTCTGCTTGCGTGCATCCCGAACGTCCGATAGGCTCAGGGTGGTCATTGGTCATTGGTCAGTCGTAAGTTGGTTTTGTGCTGTTTTTTGTTCGCTGGTTTCCTTCCGCCTGCCCCCTTGTTCTTCCCTCCCGTTCTTCCCTCCGAATTCACAGGGTTTTGCCGATGGCCGGTTCACTGGATTTGCGGGTTCCCTGTTCGCTGCCGCAGCATGCCGGGCATGCATTCGGGAATTTTTTTGGCCGCACCCGTGAAGGTCTGTGTTTTGACGGCCGTCGTTCGATGCTCAAGGCCGGCATGGCAGGTCTTGCAGGGCTCAGTCTGCCGGGTCTGCTGCGTTCACAGGCTCAGGCGGCGGCTGCGGGAAAACCCAGCAGTCGCGGAAAGAGTGTCATTCTGTTGTGGATGGCCGGGGGTCCCAGCCACATCGACACGTGGGACAGCAAGCCACACCGGCCATGGATCAATCGGGGACCTTTCGGAGTGACACAGACCAGACTGCCTGGTGTGGTCATCTGCGAACATCTGCCCCGACAGGCGGCCATGCTGGACCGGTTCACGATCATTCGTTCTGTGGATGCGCGACACAGCAATCATGAACCGAACATGGTGTTTCAGACCGCCAATCCTGCGGCTGAACCCCGCGTCAATCCTGAGGCCGTTCGCTATCCGGCACTCGCCTCCGTGATCGCTCAGCACCATGGCAGCAACCATCCCTCCATGCCGGCCTATGCCGCTTTCATGAAGTCACGATCACACCTCGCGTTTGCCGGTTACCTTGGCAAGCGATACGACCCCTTTATCTGCGACCGGGCTGCGAAACTTCCTGTGTACACCAATGTCGGCGTGGATACCGGCCAGACCACCGGGGGCGATTTGTTCCAGATGCCGCTGGGGCTCAGCGAAAACCGACTTGATGACCGTCTGACACTGCTCCGGGAGTTCGACCGTCTCCGCGCCGGGCTCGATCAGGACGGATCCATGGACGCGCTCAACATTTATCAGCGACAGGCGGCGGACATGCTGCTGGGCGAACGAGCCCGCGCGGCCTTTGATCTCACTCGTGAGGATCCTGCCACCCGCGAACGCTACGGTAAACATCTCTGGTGCCAGCAGGCGCTCATCGCCAGGCGACTGGTGGAGGCCGGAACAGCGTTCGTGACGCTGGACCTCAGCTACCACACGGCATCGGGGACATGGGACACGCACGGCGACAACATTCCCCCGTACGGTGGCATCAGCCGCGGACTGGGTCCTCTGCTGCCGCTCTTCGATCACCTGATCACTACACTCGTAAGTGATCTGGAACAGCGGGGATTGCTGGAAAATGTGCTTGTGATTGCCATGGGTGAATTCGGCCGCACTCCCAGCATGGGCACTCAGGACAGTACCGACGGCCGCAATCACTGGCCCGCCGTCATGTCCATGTGCCTCGCCGGCGGCGGTCTGAAACACGGTCAGGTTATTGGCGCTACCGAACCAGACGGTGGTTCCATCAGCGAGCGTCCTGTGACCCCGGCAGATCTTGCTGCCACGCTCTTCCGCTACTTCGATGTCCCCCAGGATGTCCAGTACACCGATCACCAGGGGCGTCCCCGCTTTGTGGTCGATGGCGGCAGCCCGATCGGGGAATTGTTTTGAAACAGGAACTCTCGACCCTCTCTCCGGGGAAGGAGAGAGGGGCGAGCGTGCGGCACTATTCTGCTGAAGCTTCGAGGAGGTGGATCTCGAAGATGAGCACTTCGTTGGGGCCGATGGGGCCACCTGGGGTGCCACGTTCACCGTAGGCCAGTTCGCTGGGGATAAACAGCCGATAGTGGGCGCCCGGTTTCATCAGTTGCAGTGCTTCGGTCCAGCCTTTGATCACCTGAGTGACTCCGAATTCGACCGGCATATCGGCAGCGGCAGGGGCATCACCCTCGTAGGACTGGTCAAACACAGTGCCGTTCAGGAGTTTTCCGCGGTAATGCGTTTTAACGCGGCTTTTGGCGGTCGGCTTGTCGCCGGTGCCTTCCTTGATCACGGTGTACTGCAGGCCTGATTTGGTGACCTGAACACCTTTTTTGGCCTTGTTTTCTTCAAGGAATTTCGCGTTGGATTTGAGCTTTTCAGCGGATTTCTTTTTGGACATTGACTCCATCGCAGCCTGAATTTCTTCCGTGGTCACGGCAGATTT
This sequence comes from uncultured Chitinophaga sp., assembly GCA_964561125.1. Lineage (GTDB taxonomy): Bacteria > Planctomycetota > Planctomycetia > Planctomycetales > Planctomycetaceae > SXXK01. The sequence goes on along the minus strand of CAZLOQ010000136.1, from coordinate 10,665 downwards.
CTGACCTTTGAGAGCCGCTTCAATGCCGGCTGCGATCAGTGCGGGGTCCAGAGCCAGCCCGTCGCGAAGAATCGACGAACCAATGTTGAAGCCGATGCCGTAGCTGGCTTTCTGCTCGTCGGTCTCCAGCTTCGGAGCGTCCTGGGCGGCGACAAGGCTGCTGAACATCGTAGCAGCAAGGAGTGCCGCGGCGCTGCGGCGGAGAAGGACAATGCTCATTCGAATATCTCTGTTCAGAAAGAACCTGAAAAGACGGTCCGAATCCACACCCGGACCTCCACTGTGCAGAAGCTGCACGAATTGACGCGGGTAAACTATGACCGAGTTGGACGGGGTATGCAAACGGTTTGCCAGGGGCTGGCAAATTCCGGAAGTCGTCCAGCGGAACGCCGATTTTTCTTGTTCATTCCACGGCTCAGCTGGTACGATCATGCTGATAATGCTCCAGTGATGCCCCGGCGTCCGCAGTTGTCCACAGCGGCTGCCCGCGTGTTGTTCCCCGCCACCTCCCCCCGCCTTCAGGGACTCCTGCCATGCCGCTCAGCCGCTTTTCACTGCCTCGCCGCACGCTGCTTCACGGAATCGGAACGGCCATGTCGCTGCCATGGCTGGAAGCAATGGGATCACCCCAGGACGCTCCGCAGGACCCCGCCGCTCCTCAGAATCCTCCCACCCGAGTCGCCTTCCTGTATGTCCCGAACGGGGCCAACATGGCAGACTGGACTCCCGCAACCGAAGGCAGTGACTTCGCTCTGCCACCGATCCTTGAACCGCTCGCTCCCGTCCGTTCCCAACTGCTGGTGCTCAGCGGGCTCACCGCCGACAAAGCCCGCCCCCACGGCGACGGTGGTGGCGACCACGCAAGAGCACTCACAGCCTTCCTCACGGGAACTCAGGCCTACAAAACTGACGGCACAAATATTCGTGCGGGAATGTCTGCGGATCAGGCTGCGGCCTCACGCATCGGTCACACCACGCGATTGTCGTCGCTGGAAATCGGCTGCGAACACGGAGCGATGGCCGGCAACTGCGATTCCGGCTACAGCTGCGTCTACTCCACCACCATGTCATGGAAGTCCGCCACTCAGCCGCTCCCGCGGGAAGTCAATCCGAAACAGGTGTTTGAGCGCCTGTTTGCATCCGGCCAGGATGCAAACCGCACCCGCCGCGATGCCCGACGCCGCAGCATCCTCGATTTTGTTCGCGAAGATTCAAAGGACCTCTCCCTGAAGTTGTCGCCCGGCGATAACCGCAAGCTGGACGAATACTTCTCTGCAATCCGCGACATCGAGCTGCGAATCGAACGCGCGGAAAAGCTGCCTCCCGTGAAGACACCCGACTACCCCGCGCCCTCAGGTATCCCGGCCGACTACGAAGCTCACCTCAGGCTCATGTGCGACCTGATGGTGCTTGCCTTCCAGTCGGATGTCACGCGTGTCGCCTCATTCGTGCTGGCCAACGAAGGCAGCAACAAGCCTTACCCCTTTATCGAAGTGCCTGAAGGGCATCACGATCTGTCACATCACGGCAACGATGCCGCGAAGAAAGAAAAAATCCGGAAGATCAATCTGTTCCATATCCGCCAGCTTGCCTATCTGCTGCAGAAGCTCCAGAACGTTTCCGAAGGCGGCGGCTCGCTGCTCGACCACTGCATGCTCGCCTATGGCAGTGGCATTCACGACGGCAATGCTCACAACCACGAAGACCTGCCGATCCTGCTGGCTGGTGGCGGCAGTGGTCGTCTGCGTTCCGGGCGGCATCTCCGCTTCCCCACAGAAACCCCGCTCAGCAATCTCTGGTTATCCATGCTCAATCGCCTCGAAGTCGACTGGGAACGGCTCGGCGACAGCACCGGGGCACTGCAGGGACTGTCGTAGCTGCCCAGCGCCAGGTCCGAAGTTCCGTGGGTCCGTTCGGGATGCTGCAGCACGTTAAAACACAGCTTCCCTCTGGTGACGTGGTGCCGAACACTGCAGCCCCCGACGGGCTCGCCCCGTCGGAGCTGAAGGTTCCCCAGCTAAACCACGCCACCAACGCTCCTGCAGCCCCCGACGGGCTTGCCCCGTCGGAGCTGAAGGTTCGCAGCTATCCAAGGCAAAGACGCAGCGCCGAGTGGCGGTCCTGACTTGCAGCCGTCGTTCCACTCCAGCACTTTGTCTCCTCGCGTCTTTGCCGGAGTTTATCTGGTCTGCCGTCGTCCTGCTGTGAACGGTTACGCGTTTTTGACCACGGATCAAACCGCTGTCGAAGCAAATCGCCCTCGCCCCGCGGGAGGGCTCAGGCGGCCCGTACTCTCAGGCGGCGCGGGCTGTGCGGCAGCGACGCGGCAGACGCACCTGAAACGTACTGCCAAGCCCCGCGCCGGCGCTTACCGGTGTCACCGTTCCGCCGTGATCTTCCACAATTCGATGCGTAATGCTCAGGCCCAGGCCCGTTCCCTGCCCCTGTTCGCGACTTGTAAAGAACGGATCAAAGACGTGCTGCAGCGTTTCCGAATCCATCCCGCAGCCATTATCAGAAACGCTCAGCACCACATTGTCAACCTGCTCCACCAGCCGAATATTCACGTGTCCGCCGGCCTCGGTTGCGTGCAGAGCGTTGGCCACCAGATTCAGGATCACCTGCTTGATCTGTGAGGGGATGACGTCAGCAGTCACAGAGCTTGTACATTCAAATTCAATACTGCGGTCGCTGAACCGGCCCAGGTGCCGTACCATGGAAAGTACTTCGTAAACCAGTTCCGCGATGTCTGTCGTGATATGCTGACCACGTTCGCCGCGAGAGAAATCGAGCAGTCTGGCAGTGATATCGCCACAACGGATGGACTCCCGGCGGATCATGGCGACACGTTCCAGCAGTTCCTCGCCGTCGGGGGTTTGCAGGTCGACCTGTTCGCTGAGTCGCATTTCCAGGGAATCGGCGGCGACGCTGATGGCCATCAGAGGATTGTTGATCTCATGTGCCACGCCGGCGGCGAGAAAACCCACATTGGCGAGGCGCTGGGAACGCATGAGCTGTTCGCTGCGTTCACGCACCTTTTCCTGCAGATCTTCCTCACTCTGCTGAAATCGATCCGCCATGCAGTTGACTCCGGCAACGAGGTCCGCGAATTCGTCCTGCCATCGCGAGGCCATGGGCAGTCGCCAGGCCGTGTCACCATCGGCGATCCGTGTGCAGCCGCTGGCGATTTCACGGATCGGCCGCGAAATCCACTGCATCGCCCCCAGCAATGCCACGGAGACGCACGTCATACCCGCCACAGCCGCCCAGAAGATGTACTGCATGAGTGATGCGGAGTGCTGTTTTTCGCGTTGCCAGGTATCGAGCAGCCAGCGGCGGGTGCGCCAGGCCAGCAGGTGATCCAGAGATTTCTGCACGCGGGACACGATCAGCGATGCACGATACTGCAGCTCAAGAAATTCAACCCGGGATTTCGGAGAATCTGCGGGACGAATCTGCACCCCAACAGATCGCAGTGCCTGCAGTTCCTGATAAATCCGATCCAGCCGACTGAGCGTCTGGCGACGTTCAGTGAGTGCCTCTTCGTCGGAGAGCGGGAGCCTTTCAGAGCGTCTCCGGAGTTCCTCCAGTTCTTTTTCGGCGGCAGTCACCGACTGCAGATAAAGCGTCTGCATTTCGGCCGCGGCAGCAGCGTGCCGGATATCGAGCGGTCCGCTGAGGGATTCAGGGATGCGGCTGATCATGCGACTGAGCTGGTCGGGGTTGGGACTTTGATTGAGCACAAAGTCGAGATCCCGAACGGCATCCTGATGCCAGAGAAGGCTGACTAAGCCGGCACCGGCCACGATCAACGTGGACAGGATCGCCATCGAGAAAAGAGTGACCAGACGTCTGCGAATGCTGCGGACCAGAAACACGTCGACCTCCCTGTCGAACCGCGGGGCTGCAAATCCGTGCGGGATGATAGCAGGGAGATATTCGGAGGGCCAGACCGGCTGTTTCTGCCGGTTAATCCTCCGCTTTGCTTCCGTCTCCGCACATTTTCACGATCCGGGGATCAAACCTTCCGATCGGCTCAACAAGGTCGGCCTGCTCCGCCATGACCTGCTCAATGTCCTTATAAACGCCGGGAACTTCATCCGCGCCCGCGGATAGCACGTGGATTCCTCTGGCGGCCAGCGATTTCCGGACAGCATTGAAGTTGAATGTCTGCTGAGCCTGTGTGCGGGACATGATTCGGCCGGCGCCGTGTGAGGCGGAATTCAGACTTTCGGGATTTCCAAGGCCCCGGACGACATAGGCTGGAGAACCCATGGAGCCTGGGATTACACCCAGAACTCCCTTGTCCGCCGGTGTGGCACCTTTGCGATGCACGCACACCTCCCGGCCCCCATGCCGCTCAAGCCACGCAAAGTTATGGTGGTTTTCTACAGTGTCAAGGATGCGTGCTCCCAGCAGGTGTGAGACCAGCCGATGGATCACGGCATGGTTGGCAGCTGCATACTCACCCATCAGATTCATGGCGGCAAAATATTCCTGACCGGCTTCTGTATCGAGCTCCAGCCAGGCGAGCCGATCGAGGTGCTGGTAACGCTTCGGCAGCTGCCTGCGGGCGCGATCAAAATGTTCCCGGGTGATGCGGGTGATCGTCCAGTCGCGATCGAGCACTTCATGGTGCTGGGGTTTGGTATGTTCGCAGCCGACACCAAAACGCGTGCCTTTTTCGAGCGCCGCGCGGTAGCGTTCAAACGTGCGATCCAGCGACTCCACCGGCAGATCCAGCACGGACAGCTTCATCCGGCAGGCAATGTCCACCCCGACCGCGTAGGGCACAATCATTCCTTCCGTCGCGAGCACTCCGCCGATCGGCAGGCCATAGCCCACGTGAGCATCCGGCATGAGCGCCGCACTGACAGCGCCGGGGATCTGGCAGGCAGTGTCCATCTGGTGCAAGGCCTGAGGATCAATCTGAGTGCCCCAGGTGCGCCAGGGGATCCGACTGACGGGAGCCGGTGTG
>CAZLOQ010000136.1:0-5677 GCA_964561125.1 uncultured Chitinophaga sp. | reverse complement strand
TCGGCGGCTGATCAGCGGGCGCCGCGACGGAACTCGCTCGGCCTGACGCCCGTCCAGCGCCGGAAAGCCGTGGCGAAGTTGGCCGCGCTCGAGAAGCCCAGCGATTCGGCCACCTGCTGCAGACGTCGAGGAATGGATCTGCGTTCAATATCCGGCAGCTTCGCAAGCTGCTGCACGGCCTGAATGGCAGTTTTGGCAGCAGACGCCGGGATCCCGATCTTTTCCAGTTGGCGAGCGTTCACAGTTTGATTTCCGGATGGTTCGGGGCTTCAGAGCGGGCGATCGACAGAGAGGACACACGGCAGCCCTGTCAGGTTCACCAGCCGGAAATTATAGACGTCTGCCCTGAGTCTTTTCAGATGCTGGACACGCTTTTTGATTTGCGGTGTATATGGAGGGGGTACCGCAACCTGAGCGCGGCTGACGCATGCTGCTCTGCGTCGGAGTCCCCGGGGCGACAGCAGCAGCAGCGCCGAATACTGCAGCATTCCGGGTTGCATCATCGACTCTCAACTTCCAAACCTGCTCGCAATGACTACTCATGCAGATCCCAGCTGCAGGTCTGAACCGAATGTTCCATTCGCAGCCACGCGAGGATCAGACGTTCCTCTTCGGGCGTTGTGAAGAGTTCCAGCGTGTCAATGCCGTGCAGACATGCACCGGGCAGTTTCGCAAGTCTCCCGAGACGTCGTCCGCTGTCCGTCATCCACAGTACCACCTCGAAATGTTCATCGACAGACACCCCGATTCGACCGTGATCCAGCAGACACATCGCATAGATTTCGCCCAGATGAATCTGAGAGGCCGTCCGGAACTGCGGCTGTTCCGCAGACAAATCCCAGACGGCCACGCGCCCGCCGCGATCGCCGGACACGAGCAGGCGCGAATCTGAGGAGACGGCCAGCTGATGAATTTCGTCTGTTTCGCCGGGCAGCAAACTCTGGCGGCCTGTTTTCGGAAACCACTGCATCAGCCCCCTGAATGCTCCGGCAATCAGCAGTGATTCTCCGTCCGGGTGCCAGCAGAACGCATTAACGTTGCCCGGAAACATCGGGGCCACAGATTTCTCTGCTGGGTTGCTGGTGGAGACGACGTGCAGTGTGCGATTCAGTGTGTAGGCCAGTTGTGCTGAATCCGGGGAGTATCTGAGGAGTTCGTTGCGGTTCGACTCGAGCAATCCATTGTGTTCCGCCAGCAGCTCTGATTCCCCCGGCTCCTGCACCTGCTGCACCCACAGCTGTCCGGACTGCTGCAACCAGCGGACATGACGGTCGGTCTGAGGGGTGAAGGCAATCCCTGAGAGTGGCTGTGGCGGCATTGTGGCCTGAAAGACCTCTTCAAGCGAATGCGCGTGCGGGAACAGGACTGCGTCATTCGACGCGTCGCCCGCCTCTGCCGGTTCGGGTGGATTCAGTCGGATCACGGCGCCGTTCGTGTACCCGAGAAGTATCGCGTCCCGCTCAGTGTCTGCCTTCAACTGCTGCACAGCGGCCTGCGTTACCTGGGGATGCACTATATTGAGCGGCTTCCAGGACGCCGGCGATCGGGGCATCACATGCAGATCACCGCTCCGCGTTCCCGCCAGCAGGATATCACTATGATCGCAGATACTCGTCACCGGCTCATCCTCGATCAGCCAGCGCGCGGCAGGTCTGAGTGACGGGATCCAGTCGTCCCCAAGCCGTCGCTGCGGCTCTTCGGGTTCTCCGTGAAGGGACCGAGGTGCAGTCGTATGGAGTTTCGTGAGATCCCAGCTCAGAATCTCGCCTGAGAGTGTCGTGATCAGCAGTGACTTTCTGTCAAATCCCGGCTGGACGCACTCCGGCTTTCCGCTGAATTCAAGGCTGGCGAGCATGCGTTGCGAGTCGATGTCGTACAGCAGGAGCGAATCTGTCGCATCCACAAGGCAGCCGGGACGTCCACTGTCACCGAAAAAGAATCCTGACAGAACGTGCTGCTGATCCGGGAAGATCCTGCTCTGTCCGTGATCGCCTGCGATTTGTGTTCCAGGAAGGTCAGCCACAAAGACCACCTGATCAGAGGCGCTGACAATTGCCCGATCGCCGTTGTGCGAAATCGCCCCCCAGAGATTGCGACGATCTGTGGGAAGCGTGGTGACCACACTGCCATCGTCTGCGCGGAGAATTAAGGGTGGCTGATAGCGTGCGCCGCAGAGCAGGAATCGTCCATCATCGGAAAACGCCAGCGTTTCAATGGTTGTAAACTGCGGTGGCGATGCGTCCCGCCACGTCTTTGTGTCAAGCTCACAGATCCTGACGCGGGATCGGTCGGTGACCTTGTCCACACTTCCACCCACGGCCACCCGGCGGCCGGTGGCATCCACAGCCAGCGCGTGCAGCGAATCGATCCCTGAAGGCACTTCCTGCTCAACTTCACCGGTCTGAATGCGGATCAATCGCAGACATCCATCCGCACAGGCTGCGGCTACCAGATCTTTCCCGGGAACAGGTCGCAGTTCATTTACGGCACCGCTGCAGATCCGTCGCGTCGCAATGGTGGATTGCATCTGTGTCTGCAGAATTCGCCATTCAGCGTGTTGTTCCGGGGCGACCGTGGTCGGTGGAATACAGAGGTCCAGCATCCGCCGCGCCTCAGCCAACTGCCCAGTCTCCCAGGCCGTCCATGCCTGTCGCAGCGATGAATTCCATGCCAGCAGGCGAAGCTGACGCCCCTGCTGCTCAGCCTCTTCCAGATAACCGTTCGCCCGTCGCTCGGCTGCCCGTGCAGCGCGCATCTGTTGAATGCTGACCAGCAGCCCCGCTGTCAGGCTGGTCAGTGTCAATACCGCCAGACTCAGCAGCAGCTTGTATCGGGCCGCGAAACGCCCGATGCGGTACAGCCGGTCGTCAGGAATTGCCCTGACCGCCCGGCCACTAAGAAGCCGCCGCAAATCATCGCTCAATTCTTCTGCGGTGGCATAGCGGTCTGCGGGACGTTCGCGAGTTGCGAGCCGGATGATGCAGTGCAGTTCCCGACGGTGACGCCCGGACAGCGAAAGGTCCCCTGCGGATTCAACGGCTGCGGATCCACCGGCTGCGGAATCCGCGGCCCGCGGACACCCGAAGACCACCTCAGCCAGAATCCGGCCGAGCGCAAACACGTCGGATCGCGTGTCGGCACGCCCGGAACTGCCCGAACTGCCGCATGCCTGCTCCGGGCTCATATAATCCGGCGTTCCTCCGTGTGGCTCTGCGAATTCACTGGAGGAACCCAGGTCCCGGCGAATTCCAAAGTCAATCAATCGACAGATCGGTCGACCATCGACCAGCTCGACCAGCACGTTTGACGGCTTGAGATCCTGATGGATGATTCCACGGAAATGGGCGTGGCGGACCGCGTCGCACAGGTCAATCATTAACTGCAGGCGACCTTCAAGCGACAGTCGCTGCTCTCTGCAGAATGTTGTCAGCGACGCCCCTTCCACATAGTCCATCACGAACCACGGCCGGCCGTCTTCAAGTTGTCCGGCATCCAGAACAGACACAATACCGGGATGCTTCAGATCTGCCAGCGTCTGTCGTTCGGCTTCGACACATGCTGCGGTACCTGCTGTCAGTAATCCGCAGCGCAGCACCTTCAGGGCAACCAGCCGCTCAACAGGTTCCATCTGCCGTGCCTGAAACACGGTTCCCATCCCGCCGTGTCCCAGTTGTCGGAGCAGTTGGTAGCGTTCGATCACCGTGCCGGGCTGCAGTGATTCTGAGGCCGGCTGTCCAAACTCTGCCACCAGTTCAGGCTTTAACACGGCAGGCACTGACATGAAGTCTGAATCCACTTCGCTCTGGTCGAGCAGTCGTCTGAGCTGCAGGCCCAGCTCGGGATCGTCACTGCAGCATTCGTCAACAAAACGACAGCGCTGATCGGGATCCGCAATCTCAATCGCCCGCAGATACACCTGCCTCAGCCGTGACACTGTTGCGTTCAAGACAAGCCTCCAAAGATGCCCCCGAAAAACGACTTTCCAGAAAATTCAGGCGAAACTGAAGGCAAATCGGTATCACTTTCCGCGGGCTTCCCCGGACTCCACAGACAGTTTCTCTATCTCGGTTTTCAGCCACGACCGGGCAAATTGCCAGCAGCGATAGGCCGTGGCACGGGGAATCCGCAGCATCTCAGCTGCCTCAGTGAGCGAAAGTCCGCTGAAGTAGTGCAGATTCACCAGTTCGGCAGTGAGCGGATCCACGATTTCAAATCGTTCAAGAGCTTCATGCACGAGAAGCACTTCTGTTGTCGGATTGGACTGTGCGGTGCCCCGCAGAACCGCGTGCGCCGGCGGGTCACTGGTCAGAGACTGCGGTCTGTTACCCGCGCCATGACGTTCGGCTGCCTTGCGACGGGCGACGTCGATGAGGATTCGTCGCATCGTACCGGCGAACGCTGCATAAAAGCGCCGGCGATCTGTGAATGCACCACCGTGGCGTGTTGCCAGCACCCGCATCCATGCCTCATGCACCAGGGCCGTCGGCTGGAGAGTCTGGCCGGCCTGTTCACCGCACATCCGCAGCGTGGCGATACGCCGCAGCTCGTCATAGGCGACCTGCAGAAGCATTTCCTCTGCGGCTGAATCGCCGGATTCCACCTTGTGCAGGAGTTCGGTCAATGATGCCATGGGAACTCACTTCCTGAATGCCGTAGTGCTGCTCTCCATCATCATAACTGGCCAAAGCAACGCCGGCGCGGCCCCCAAAATCCCCGAATTCAGCGTTTCGGTTCAAATAATTTTTCCCGACCGGATTGTTGAGACGCATGGAAGGCGGATTCCGCCTCTTTCACCGATCCGGTGCCCGAGGACACCGTGATCCACCTGCGTACGGCATAGCAAGCGTTAGCGGACTGAAAAGATCTGTGCTTCAAAACCTTCGAGAGCGTTTCAAGGAGCCCCCAGGATGTTAACTCTGTGTCTTCGAATCTCAATCACCCCCATCATTTGCTGTGCGATCTCCATCGTCGTCACCACAGCAGTCTGCAGTCCCTGCGAGGCTCAGATCAATCGAATCAAGCCGCCGTACAAATCGGCGCCGCTCAAGGGTACGCCTCTGGATCCCCGGACACTGCTGCCCCCGGCAAAGGAAACCCACAGTCACCTTCAGGTGGTCCAGAAACCGTACATCGATGCGAACGGAAACGTCTGGCCAGGATCCTCCAGTACGGGAGACCGCGCCGGAAGACCAGTGGCGAAGGCAAGGATTGCGTTCCCGTACAATCAAACGGATGCATGGTGGGTCTCGGACTACAAAAATGCACTCGGATCCCCCGATCCCACACGCGCACCGCGAAAATACGATCGCGCAGAAGCACTTGGCAAACAGAAGCCCGGCGAATCCACAGCCGGAACATCCGGGAAGATCGAGACTGAATCCGGCTCGTCGTCAATCAGAACAGAAATCAATCCAGTCACGGGCCAGGTCGTTCGCAGGGTGCTTCGCAATGGTTCCGTGAAGAGTTCGACCGTTGTGGGGCAGGCGAACCTGCAGACGTCAGCGAATGGGCAGCGGCGCTGGGTTTACGGCAGTCAAAGCGTTGCTGCCTCACAGCAGAACACTTCCGCGGGCAAACAGACACCCGAAGAGCAACTCGCCATCGGCATCCTGCAGATCCTCGACGCGGCTGCAAAGAAAAAGAAGAACGCCGACGAGGATTAAGCCGGCAGAGAACT
>CAZLOQ010000135.1:6326-16943 GCA_964561125.1 uncultured Chitinophaga sp. | reverse complement strand
CCTCTGTGCCTCTGTGTTTCAAAACCCATCCCTCCTCCACGTGGGCGTTGGAGGGGCGTTGCCGGGGCCGTATCTGAGAACTGCCCTTACAGGGCGTGCGTCTTCATAGGTCGGCTGACCCGGGGTTGCACCCCGGGCTGATGGAGCTGGCCTTACAGGCCGAAATCGCAGGGGGTCATTGGTCATTTGGCGGGAGGCGGTGGGCCAATGGCACCTACTTTTAGCAGAACGGCGCCAGCCATCCGGTGATGGATGCTGATGTTTCCTGTCGTTACCGGACGGCTCGCGGCGTACCGCTTCTAATTTTCTAATTGGGGCCGAAAGAAGGTGGCATTGAGCGCTAGCTGTCGAGGCAGGACAGGAAATCCGAGTCGCATCCACCGGTCACTGTTTCTTCAGGGGTCACGTCGCTCGACGTGGTCCCTTTTCGTTTGATCCATGGGCTGATGCACCGGGTCAGGGCGGGTCATAACCGCCCGGATGCCACGGATGGCAGCGGCAGATCCGCAGGGTGCCTCGACAGATCCCGCGAATGACTCCGTACTTCTCGATCGCGAGGATCATGTACTGACTGCAGCTGGGATGAAAACGGCAGTGCCGGCCCAGCCAGGGGCTGACGGCAATCTGGTACAGACGCACCAGACCAATCAGCAGCTGTGACGGCAACCGGGTGATCCGGCGAAGTACCGTCGGGAGCATCCGTGGGCGGGGCGGAGCTGCTGTCTGCGATGGCTCAGGAACCCGCAGCGGCTGCAGTTGCTCCGGCGACGCGCCGGTGCCCGGAGCCTGCCTGTCGGAGGCGGCGACCATTATTCCCGGTAATCCAGATCGAGGCTGGCATCCACTTCACCAATGGTGATCGGCATTGGTGTTTTGAGCACCTGTGCGTCCGCGACGGTGGGAGCGGGTGCGACGGAGCCCATGCTGGTGACCACGATGTCATAGTCACCGGGGAGCGGGCCTGATGCGGCCGGGATGCTGAATTTTCCCGAGTTCACCATCGCCCAGGCCGTGGGGTGATGGGAAGATCGTGGCCGCAGAGCGATGGAACCCCAGCGGAGAGGTGTGCCATTCAGCTGCACCGTGCCCTTCACTGCCTGGCGTTTGCCGGACGCGAGCAGCGCATTCTGTCGCAGCCAGGTGGTGGCGGTGTCCAGCCAGGACTGGAGCGCGGGGTGTCCGGGAGCCAATCCCACACCGTGCTGCCCCTGCTGAAAGACGTGCAGCTCGGCGGCGACGCCTGCGCGTTTGCAGGCGGTGAAGAAGGCGATGCTGTTTTCGGGAGGTACTCCGGTGTCTTCCGCCGTGTGGAACAGGAAGGTCGGTGGAGTGTCTTTCGTGACGTTGAGATCGCTGGACAGGGCGGCCAGCTGATCGGGGGCTGCGTCGGGACCGAGCAGATTGCGGGCGGAACCGCGATGAGCGAAGTCGGCAGAGAAGCTGATGACCGGGTAACCCAGAATACCGAAACTCGGGCGGGAACTCTGCTGCTCGACAGAGTCGGTTGCCGACGCGTCTGCTGCCGTGAACTGCGTGAGTGCAGTGCTGGCCAGATGCCCGCCGGCCGAAAATCCCATGATCCCGATTCGCTCAGGGTCCAGCTGAAATTCGGCGGCGTGAGCGCGCACGAAACGGATCGCGCGGAGCGCGTCGTTGAGCGGAACGGGATGGCGATAAGGGGCGAGGCGGTAACGGAGAACAAAGGCGGTGATACCGAGTCGATTGAAGAAACGGGCGGGCTGCGTGCCTTCATGGTCCACCGCATGGATGCCGTAGCCGCCTCCGGGACAAATGATGACGGCCGTGCCGTTCGGCTGCACGCTGGTCTGGCCGGTCTGGCTGGTCTGGTTGGTCTGGTTGGTCTGGCCGGCTGCCGGGTAGACCCAGAGTCCCGGGCGATCGGCGTCGGCCGTTCCTTTGGCTCCCGGAGCACCTTCGGGCCAGAGCAGGCGGAATTCAGTTTCCTGGGCCTCGGCAATGTTCAGGGAGAGAATGCTTATGCAGGCCGTGGTGAGGAGGGTCCGGCAGAGCAGTGCGGTGCTGAGAACTTCGGGGACCTTTATCATCGCGAAATGCTCCGGCGGGCTCTGGTGGGAACGATGACGTATGCAGAGACGAGTTTTCAGCCGGCGGAATCCACACCGATGGCTGTGGCTGTGGCGTAGTTGCGAGCATGTGAAATGGTGATGTGCATGCGATGAATGCCCAGCTGTCCGGCAATTTCGGCAGCACGGCCGGCGAGCTTCACTGTGGGTTGCCCTGTGTGCAGCGGGAGGATTTCGATGTCGTGAAACGTCATACCTTCGATGAAGCCGGTGCCCAGGGCTTTGACGACGGCTTCTTTGGCAGCCCAGCGACCGGCGAAGCGAACGGCGGAATCCCGCTGCCGCTCAGCCCACTGGAGTTCGGCGGGAGTGAAGCAGCGGTGGCTGAAGTGCGTACCGTGGCGTTCCAGCATATCGCGGATGCGGTCGATTTCAACAATATCGGTGCCGATGCCGATGATCATACCATTCCCCGGGGGACGGTCAGGCGCCGTATTTTTCGAGGCGTCCTGCGTGGGCGAGTGCGTGCAGCATGAGGTATTTGGCCTCGAACTGCCCCAGCTCGCCAACCCGACAGGCCGATTCGCCGAAGTGACGTGAACCGTCGAAGCGACAGTTTTCCGCGACCAGCATTGTGGGGACGGCATGTCCGCTGTGAGACTTCATTTTGGAAGGCGTGCTGTGGTCACCGGTGATGATGAGCACTTCAGGATTGAGTGCATTGATGCGGGGAATGCCTGAATCGAATTCTTCGGTCCGCCGCACCTTGGCTTCAAAATTGCCGTCTTCACCGGTGGAGTCGGTGTATTTGAAGTGGATGAAGAAGAAGTCATATCGGGACCAGTTGGCTTCGAGACAGGCGAGTTGATCGTCGAGGGTCTGTCCGGCGTCGAGGATGTCCATGTCGACGAGCCTTGCCAGTCCGCGGTACATGGGGTAGACGGCGATGGCGGCAGCGCGAGTGCCATAGACGTCCTGGAAGCGGGGGATCGGTGGCATTTTGGCAATGCCGCGCATGGTGAGCAGATTTGCAGGCTGATCGTGTCTGAGTATTTCAGCGGCCTGACGCATGAATTCGGCGAGGATTTGAGCAGTTTTCTGTGAAGCGGGATCGGCCCCCTGAGGCTGCAGAGGAGGCACTCCGGTGCGCTGAGGGTCAGTGTCGTTGACCTGCCCCCCCAAACCGTCGCCGCGAATGACGATGACGAGGCGATATTCCTTGACGTGCCGCACAAACACTTCAACACCCGGAATGCGGATGGTGTCGAGCTTTTCGCAGAGTTTTTTGGCGATGTCCGAGGACACGCGTCCGGCCCGGCGGTCACTGATGTTGCCGTCTGCATCCACCGTGACAAAGTTGCCACGGACGGCGACGTCGCGGTCGGTGAGGGTAAAGTCGATGCCGAGCGCTTCGAGGACGCCGCGGCCGATGTCGTACTTGAGCGGATCGTAGCCGAACAGGCCCAGATGGCCTGGGCCACTGCCTGGAGCAATGCCCGGGAGCACCGGAATGCTCATGCCCAGCACGCCCCGCTGCGCCAGCGCATCGAGGTTTGGAGTGTTCGCCGTTTCCAGTTCTGTTTTGCCACCGGGCACCAGCGGCAGACCGCCCAGTCCGTCAGCCACGTAAAGGACGATTTTGGAGTCGGCTGGTTTCTGCAGGCGACGTGTGAGGTCATGAATGTCGGTCATCGAGAAGGTCCTGTTGTTGGGAGCAGTTGGAAGAATGGGTGAAAATCGTGTGTTTGCGGAATTGTTGGCGAGCGATGCTGATTTCAGAGCGGCAGCCCGGTTTCGCGGTCGCGACCATTCCGCTCCATGATCTGCTGCCACTCGGCGAGCGGCAGTTCGCTGGCTTCGTCCACGAGCAGTCGCGGAATGTCGTCCACAACAGGATAACGCAGTCGGGCGGATGGGCTGGTGCTGATGAGCGAATCAGGCTCCTGAACCAGGTCCGAGCGGGATTTGGGGCACACGAGATAGGCCCGGGAGGTTTCAAAACGGAATGTCATGCTGGTCGCTTTGCTTTCAGAATCCCCGCAGCTGGCGGATGTCACGGAAGGTTCGGAGTTCGTAGCCGATACCGGCGTAGTCCAGAGAGGAGCACAGGGCGCGCACGGCCACCCCCATGCCGTCCGGACCACTGAAGCCGCCGAATTGTCCGCCCCCCTTGAGATGTGGTTCGGTTTCGAGGAAGAAGCCGGGCAATCCCAGCTGCTGCAGACGCTGGTGGAGCGATGGCAGCTGTTCGCGGAGATCACGGAAGATGAGTTCATGACCGGAATCGCCGACATTGCAGGGAACGAAGTTCTTGAGCCGTTCTTCGTCCACAGCACCTTCCCAGACCAGAGCCGGATCGATGCGGTAATCCTTCACGTGCATCCAGCCGAGCCATGGCAGGACCGCCTGGTATTCAGAAAACACCTGGAGCGCGTTTTTGTTTTGAGCGGCCACGTTGCCGGCATCGAAAATGAGCACCATGGCGGGGTGATCCACGCGGCGGGCCAGTTCAGCCAGCAGCGGACCGGTTTCGCCGATCAGGTTGGGCTCAATCTCGACACCATACACCAGTCCCTGGTCGGCACAGACCTGAGCGATGCTGCGAATCAGGTCGGCCGCCTGATCGAGGTACTGTTCGGGACGTGTCCCGCGGGGATGATAAAAGGAAAAGCCGCGGATCAGCCGGGTTTCCAGAGCAACGGCACTGCGGATGGTGCGGGCGACTTCGGTTGCCAGATATTCCGGGAAGGGCACGTATTTGTTGTGGGAGCCATCGTTGACATCGAGCAGCTTCACCTTGCCGATCCGCGAACCGATGCTGGTGACATGCATGCCATACTCCGCGTGCAGCTCCCGGAGCTGCCGGAGCTTTTCGTCGGAAAGTTCGGTGACATGCTCGACACGGCCTTCACCAGTGACGTCAATAAACCGTGGGCTGTAGTAGCGCAGACCGATGGCCGAAAGCGCCGTCATCTGTTCGAGCGCCGTGCGGCGGTTTGCCGCTTCGTCAGCAAATGCGCTGATGATCACCGAAGGTGTCGTCATGGGAGACCTTTGGAAACTCTGATGGAAAGAAACCACAAAGGCGTGGGGCCGGCGGAATTCTCTGCGGACGGCGAGGCGGAAACAAGTGAGCGCCGCGGAAGGGAACAGAGCAGGCTGGAAATCTGCAATGATCACCGGTAAAACCCACCCCATGGACCTGACCAGAAGAGCTTCAGCCCGGCCAGATGCCGCTGAGTTCCCCGAACTTGGGAGACGTGGGGCTTTGAGCAGCAATTCGGAGTCTGCAGGCTTATCTCTGAATCCTCAGGTTTCAGTCGGCAACTCTCCCGTCGCCAACAGTCTCACACCGGCGGCATGCATTCTGGATACGTCGCGGGCTGTCACCTGACGATTTCCGAAGCAGGCCCAGCGGGCGGTCTCAGTCTGGATCCAGAAAATCGGTTCAACCGGCAGTTCGCCGGAGTTGAGTAACAGCGGTTCCTGCATCACTACGTAGCGGTTCGAGATTTCTTTCAGCCAATTCCGCCTGGAGCGACCAAGCTGTGTCAGCAGATCTTCTGATTCGGCCTGGTTCAGCGTTTGGGCGATGCTGACTGACCGAGACCGCAGTCGCTGCAGGCATGCAGTGATCGTGTGCACAATCTCACGGTTTTTGCCCTGCACATTCGTGTGGGTAAACATGGTCAGAATTGATCTGGCGCGAGTCATTGCCACGTACAGGTTGTTTGCAAGGATACCCGCGGACTCTGCGGTAAACTGGTCTACGCCCGGGATAACCACGATCTCAGCGTCAAATCCCTTATAGGAATTAGCTGTGGTCGCCAGAAGCGTCTTTCGGGACCGCTGAAAAGTACTGTTTACCTGCAGCGAAACATCAACACCGATCAACCGCAGTCTCGGCATGAGTTGGTTTTCTATCCGTCTACGGATGTTCTGACTGTTGTAGATCAGGCAGATGTCATCCGGACGCACATGTTCTTTTGTGATCAGGTTTTCCAGATACGTGGCCGTCGCTTCGAATTCCGATTCGCGGCTGTCTCTGACTCGGAGTTCAGGAAGTGGTCCGTCGATCTGATTAAAGCAGACGTTCCACCACGGCTGACCGTCCCGTTCCGCGGTTTCGATAAGCCCCAACGACAGCATTTCAGCATGATCAGCGTTCTTTTCGGGGGGCTGCAGTCTAAGCAGAACATTCAGGGCAAGCTCGGTGATGGGGCAAGTACTGCGGAAGCTCTCCTTCATAATCGTTGACCGCCCTCGCATGCTGATGCCAAGCGATCCCCACGCCGGTGTACCGCGTCGGTATATGTTCTGGGCGTTGTCATAGAAAATGTTAATTGCCCGAGACCCGTCGGATTCTGCTTCAGACGGTCTTACCAATTCGTTCAGAAGTCGGATCGTATTTGGCCCCATATCCTGTGCTTCATCGAGGAAAAGTGCATCACATCGAGGTTGAATTCCACCGACTTCAGTGGCCTGCAGAAGTCGACTGGATACGCGATCATAATCAAAGTTGACTTCGAGTGATAACCTTTGCTCAGAGAGAAGTTGCCGGAGGATGTCATTCACGTGTAGTAAGTAGACTCGCTGCCATGGGAACTCGCGACCGCCGGATTCCTTCTCCCAGGCAGACTGAATACATTCCCTGATGAGTCCTTCCAGCGATCGATTTCCGTAAACCGCCCATATGACATACTCCGGCTGATGCCACGTGCGGCGGATGGTCTGCATCATCCAGTGTGCCAGCACAACAGTTTTACCACTACCGGCCACTCCACGCACAAGTCGAGGTCTGCCGTCCATTTTCAAGGCGCAGAGACGCTGCTGCTCATGTGACAGAACCGGGCGCTGCTGCTGTCGGGCGTAAAGTTGGGCTCCAAGGCAGCCGGGATCCGAAAAGATAACGTCGGTGTGGGGTAAAGGTATAGATTCAGGCTCGTGAATTTCTGCCCAATCAAGCTTACGCCCCTGTTTTTTCAGAGTTTGTGGTTTCAGGAGTGATTTGAGTGGACGCAGATATGGTTCGTCCATCTCAGCGCGGCTGGCTATAAAGATAATGCATTCCCGAGCTCGACTGAGCGCGACATTGACAAGTCGCTTCCACTCTTCACTGGGCCAGCCGTAACTGCCGGCATTGACTGTGTCAAAAATCACAATGTCGGCCTCGGTCCCCTGGCGGCTGTGTACTGTCGACGAGGCCCACGACAGGATACGTCTGGAAGTAAGGAAGCCCGCAATTTCACTGGCCTGGGCACGAAATGGTGTGATGAACAGTCCCCATGCGCGCTGAAGATCGCGGTCTGTAAAGAGCTTTTCGAGGACGGTAATAGTGGCCTCCCGCGTCCAGCTCTTATTCCCCGGCCCGCGATCAGCTCGAATCGATT
Source organism: uncultured Chitinophaga sp. (assembly GCA_964561125.1). Lineage (GTDB taxonomy): Bacteria > Planctomycetota > Planctomycetia > Planctomycetales > Planctomycetaceae > SXXK01. The sequence continues at coordinate 9,508 of CAZLOQ010000135.1, read as the reverse complement.
TGATATCTGACGCGTCATGGTCGAGGACGTACCAGATAGCCCGAGGCTGAGACTCAAGAATCGGCGGAACTTTGAAAGATGCATTTCTTCGGCTTTCTGCCGTCTCCAGCAGACCTTCGTACTGATAACCGGACACCGCGCGGCAGACCTCTGGGTGCATGCGGTGCTGTCGCCGCAGTACATGCACACCGGACTCAGAGGAGTTCAGGGAATGCAGGTGGGAGAGGCCACTGGATGACAACCACTTCATCTGCTCCGGCGGCAGCAGTCGGCAGATTCGGCTGATGGGCGCAAGCTGTCGAGCGTCTCCGACGAGGACAACCCGCCGACTGGCCAGCAGCGAGAGGACAGCGACAGCAGCACGGGAAATCAGGCCCGCCTCATCGATGACCACCGTCGTAAACGGGGCTGCCCCCGCTTCGAACATTTCAACGATTTGCGGTTGAAGTGTCAGAGTCGTAGCTCGGAATGCGGTCGCGACAATCAATCGCACCCGGGAATCCAGAAAGCGTCCAACGCCGGCATCGCGCATGGATTTGCGAAGATCACTGATTTCGCCACGGATGAGTGCTTTTTCTGCGGCGAGGGGTGTTTGTGCCAGTTGCTGTAACCGACGTTCTATCTGATTCAGAAAATCTGTCTCGGTTCCTCGCAGCATTGCCTGAAGTTTCTCTGCAGCAAATCGCTTTAGGGACGTTCCTTTCCCTACTCGAAGCATCAGACCATCGCTCAGAAAATCCGGAATGCAATTTCGGGAAGCATTTCCGATTGCGACCGCAGAACAGTCCGTCGCATGATTTGTAGTGGAGACAACAAGTACTCGTTCGCTGGTGTCCCGAAGAACCTCAGCTATCTGATGCCCAACGGTATAGGTCTTTCCAGTTCCAGGGGGCCCCCATAAAATAGCCCACCCGTGCTGCCACCACCTTTGAAGTTCGGGAAGACCGATTCCGGAAGCGGCCTCGAGCCGAGGATGAATGCCACCGCAGGCAGCCTGAAGACGAGCAGGCAGGATTCTGCGAACAGCCCCGTATTCAACGGAGCGATAGATGGAGTGGAGGACAGAAAGAAACTGAAACGGGCGGACAAAAAATGAACCGATGGTCGGAGGTTGCTCTTCAGTCTCAATCTTGACGAACACCTTTCCCGTTGCCTCTTCCACTTCCACCACTTCACCGACCCAGACCACAGAATCTGACGAATCAGTCAACGGGTCACTAAATCCTTCCGGGAACCGCAGAAATGTCTCCAGGTCTCGCGGACGAAAAGCGACAGCTCCCTCCCAAGTCCAGTCAAAATCAACCGCCTGCCCTGTCTGCAGCTCGAAGATTCCCCCGCCCTCCGAGTGCGTTATCGCGGTCAAACGGCGGCAAGTGAGCTGCTTCCACATGATGGAGGCGTTGTATTCGAGGCGAATCGCGTCCTGCACGTCGGCGAGCGGGGAGTGTTCCGGCGCGGGAAGCTGCAGCTCCACTGGAAAGGCTGGCGTCTTAACTGGGAAAGCTGTTGTCATGGTAACGACGCCGGAGGAACATCAGGCAGACATCGATGAAAACAAGAGAATTGCCAGCTGCAGGCAGCCGCACTGCAGAAGAGAGGCGGACGGGCAACGGCACGCCAGTCGCAGAAATCCGCTAAGCCGGAAGACGTCGCAATCCATCGATAGAATCTCCCCGCCTCTAACATCCCTCCGCACGGAATTTGCACCGAGCGCGTTGACATCACGAAGATTGCAGAGTAGTCTCGATGATTGCGAAAAGCAAGGACGGACCGTATTCTAATGTGGCATTTGTGTGTGTGGGAGGTATGCGATGCTGCACCGTACTCGCCTTAACGGATTTCCGGCCAACCAGTCAGTTCATCTTTCAGACGCACAGGGGCTGAAGCAGAATGCCATTTCGATGTCCGGACGCTCAATGTGGTTTCACGTCTCAATCGCTGCCTGCCGACGACCTTTGCCCTCGATGCTGGAAGGTTCTGGTTGAAGATTTTCCAAAGGGCGGGGGGCGACGTGCAGGCGCGACCATCCGTCGATCAATCGGTCTCTGTGCCATTGTCTGCGATGTAAGTCTGACCATGCTGGAACCGGTGCCTGAGATGGCTGATCAGGCTGACAGTCGGACTGCAGTGCCAAATCGTGTCGAATTGGTTGCGTACAACGCTGCGAACGGAATCTGGGATCTGTGTGACGGCATCAGCAAGGCTGATGACACCTATATCGCAGTCGTTGGTTTCGGTGAGGATGCAGAGATTCTGCCATTGCCGAATGGAAATCGGTTCATCGTCTCGGCTACGTCCCTCCGCGAATATTTCGATAACGCCCAGTCGCTGGAAGAATTCTTGATGCGATCATTCGATGACTTAATCGAGAAACTGGGCACTGGCACGAATATCTCCAGTGGGCTTGCGCTGGCGAAAGCACTCTATGACGGCCTCCTCGCAAGTGATCTGCGGGAGTTTGGAGGACCTGCCGATGTACGGCCAATCGAGCACTCCGTCGTACGCCCTGATCACTCGGAAGTTGTCATGCCGAACTTTCGAGCATTCATCTTCAGCGACGGCAAGCACAACCGTGGGGCGCTCATCAACGGATTCGCTGAGGGCGAGGAGTCACAAGACCCTTGGGCCACACTGATGACCGCATTTATTGGAGCACACAATGATGCTGCAGTGCCCCAAATGAAATCACTGGCGGGAACGTGCCCCTATCACACAAGGAAGAATTTCTTCCTGATCAACGACAAAGATCGTTTTCAGCAACTCAGAGGGCTCTTCAAAATGGCCTCTGGAGCCTCTGGCTTCTGTCCTGTGTGCCTCGGAGAGTACTAGCCTCAAAGGTCTACTCAGCAGCCCTTCATCACATCAACCGCCCAATAAGCCGAATTTGAAACCCACAAGTGGCGAATCTCCCGACCTTCATCCTCCAGACCACAGTGACCGCAGGCCCACGCAAAGAACGCGACTCCGAGATGGAACTGGGAGAGGACGTTGCATGCATGGCGCAGTCCGGCTCAAAGTATGCATTCTGTCTTTGCGATGGCACAAGCAACGAGCAGTCGTTTTGCGGAATGAGCACGAGACGACTCGCTCAGGACTTCGCAGAGTTGTACGTCACTGCGGCATTGAGCGATCAAGGGATTGGTACTGCTGCAGAACGAGCGTCCAGAGCGCTGAAGCATGAA
>CAZLOQ010000135.1:3706-6316 GCA_964561125.1 uncultured Chitinophaga sp. | reverse complement strand
TCACGACTCCATGACCGCTGGCATTGCGAAGATGTCTTGACACGCGAAAACCTCCGCAAAAAACTTCCCCCTATATCCGGCGGTGTACGATCCCTGCACCTTTCTTTTGTATTCATCGGTGGCCTGTATGATTTGAAACATCAGGAATTGACACTCAGTCAGGCCGGTGATTGCACAGGATGGATTTTTTTCAAAAACCGAAGTGCTCACTACATCCCCGCGAATTCTGACCGAATTGTTGTATGGCTGGATCTTCCTTCAGACTCTGATCCCGTCGTCCGGCTTTCGCCAAAGTTTAAGCAACTCAGCCAGATGGGCTTTCAGGATGTAGACGGCTGGATTCTGCTCACAGACGGCGTTGAAAACTCTGAGCGTCTTCGCCCCTTCATCGACAGAAACCAGCACCGTTTGCCTGACCTGATCTACAAACTCAGGTCGCTGCGTGCGGATACGGCGGACGACCGTGGACTTGTGACAGCATGGCATCCTGACTCCCCCGGCTCTGCTTGCCTGCCGGCCCCGCCTGCCTCTTAATGCAGCCCTTTGAAAAAAGCGGGAAATGCGCGGTATACCTTGCAAAAACTCTCTGTGCGGGCACTACCGCAACCTCGCCGAAATTAAGGAGACCGCCAAATGTTCTGGAATCCAGCCAAACCGAAAAACGATGTGTCGATTTCATTCCTGTGGAACTGCCACCATGTGTGCTTCACAATTGCCCCGAACGTCTGGAAACGGGACACAGTCTGGCATGCGAGGGCAGTTGCAAAAGCCGGAGATACAGACCTGCGCCTTTTCATCAAGCAACTCTCTCAGCAAAGTTATGAGACAGTTAAAGTTCTGTTTGAGCGTAAGCAGCCAATTGAGAATATTCCGCCAATCCTTCACCTTGGTCTGGCAGAAGGCGTCGGGCATTTCTACGTTACTACCTTTCTGCCGGGAAGAACTTTAGCCGAGATTGACGAACGGTTCCTCCGCACCATCGTCGATCGCGATCAGGTTGCAGCACTCTGGGGGGGCGTAGCAGCGTCACTGCTCCATGTCATTCAAGCCCTGTCGGCCAACGAACTGTTCTACCCGGATCTGTCGCCGAAGAACATAATGGTGACCGGATCCCTCCCCAAGGCGTGGGTTATCGATGTCGATTCCTGCATTCCACTGAAGTGTCCGCTGGAAGGCCAGAAGTTTGAGAATCGGTTTACGCTGAGCGGAGCGAACAAAGTCCTTGGAATAAGTGAAAAACAGAGCGTTTTCAGCAAAATTTTTCGACAGCGCAGGACAATCGATAATGCGCAGAGGGCTCAGGCCGCACTGATAGCGTTTGTTCAGTTTCTCCTGCGCGTTGTTGACGCTCATCGGAATGAAGAATTCGACGTAGTCCTTGAGGCTTTAAAGGGTCCCCGAAGCCCGGAACTCGATAAAGATAGTCCTTTTGAACGAACCAGATTGCTGCTCGAGGCGCTTGTCGAGAGTTGGAAAGCAAAGCTGAAAGGGAACGGTTCCGACGGCTGGGCGGGATGCAACGAGATTGTAAGCACATTCGCCGCACGGATTAAAGAGAAGCCTCCGTCACCAGAAATAGAAAGCAGGATTAAAGACTGGCTTCGCATCGCAAACTGTATTTCCGCCAGGTATTCGATCGCTGAGCGGCTTGCACGATGGCCTCCCGAACTGGATGGGTTGCCGGCGGAGGTCATGTCAGATGACCTGGAAGACGCCATCGCCGAGAGGCGTCGGCTTTCTGACCTTCTGAAGAAAAAGGATTTGATCGCGGAGAAAGTTCGACAGTGGAAAGGTTCTGATTGTTGGTATCTGCGTGAAAAAATTGCACGTAGCCCACTGGAGATCGACGTTACCGATCTTATTAGTGACTTGAAACGTGAAAACGAAGCACTCGAGTCTTTCGTTGCTGACTATCAACTCCTGCAACTATGGACGCAAGGTCTTGATGAGTTAGCCGGGCAGTTACGTGACGTTGTCAGGCGACTTCGGGCGAACGACCCGATTACCGCTGGAAAAATAGTCGATGAAATCGCCTCATCGCGCTACAGCGAACATCCTGTGATCGATGATTTAGCGGCCAGCCGCACGTGGACTGCCACCCCATGGCTCAGAGGCAGCTTTCTGGCAGATGTCCTGGAGGCGCAACAGCAGGGGCAATTCATGACATTGCGGGAGCTCCAGTCTTTGTTACCCGCTTCCGTGTGCGCGTCTGCCATTCTGACGCAGTACCGTTTCGTCCAGTCGTCCGTTTCGGATCTGCTCTCGGCTCTCGAGAACAAACTCCGTGATAACAGACTTGACGATGCATCGCACGACCTTGGCGAGGTCGCTGTACTTGCTCCGGACAGCCATGAACTCCGAGTACTGCGTGCAAAACGTAAAGTTGCGAGGCTGACGTTGATGGCAAATTCCGAGCGTTCCTGAACGGCTGTGTGCGTTTGTTACTGATGAGGTAGATCATGAATCCATACATCGTTGTTTTTTTTCTGCTCCTGGCTTGTCTACAGTATTTTCTCTACCGTAAAACGATCGGCAGCTTCGAGCGGGTCGCGCAGCGCTGGAGGAAGGAGGTGCGGCTCGAGCGAAACGCACTGCTTAACAGTTCTGACG
>CAZLOQ010000135.1:0-3696 GCA_964561125.1 uncultured Chitinophaga sp. | reverse complement strand
GCAAAGCTTTTGGATCAGCAGCTTTTCGGTGAGTCTTCATATGACGCGCAGCGGCGCCTCGGCGTAGTTGCGCCATTACTTGGCGTGATCGGAACTGCGTTCCAGTTCCTCAGCATCTCTGAACTCACAGGTGACGTTGTAGATTCCGGGATTCTTGAGCTTTATTCTGGTGTGGCGCTTGGCGCCTTGGCATCCATATGGAGCCAGTGCCTGCTGTTTGGGATTCACAGACGATGGGCGCGTTTCAGAGTCAGTGTTGATCTTGAGGAGGAAGCAACTGGCATCACTCAGGCTGCCTTCGAGTTTTCCAGCGGATTGCAATTGCTTTTGGCCGAAACCGCGACACGCTGCATGGGCTTTTTAAGCGAGGTGCAGAGCACAGTCACCTCTCAGATGCAGGAGTCGTCGAAGTTGATTGAACACTCAATGAGGACGCAGGAGTTTGTAGCTAAGCAGATCGGGGACGTTTTTAGTCAACAGTTATCGGAAGTAATCAAGAGGTGTTCCGATGCTGTTCGAGAGACACTGGAGCCATATGAGCGGGCGCTCATTGACAATTATCGGGCCACTACCGATGCAATGGAGAATGTCAGGACGTTGCATACTTCAGTGGCATCGACTTTGAATCAGGCACTCAGTGGCGGAGAGTCGCTTGCACGACTGTCGAAAGATCTCGACAATGTCTCTACTTCGCTGACTGCTGCATTCGTCGACCTGTCCGAGGGGGCGTTTCCGTCAATGCGATCGGCTATCGGGAGCTTTTCGAATCAGGTAAGTGAGTTCGCGGAGGGTGTCACCAGATCGTCTCTGATCGTGAGTGATTCGACCACACAGTTTTCCGATCTTACTGCCGGATTGGCAGCGGTAGGCGATACAATGCGGTTGACGGCAGGGGGTCTTCGAGAGTCGTCAGACGCCTTCGGAGGTCAGTGTCGCGAGATGGTTGCTTCCCAGCGGGAGGTTCACGAAAGAATCGTGGAGAATCTTGATCGTTCCGTTGAGGTGCTGGGCCACGTCGCGGCACTTAATCATGAGATCGCTTCTGCACTGACCCTTGCGAAGGAGGGCAGCGGGGTTATGGAAAAGATAACGGCAGACATGAAGACTGTCTCCGGATCTTTTGAAAAATCGGTAAAGGACTTTGCAGAATCAGGACTTCCAACGTCCCTCGAGTTGCTGGATGGATTCACAACAGGCGTAACGGATCTCCGGAGTCAGGTACAACACTCGGCTGACTCATTACAGCAGGTCACGCAGGAATTTCATTCGACTATTGTTTCTCTTTCAATGTCAAGCCACTGTATTCATGAGGCGGTCATCAAGGATATAGAGGGGCTGAGAGAGTCAGCTCACTCTTTGCAGGGGATCAATGCAGAGATTTCTCACAGCCTTGATCAGGCAGCTAAGAGCCGACTGGCCATGCAGACTGTCACCAGCGAACTTACCGCGACCTCTGAGAGCCTCGGTCCCGCCCTGAAACACTTGTCCCAGGAGGGAATTTCCGGCGCAGAGCGTCTGCTGGAGGAGTTTTCAGCTGAAGTCAGGAATCTGAGTGAGCGAATGCGGGTGTCGTCGAGCACATTCCAGACGGGTTTCGGGCGTCTTGAAAGACTGGTAAAAGCAATTGAGGAGACTCGTTTGTCACTGGAGGCCGCTGCCAGCGGAGTAAATAGTTCGTCTGCAGTGTTCAGCGGAGCGCTGGAAAACACGTCCACTTTGCTGTTGACATCAGCCAGATCGCTCGGTGAGACGCTCGATGAGGAGATTGGCGAGAAGCTTGTCAACGCACAGAGGACGCTGGCGAGCGGCCTTGCATCGGCCTCTGAGTCTGCGCAGGACCTGCCAGATGCAATACGTGGGCTGTCAGAGACTCTTAAATCCGGAAAAGCTCAGATTGACAGTCTTGGCAATGTGAGCAGCGAAGTCAGTAGTTCCCTGTCAATCATGCGTCAGGTTGTGGATTCTCTGAAACTTTCGGTTGATCGACAAACGGAGTCAGTTTCTCATTGGCGGGCAATCCTCGATGCGATCCCTGAATCTTTGCAGGTGAGGACGGACAACTCCGTTAAGACTCTGATCGCACACCTCGCTGAGATTACGGCAGACGTTGGCAGGCTCGCAGATTCTGTTCGAAATAGTCGTTAAGGAGACCTCAGATGCTGTCTGGTGATGAGCATGATGATTCGTCGTCAATCGGCTGGATTTCGCTCTCTGACCTCCTGATGGTCGGCCTCATTGTTCTGCTGGTGACTGTTGTCGGCGAGAGTGCAGCCAGAAAACGTGCTGAGCAATCAAGCCGCAGTTTTGAACAGAAATCAGAAGAGTATGAGGAAAGAGTTGCAAAGATTGATGCAGCTATTGCTGAGAAGGCTGAACTTCAAGCAGAACTACAGCGGCTCCAGCTGGAGCGGGCTGCTCTGCAGAAGAAGATTGAGAGCTACGATAAACTCCTTCAAAGCCTGACAAAGACTGAAGCCGAGCTGGCTGAGGCGAGAAAGCAATTGAGAGACGTGGAGCTGAAGCTGGGGGAGTTGCTGACGGAACTTGACACAGCTAGGCGTGACCTGCTGAGAGCCCGGGACCAACTGGCCGACTCTGAGAAGAAGCTCGCCGAGGCAGAACGCAGGCTTCTGGATCTTCAGAAGTATGTTGCTGAGCTAAAGATTCCCACCCCGAAGCAGATTGCCGCTTGGGAGCAGATGGAAAAGGACTATGCCTCACAGAAGGAGCAGGTTGTTAAACTGAAGGCAGAACTGGCACAGTCCCGCATGGAGTCAATGCGTCTTTCGAGCGTTGTTGCTGATCTCGAGGCTGAGCTGAAGAAGTTCAGCAATGAACAAATCACAGCAGAGGTTCGTGAGCAGGGTTTTCGTCAGGAACTGCTGGGGATTCGGACTCGCGAGAGTGGTCTTGGTCGCGTGGTCTTCGTTGTGGACTGCTCAGGAAGTATGGTGCGATCTTCAAATTCATCCGCAGAAAGTCGCTGGGACTACACGCAGACTGTTATTCGCAATTGGCTTCTGCTTCTTCCGTTTCAGGAAGTTCAGTTGGTGATGTTCAATAATGAGGTAAACGTCTATCCCCGCGATGGTGACTTCATCTCCCTTCAGCAGACCGCAGTTTCGCGACGAGTGGACATTCAACCTCTGCTCGACGTTCTCAAAGAGACCGTGCCCAATGACGGAACCAATACATTTCTTGCACTCCGCACCGCATACGAGGCGAGGAATGTAGATGCAATTTTTCTCTTCACAGACGGTCAGCCAATGCTGAAGCCGGAAGCTGAGACCACATCAGAAGATTTTCGAATCATGCAGAATGAGGTCCTTGACTTGATTGTTAGCGAAAACCAAAAAGGCAATCCCACACCCATCAATGTGATTGGTCTCGGGGACTACTTCAGTGACCGCCTTTCGGGACGGAATCAAAAGCACTTGCCATTCGGTGTTTTTCTAACACGCATTGCTCAATTGAGTGGGGGAACGTTTCTCGGGCGATAATCGCTGTCGGAGTTCAGTGCGGGCTCCTGAGTGTTTCTGCCGGCGGTTTCGGCCAGCAGCATGCAGCGATCAGGGTTTGCGCTGGTCAGCAGGGTCGGTTCCGATGGCTATACCGGCTTACCTTTCAGCATCGTCTCTTGAAAAGCATGCACGTATTCGTCATCGAGCAGCCTGCAGTTGATAGTCCGAGCAGATT
>CAZLOQ010000134.1:0-17033 GCA_964561125.1 uncultured Chitinophaga sp. | reverse complement strand
TTGCACCCCGGGCTGTTGGAACTGGCCTTACAGGCCGAAAACGCAGGGGCAAGTGGGCAGTGGGAAGTGAACGGAACGTTGAACCTCGCGCTGCCCAGCTAGGCGGCCCGACGAATGCGCGGCTGATTGCTGTAGATGGCAAGAGCACCAGCCAGCCGTGCAGCGTATTCGCCGCCGATCTTTCCGGCGATGCTGCCGGCAAGTCTGGCGGCGAGTGGCGGTACGGTGAGGCCCAGTGGCGTCTGCACTTCGATGCGCTGGCCGATCGGCTGGTCTCTGAACCCCATGCAGCGTTTAAAGACTTCCAGGGACGACATCTGTGGCTGCAGCGACTGTAGTCCGATGCAGACCTCGGTTGTGCCACTTCTCTGCAGCGCCCATTTCAGAAATGTGAAGAGGAGCGCGTTGTTGGGGCGATTTTTGAGGAGTTCTGCGCGGGATCTGACAATACAGATGTTTTCTACCGAGCCGATTTTGAACGAAATCAGCAAGGCGGCCAGCTGTCCCTCGCAGCGACAGCTCCAGACAGTGGCGGACGGACAGACGGACACCGCCTCGAAGTATCGCTGCCAATAGTCCTGATAGCCGGCTGACAGGCGTCGTCCCTGGCGAGTGAGTGTTTCAGCGTGCAGCTCGATACCTTCGCGAGCGATTTCCTTTCCGTCGACCGGGCCGCAGACGCACCGTTCCAGCCCCTGCCGGGTTTGGTTGCGGGCCTTGGATTCCAGTGATTTCAGATCGTAATCGCGGCCTGAAACGACATGTCGAAACCCGGCGACTCCATCTTCAACCGGGCAGCAGTAGCGGACGATGCCCCCGCGGTCGTTCCCAAGAATCCGGGACAGATCAATCTCGGCGGGGGCGAGCTGCGTTTCGAGGGGAAAACAAATCCAGGCATGCGAAAAGACGTTGTACCAGAACACGCCGTGGGCTTCGCGAACGGTGTGTCCCAGTCTCTCCAGAAACTCAGCGTAAAACTGCGGCTCCATTGCTGCTCCTTCCGCTCCTGCTGATCGATCTCACACGGCCGCCTGTGATGTCACGCAGCGGCGGCTTCGGCCGCGACAAATCTGGTGACCGCGCGATCAGTGACTACCGACGAATTCGGCTTGCGAAAAATGCACAGTTCCTTGGAACAATAATTCAGCCGACCTCCGGTCAGGTGATACAGCGCTGCGGCACCCGTGTCCCAGAGGCTGCGAAACAGTTGTTTCAGCGGACGCTCACTCCGCGGCATGCTCTCCGGATACGAAGCCTCCAGCTCAAAACCACACAACTCTGCCAGTTGCGTGAGCGTTTCACGGGTGTAATAGAAGAAGTTGACGCCGGCGTTCAGCCGCAGGGAATGGCCCGTCAGCAGACGATAGATGAGCCCGGATCCAAACAGCATCCGGAACCGATGGCCGGGGATTTCGATCGCCAGCACACCACCGGGTGCCAGCACTCGAAAGAACTCCAGCATGTCTTCACGAGGATTCCTGTGGCAGATAAAGGCATCCATGGAACAGAGCACGTTGAACATTCCGTCGGGGAACTTCTGGTCTGCGAGGAAGCCTTCATGCACGGTGGCGCCAAACGTCTTTCGCGCGTAGGCCGCGGCGACTCGCGAAGGCTCTACTCCGGCAGCTTCCCATGCCGGATCACCCTGAAACTGTCTCAAAAAAAATCCGGCTGCGGTGCCAACATCCAGAAGTCGTCCGCCGGCGGGAGCATGTTTTCGGATTCGTGCGGCACCGCGTGCGATACTTTTGCCTCGCGAATCCACGAAGGAAACCTGAGCAGACTCGGCGTCCGGAACGTAGTCGTCCTGGAAGAATCTGAGCGTTTCACTGACTTCGGGGCATTCTGCGACATAGACCAGACCGCAGCCACAGCAGGTGACCACCGGCAGGCCGCTTGATGTTCCCAGCGGCCTGCTTTCAGCTGGTCCGCAGATGGGGCAGTGAACTTTGCGGTTTCCGGGGTTGTGTTCGCTGTTGCGACGGGCTGCCGTCGCGGAGATCGTTTGCATCCGAAATCCCTTCCGTGGTCACGTTCAATCCTGTGAACGTCGTGGTCCTGCAAAAACTGCCGACTGAAAAAAGTGTAGGATGTTGGCCAGTGCCCTGCAAGTGGGAACCGCTCCCGGGGCTCATTCGTTTGCTTTTCCCCGACGGATTGGTTTTGATTCCCCGTGGCAGGATGTGTGCGCCGTACGGGGCACTGCCGTTTGTGTCACGACAATCAGGGAGCGAACCAGGATGTACAAGTGTTTTTCCGGAGCTGCTGCGTTTCTGGCCGGGGTGGCCATGTCTGCTGCACTGGCAGGAGACGTCAACGGGCTGAAGCCCGGCACTCCTGATCTGCAGTCTGCCACCACGCTGGCCTTCGGCCCGGCTGACATTCTGTTTGTGGGTGATGCCAAATCGGCCGCGGTATTCGCGATTGCCACCGGGGATACCGAGGGCAGCGCCGCGGGTGCCTCCATCAGCCTCGACAATCTTCAGCAGGTACTCGCCGGAGAACTGGCTGAAAAGGCCGTGAGCATCAATGATCTGGCCGTCAATCCTCGTACGGGGACAGCGTTTGTTGCAGTGACTGCTGACGACAAACCGGGGCTCGTGAAAATTGACGCAGCGGGCAAGGTGACAGTGATGTCCCTGCAGAACGTGAACTTTTCGAAGGTGATCCTTGCTGATGCCCCGGAAGACAAGGTTGTCGGTGAAGGTCGCCGAGCGGCGAACCGTCGTGCAGAGTCGATCACGGATATCGCCTTCTTCGAAAATAAGCTGCTGGTCTCCGGGCTCAGCAATGCCCAGTCTCCCTCCACTCTGCGAGAGCTCAATTTCCCCTTCGCTGAGGCGGATCGAGGGATTGCCGTTGAGATCTACCACGCGGCTCACGGCAAGAGCGAAGACTATGCGGCGATGCGGACCTTTGTGCCGCTGATGGTCGACGGCGAACCTGTGGTGCTGGGGGCTTACGTCTGCACGCCACTCGTGAAAATCCCCGTCCGTCAGCTCGAAAAATCCGCTGAACGCATCAAGGCGGACACCGTTGCCGAGCTGGGAAACCGCAATCGGCCGCTGGATATGATTTCGTATACAAAAGACGGGGCAGCCTGGCTGCTGCTCAGCAACAGCGCCCGCGGCGTCATGAAAATCAGCACTTCAGGACTGAAGACAGCCAAAGCGCTCACTGAACCTGTTGGCGGGGGCGGGACAGCCGGGCAGAAATTTGAAACGGTCGAGTCGCTGACCGGAGTCCTGCAGATGGACAAACTGAACGAAACGTCGGCTCTGGTGCTCGTGCAGTCCGAAGGTGGTTCCGTTAATCTGCGGACTGTGCCGTTGCCGTAACCTGTGTGGCTTTCCGGTCTGACCGGCAGCGGCTGCGGACCCACTCCGCGGTCGCTGCCTCCACGTTTCCAATTTCACTTTTAACGGTGCTCCCCATGAGTTCCGCGATTTGGCGTTCGCTGGCCATCCTGACACTGCTCACTGCCCTTCCCGTCGGTGCCTCCACTGCGGTGGCCCAGCCTCCGGCGAAAAAGGACATTCCGGTTCCCGACCCGGCTCTGGAGCTGGCGACGTTCCGAGTCCCTGAGGGCTTTGAGGTGCAGCTGTACGCGGCTGACCCGGCCATCGCCAAACCGATCCAGATGAACTTCGATGAAGATGGCCGGCTGTGGATCGCCAGCAGCGAAGTTTATCCGCAGATTGTGCCAGGCGCGGCGGCGACTGACCGCATCCTGGTGGTGGAAGACACCGATCACGACGGTGTGGCCGACCGCACACATGTGTTCGCCGAAGGACTGCTCATACCCACCGGAGTGGCACCGGGCGACGGTGGCGCGTGGGTGGCCAACAGCACTGAGCTGGTGCATTTCGCTGACACCGACGGAGATTTGAAGGCCGATTCCAAACGGGTAGTACTCTCGGGGTTCGGCACGGAAGACACGCACCACATTCTGCACACGCTGCGCTGGGGCTACGACGGCTACCTGTATTTCAATCAGTCAATTTACATCCACAGCCATATTGAAACTCCATGGGGCGTGCGGCGGCTGAATGCCGGCGGGATCTGGCAGTTTCGTCCCGACACGCTGGAGCTCGGTGTGTTCCTGCGGGGACTGGTGAACACCTGGGGGCATCACTACGATCGCTGGGGGCAGTCTTTTGCCACCGACGGTGCCGGCGGCGAGGGGATCAACTATGTGATTCCTGGTGGCTACTACTTTACGGCCGCCGACGCTGAACGGCTTGTCAGAGGACTCAATCCGGGCAGCCCCAAGCACTGCGGACTGGAACTCGTTGATACTCCAATGCTGCCGCCCGACTGGCAGGGCAATGCGATCACGAACGACTTCCGCGGGCATCGTGTCGTTCGGTTTGTGCTCACTGAAGAGGGCTCCGGCTATGTGTCGCGCGAACAGCAGGAAGTGATCTGGTCCAACCATGTGGCCTTCCGCCCCATCGACGTGAAGATCGGCCCTGATGGCGCGATTTACGTGGCAGACTGGTATAACCCGATCATTCAGCACGGGGAAGTTGACTTCCGTGATGAGCGTCGCGACCGCACTCACGGACGAATCTGGCGAGTGACCTGGAAGGGTGCACCCAAACGGGAATATCGGAAGATGAGCGACCGCACGACAGAGGCGCTCTTTGAGAGTCTGCGGTCGACGGACGGCGTTGAACGTCAGTCAGCCAAACAGCTGCTGCGACAGCGCGGCCCTCAGGTGGCCAAAGAACTGACGACATGGCTGCAGACGGCACAGCTTTCAGAGGACGAACGTGAGCGCGTTCAGCTGGAAGCTCTCTGGTGTTACCAGACTGCCCGCTCGGTCCAGCCGGAACTGCTCAACAGCCTGCTCAACAGCGGTGACGGGCGGATTCGAGCGGCTGCCGTCCGAGTGCTCAGTCACTGGAAATTCTTCATCCCCGATTCCCCTGAACTGCTCACCCGGATGATTCAGGACGCCCATCCGCGGGTCCGTCTGGAAGCCATCCGTGCCCTGTCCTTCTCACCTCTGCAGGATTCCGAACAGCAGCTGGCGGATGGTTCGGCCTTCCCTTCTGAATCCGTGCCGCCGACAGCGGCCATAGTCGCGCGTTACCAGGATCCGCGGCTGATTGAAACCGCCCTGCTGCCGCTCCGCCAGCCACTCGATTCAAATCTGGACTACGCACTCTGGCTCACCACAAAAGAGCTCGCGCCCCGCTGGCGGCCGGCGTTCGAGAAGGGCGAAATGAATTTTTCAGGTGACGCGGAGCAGGTGGCATTTGCCTTCGCCGCTGTTGGCGCAGGGGCTCCTGTGGACCTGCTGATGAAGGATCTCTACAGCGAACAGATCTCAGAAGCCCGCCGGGCGCGGCTGGTGCAGCTGATTGCCGGCAGTGCCAACCCGGATCAGTTTGGGCGGCTGACTGCTGCCGCACTCGCCGCCCGCGATGCGGCCACCCTGCAGACACTCGTGACGACATCCGCCGCCCGCAAGCTCGTTCCGCCGGTGGATGCGGCTGTCCTGCTGCCGCTGCTGCAGGATCAGGATTCCGTTCTGCGAAGGCTGGCGCTGCAGACGGCCGGTCAGTGGAAGGTTGCCGCACTCTACGAAAAACTCAGCGCTGCCGCGGTGGATCCCGCAAAAGACTCCGGAGACCTTGCAGCTGCGGTATCGGGTATTGTCGCTGGGCGCGAGGACAGTCTGCTGGACCAGCTGCGGCAGCTGGCTGACTCAGACGGGACTGCACTGGAACGCCGCCTGCTGATTCTGGATGCTCTTGCTGCGGTGCGGCCCGCTCAGTCAGCCGCGCAGATCGCGGCCATTCTTGAAAGCACAAAGGACCCCAAAGCTGCAGCCGCCACGCGGACTCTGATCAGCGGTCGCAACGGACCTGAACTGCTCGCGGCTGCCCTGCAGAACCGGCAGCTGGAAACAGCAGTCGCCCTTGAAGTGCTCCGCGTGCTGCGCGAGAGCGGTCGTGCGGATGCCGGACTGGAGACAACTCTAAGAACTGCCGGCAATATTCCCGCCAGAAAAACGCTGTCAGCGGAAGCCCGGGCAGCGATTCTTGCCAAAGCCGGCAGCACTGCCAGTGCGGCTGCCGGTGAAGCTGTGTTTCGCAGCCCGCAGCTGGGCTGTCTGAAATGTCACGCAATTGGTGCCGCCGGTGGTCTGGTCGGCCCGGACATGATCAGTCTGGGTGCCAGTGCTCAGCCGGACTACCTTCTGGAATCGCTCCTGAACCCCAACGCCAAAGTCAAGGAAAACTATCACACGACGGTGATTGCCACTGCGAGCGGCCAGGTGGTTGCAGGCGTGCAGATCCAGAAGTCTGACAAGGCGGTCACGCTCCGCACGGCTGAGAATCAGGTGGTTGTGATCCCGGTGAGTGAGATTGAAGAATCGGGACAGGGTGTTTCACTGATGCCCGAAGGACTTGTTGATTCGCTGACCGATGACGACCTTGCCGCACTCGTCCGCTTCCTTTCGGAACTTGGCCGGACTCCGGATTACACGCTTTCCAAACTCCGCCTGATCCGTTCGTGGCAGGTTCTGCAGCCGACTCCCGAAGGTCTGCAGAAGATTAACCGCACCAGTTTCAGCAGTGCAGCGACGGGAGATCCGGCCTTCACATTCACGCCGCAGTACAGTGTGGTCTCGGGGGCGCTGCCGCTTGGCGAGGTTCCGGTGCTCAAGCTGCGGGAGCAGTCTGTGAGCTTTGTGCAGACGAGGATCCAGGTCACGTCTCCCGGGCGAATCGGATTCCATGTGGATCGTCCTGAAGGTCTGGAGATCCGCATTGACGGTGTGCCCGTGCCGGCCACAGCGGCATTTTCGGCGGAACTGGCGGCCGGTCCGCATGTGCTCACGATCACCATCGACCGTTCCAAACGCTCAGATTCGCTCACCCTGCAGCTGACAGACGAAACCGGCACGGGGGTGGGCAATGCAGAGGCAATCAACTGA
Organism: uncultured Chitinophaga sp.; assembly: GCA_964561125.1. GTDB lineage: Bacteria > Planctomycetota > Planctomycetia > Planctomycetales > Planctomycetaceae > SXXK01. The sequence continues at coordinate 10,081 of CAZLOQ010000134.1, read as the reverse complement.
TATGCACCCGTTCATCGATCTGCAACAGCTGAATGTGCGCCGTCACTTTCTGGCCAGTGGACTGCGACTGGGCTCAGTGGCGGCAGCTTTGCTTGCCCGGGAGAGTGCTGCGGCAGAGAGTCCGGGAAGTGACCGCATCCATCCGCCGCTCGACGGTCTACCGCACTTTGCTCCCAAAGCGAAGGCTGTGATCTACCTGCACATGAACGGGGGCCCATCGCAGCTGGATTTGTGGGATCACAAGCCGGGACTTCACCAGCACTTCAATGCCGACCTGCCGGACTCGATCCGCAACGGACAGCGAATCACCACGATGACAAGCGGGCAGTCGCGGCTGCCTGTGGCGCCTTCGATGTTTAAATTTTCAAGGCACGGTGCGAGCGGCACGTGGGTGAGCGAGCTGTTGCCGCATACGGCTGGCTGTGTGGACGAGCTGGCGGTGGTGCGGAGTGTTTTCACGAATGCCATCAATCACGATCCGGCCTGCACGTTCGTGACCACAGGCAGCGAAGTTCCGGGCAAGCCGAGTCTTGGTTCGTGGCTGGCCTATGGTCTGGGGAGCGAGAGCAACAATCTGCCGGCGTTTGTGGTCCTGACCCCGCGGTGGTCTTCGAAAAATGCGGCTCAGGCACTGTTTTCCCGCATGTGGAGCAGCGGATTTCTGCCGTCCCGATACACGGGAGTGGCCCTTCGCAGCGTGGGTGATCCGGTGCTGTATATTGACAACCCGGAGGGCGTTGCTCCAGCCAGTCGTCGGCTCATGCTGGATTCGCTGGCGGCTTTGAACCAGAGAACAGTTGAGCGTTTCGGTGACCCGGAAACGCTCACGCGAATCGCCCAGTACGAAATGGCATGGAGGATGCAAAGCAGCGTTCCGGAGCTTGTGGATTTGTCCGGGGAAACCCGCGAAACACTCGACATGTACGGCGCTGAAGTCGAGAAGCCTGGTTCATTTGCCGCCAGCGCACTGCTGGCGCGCAGGATGGTTGAGCGAGGTGTTCGAGCGGTGCAGATTCTGCATCGTGGCTGGGATCAGCACGGATCTCTGCCCAGTGAAATCAGGTATCAGTGCAGTGACACAGATCAGCCGTGTGCTGCGTTGCTGCGGGATTTGCGGCAGCGGGGATTGCTGGACAGCACGCTGGTTGTCTGGGGCGGTGAATTCGGACGCACGGTTTATTCTCAGGGCACGCTGACGCAGACGAATTACGGTCGCGATCACCATCCTCGCAACTTCTGCATGTGGATGGCAGGCGGTGGAATTCGTGGTGGTGTTGTGCACGGAGCAACTGATGACTTCAGTTACAACATCACGGAAAACCCCTGTCATGTGAACGATCTGAACGCCACGATTCTGCACTGCATGGGAATTGACCATGAGCGATTTTCGAGGCGTTATCAGGGGCTGGATCAGCGACTGACGGGAGTGGAGCCGCAGCATGTTGTTCAGGAAATTCTTGCCTGAAGGGCGGCTGTTCTGGCTGCAGGCGGTACAGATTGATGTGGCAGTTGTTCTTCGAGCGTCATCAGGAGCGGATTGCCCGGATCGGCTGGTGGCTGCTGCCTGTCATCGGGGTGCTTGGACTTTCAGCCCTTGGAACGGCCCGCAACGACGTCCGCGACTGGCTGCCTGAGGGCTATGCTGAAACTCAGGACTATCGTCGGTTTCAGGCGGCGTTCGGAAATGACGAGTTCATTGTGATTTCCTGGGAAGGCTGTACGCTCGACGATGAGCGTGTCGACAGGCTCCATGAATTGCTGGCGCCCGACGGTGGCGGCCTGGGGCTGGCAGATCGGATCTCGACGGGCCGCGAAGTTCTTCGCCGACTGACTGCTGCACCGCTGCGGTTGTCGCGTGAGCAGGCGGTGGAGCGTCTGCGGGGAACACTGGCTGGTCCGGATGGTCGTCACACGTGCGTGATGGTCTGGCTGAGTGCGGCGGCCCGGGCAAATGTGCCGGACAGTCTGCGGAAGCTGCGGCTGGCGATTGAGCAGGCAGGTGTCTCGTTCAGTGAGGTCCGCTGGGCTGGCGCACCGGTGCTGAACCGAGCGCTGGATGAGGCCAGTCTGAATGCGATGTTCAAGGCGATCGTGCTGAGTTGTCTGGCGGCCGTGCTGATTGCGTGGGCTGCTTTGCGGGATCTTCGCATCACGATGCTGGTGCTGGTCACGGGCTTTTACGGTGCGACACTCAGCCTGTCCGTGCTGCCGCTGACGCGGACGCCGATGAGTTCGCTGCTGATCACGATGATTCCGATGGTCTACACAGCAGCTGTTTCCGGGGCCATTCATCTGTGCAATTACTACCTGGAATCGCTCCGCAGCTGTACTCCGCGAGAAGCGGCGGTGCGTGCTGTCCGAGGAGGCTGGCTGCCGCTGGCTCTGGCCGCCGGAACCACTGCAGCGGGCCTGCTCACGCTCTGCCTGAACGACCTTAAACCTGTTCAGCAGTTCGGCTGGTTTTCGTCCATCGGCATCGGACTGAGCTGGTTCCTTGTGGTGTTGTGGCTCCCGGCAGCGCTGGCAGGTCTGCGGCATCCGGTGATTGACCGGGGTGAATCGGGAGTGCCTGGGGCCGTCATCGAGGATGCTCCGCTCCCGCGGTTCTGGATGCTGGCTGGAAAACAGCTCGTTCGCTTCTCGGTTCCGGTATGTCTGGTGTGTGCGGTGACTGGAGTCTGGGCAGCGATTGGAGTTCCGCGGCTGGAGATCACGCTGAACCTGCTTGAGGAATTTCGCGAAGGAGCTCAGGTGGTGGAGGCGGGGCGATGGCTGGAAGAGAAGCTCGGTGCCCTGACGTCTCTGGAGGTGCTTGTGGAGGTTCCCGCGGAGTCCCCTCTGAGCCCTCTGGAGCGTCTGCTGCTGGTGCGGCGACTTGAACAGCGACTGCTGGCTCACCCGGACATCGCCGGATCGCTGTCAATCGCGGGTTTTGCTCCGGATTCCGGCGGTGGCGGTCTGGGTTTTGTGCAGCGGAGCGAGCTGAATCGTCGTCTGCAGCGGCAGCGGGATCAGTTACTGACGTCGGGTTTTCTGGCAGTGACACCGGCTGCAGAATTCTGGCGTGTGAATCTGCGGCTGCGGCGCGCGGAGCAGCTGGACTACAATCGGTTGTCGGCGGAGATTCGGCGGGAAGGAGAATCAGTGGCGGGGAGTGGTCGGACGAGTGGTGTGCGGGTGTGGAGCACGGGCATTGCACCGCTCATTTACCGTGCCCGTCGTTCCATGGTGGATGGGTTGATGCAGGGGCTGTGCACGGACGTGCTGCTGATTGTGGCGGCGATCATTGCGGCGATGCGGAATGGCTGGAATGGGCTTTTGCTGATGGTGACCAGTCTGTTCCCGACTCTGCTGGTGATTGGCGGTCTGGGCTGGCTGCGGATTCCGATTAACGTGGGCGCGGTGCTCGCTCCCTGCGTGGCGCTCGGGGTGACGGTGGACGATTCGATTCATTTTGTGGTTTGGTTTCGCCGCGGTGTTCGTAACGGTCTTGGGCGCGGGGAATCTGTGTTGCTGGCGTGGCGAGCCTGTGTGCGTCCGATTTATCAGAGCTGGCTGCTGCTGGGCCTGGGAATGCTCACTCAGGCCGTGAATGACTTCAGTTCGATTCGTCATTTCGGGCTGATGATGACGGCAATGCTGACTGCAGGTCTGGCGGGGAACCTGATCCTGCAGCCGGCACTGCTGGCAAGTCCGGCGGGGGAATGGATTGCGCGGGGATTTCGACGTGGCGGCGATTTGGACGGGTTGTCCGGGCAGCCCGCAGATTTGCCGTAGAAAATTCTGCGATGGCTTCGCCTTTCTGATTTTCGCCCGGTAAAATCCCGACTCCGCAGCCAGTCGCTCTGCCCAGCCCGGACGATTCGGCGGCGACTGTCTCGTGCAGAATTCTGTTTGATCATTGCAGCAGAAGGCATGTCCATGCAATTGTTGGCAACGCTGATTTCCGTGCCGCGTGCGGCCTTATGTTCTCTGGTGTTCCTGCAGGGCGTTTCGGGACTGCTCCCGGCCGAAGAGCTCAACCGCGAGCAGATCCTCGCGCGAGTCCAGGGCGACATCGAATACCTTGCGTCCGACGAACTTGAGGGACGTGGGGTTGAAACAAAAGGTATCGAACTCGCCGCTCAGTATATCCTCGATCAGTACCAGAAAGCCGGGCTCAAGCCCGGACTCCCGGATGGCACCTGGCGACAGCCCTTCGAAGTCACCCTGGGAGACGTCGCTGTGGAATCGTCCACTGCCGTCCGTCTGAAAGGCCCGGGCGACCTGATGCTCGATCTGAAGCTTAAAGATGAATTTCAGCCCATTCGTCGTGGTGCCAATGGCGAAGCATCCGGGGAAATCGTGTTTCTCGGCTACGGAATTACATCAGCAGAAGACAACTATGACGACTACGCAGGGATGGACGTCAAAGGCAAGGTTGTGGTGATCATTCGCCGCGAACCACAGAACCGGCCGGATGGGGCCTTCAAGGGCGAGGAAACCAGCCCTAACGCTTACATCGACAGAAAACTGGAACTGATCCGCAGTTCAGGCGCTGCTGCGATTCTGTTTGTCAACGACCACGCCAGTGCTCCCACCGCTGATCAGGACGAACTTCTTGAACCCTCCGGCTTCGGCAATAACGGCGATTCCGTTCCCTTTGTGCATATCAGGCAGGCCATCCTCGATAAACTCCTCCAGGCAGCGCCAATTCAGGCCGACGGACGCATGCTTGCCAGCCTGCACGATGTCGGCAAGTACATCGACGAAACTCTCAAGCCAGTCTCCCAGCCGCTGACTGGCTGCTCCGCCACAATCGTCACGCGTTTCAAAACCAACTCAGTAACAGCCTATAACCTCGTGGGTGTCATCGAAGGTGAAGGCCCGCTCGCCAATGAGACCATCGTTATCGGCGGCCACTATGACCACCTCGGATTTGGCGGCTACGGATCCCGCGCACAGACGCGGACCGGGGAAGTCCACAACGGCGCCGATGATAATGCCTCCGGGACCGCCGCCGTCATCGAGCTGGCCCGTCGTGTGGCAGCCGGCCCCAAACCGAAACGTCGCATGGTGTTTATTTGTTTCTCCGGCGAAGAACGCGGACTTGTCGGCAGCTCCTATTATGTTCAAAACCCGATCTATCCTCTTGAGAACACAGTTGCCATGCTCAACTTTGACATGATCGGCCGTCTGAAGGATAACCGGGTGGAGGTCAACGGCGTCGGTTCCAGCGCAGCGTTCCCGGAGCTTGTGCAGAAGGCAGATGAGGCGGTGCCGATTGATATCACCGTCAACCCCGGCGCCTTTGCCGGAAGCGATCATTTGCCCTTCTATCAGAAGCAGATTCCGGTGATGTTCTGCTTCACAGGCCTGACGGAAACCTATCACACGCCCGACGATGACGCCACAACACTCAACATGGAAGGTGCGCTCCTCGTCATCGACTACTCCGAACAGCTCCTGCGTGGCATGGATGGCCTGGAAACCCGCCCCGCATTCAGTGAAGGGGCACCACGACGCGGCCGCACGACGCGACGAGTTCCCTTCCTGGGACTCCAGCCCGACCTTGGCGCGTCCGGCGCGAACGGCATCGTCGTACGCTCCGTCCGCCCGTCCTCCCCGGCCGCCGAAGCTGGTCTTGCTGCCGGCGATGTTGTCACCAGAATTGGCGACAAAACCGTCGAGGACTACCAGACCCTCGTCACGCTGCTGGTGGCGTCTAAACCGGGCGATATCATGAAGCTGACCATAAAGCGAGGAGATCAGGAATCTGTAATCGAGGTGAAACTGGGAGAACCCCAGCGGTAACTCCTTTGACTATGGCTCCCGGCCGCTTCAACTGCGTTCACCCCATTCCAAACTCGTACGTCTGCGAATCACCGGATGACCACCCCCAGCCCTCTTGTCTCTGTCGTTATGGGCAGCCGTTCCGACTGGGACACCATGGCCGAAGCCTCCAGGGTGCTGGACCAGTTTGGTGTGCCGCACGAATGTCTTGTGGTGTCGGCTCATCGGACACCAAAGTGGATGTGTGAATTTGCAGAGGCGGCTGCGGGGCGGGGCATTCAAGTGATCATCGCCGGTGCTGGCGGGGCAGCCCACCTGCCCGGCATGATCGCCTCCCTGACGTCCCTCCCGGTACTGGGTGTTCCCGTCCAAAGCAAGTCTCTGAACGGTCTCGATTCTCTTCTGTCCATCGTGCAGATGCCGGGCGGGATTCCTGTTGGGACGCTCGCGATCGGACAGGCCGGCGCAAAAAACGCCGGCCTTCTCGCCACGCGAATTCTGGCACTCCACGACCACGTGCTGGCAGAGAAGCTGAGCGTCTGGATGCAGAATCAGACCGACGCTGTGCTTCAGGATCGCCTGCTCACTCACACAACTGCTGAACCCTCTTAACCGACTCCCGCCCCGGACTTTGGATCCATGCCCCGGAACCCTCAGACTCTCCTGCCCGGAGCCACCCTTGGTATGCTCGGCGGCGGGCAACTCGGACGCATGTTCGCGCTCGCAGCACGTCCGTTTGGTTTCCGGATTGCCACCTGCGGTGATGCTGCCGATTCTCCGTGTGGGCAGGTGAGCGACGTCAGCTTTCCTGGAAGCTTCACGGACTTCGATCAGCTCACCAGGTTCGCCCGGACGGTTTCTGTGGTGACGTACGAACAGGAAAACATTCCGCTCGCAGCGGTCGAGTTTCTTGAGAATCTCGTTCCTGTCTTTCCCGGTTCGCTGTTGCTCAAAGCCGCTCAGAATCGTCTGCTGGAAAAGTCTGCCGTGCGTTCCATCGGCATCCCCACTGCCGACTTTCTTGCGGTTTCTTCCGCTGCCGAATTGCAGGCGGGGCTTGAGACTCTTGGCGGAGACGGGATTCTGAAAACCATCACCATGGGCTATGACGGCAAAGGTCAGATACGTGTGCGTCAGGGGGATGACTCTGAAGCCGCCTGGAATTCTCTGGGCGTTTCCACAGCGATTCTTGAAAAGAGAATTGAGTTTGCTTTTGAGATGTCGCTGGTAGGAGCAAGATTCGCGGACAGTTCGTGCCACTTCTTTGCTCCAACTGTGAACACGCATGTCAACCATATTCTTGACGTCTCAGTCTGCCCGTCCCCACTGATCACTGCTGCACTGGCAGAGCAGGCCCGTGAGGTCACACGCGCGATTCTTGAGCACTTCCAGGTGATCGGGGTGCTGTGTGTCGAGTTCTTTGCGGTCTCCGACAGCACACTGCTGGTGAATGAAATCGCGCCTCGCCCCCACAACAGCGGCCACTGGACCATCGAAGCCTGTCGCTCCAGTCAGTTTCAGCAGCAGTTCCGGGCTGTCGCCGGCCTGCCCTCCGGTGACACAACCTCCGATACCGCAGCCGTCATGGTGAATCTGCTGGGTGACCACCTGCAATCGCTTACCTGCGACCGCTGGAAGTCGGCTCTGGCCGTACCCCACTCCGCCATCCATCTGTACGGAAAAGAAGAAGCTCGAAGAGGGCGCAAGATGGGGCATATCACGGCATTGGGAAAGGATCCGGTTGAGGCAGAGCAGCGTGCCCGTCATGTTCGGCGGCTGCTGGGATACCAAGGAAATTAACGCTTCTTAAGCGTGCTGTCCGCTGGACACTCCCACCTTCGTCCCCGCAGTACAATCACGGCAAACGGCCACCACCAGATGACGTCGTGGACAGGAATCAGCCAGAGCACATTCGCGGAGACCTGACCCTGTCCGACAGCCCAGACCATACCCACCGGGCCAAGGATCTTGGCCAGCAACCCCACCAGCACGACAGCATAGTGGCGGTAGGGATCAAAGGCTGCGACAGCATAGCCCAGCCCGTACAGGAAGATCACCAGCCCCAAACCCTGCCAGAGAAATACGTCGTCCAGTGGCCTGGAGAACCCATAGGCAGTCCCGGCAGCAGCAGGGGCCAGAATAATGAACGGGCCCCAGACGAGGCACTGCAGTGCCGCTGCAAGCAGGCAGATGCGAGCCCAGCCGGGCGTATTCGCGTGCACCTTTGCCGCCTGACCGATGGCTTGTAACTGGCTCGTAATCTGTTGTGTTGGAGGATCACTGGCTGTTGCCGGAATTTTCATCATCGTCGCTCCGCCTGCCCGGTTGAGTCGACGGGTCATCCCACTTCATTCTGCAGGCAGGTCTTCAGATCGGCCTCCTGAAATGTGAATCCGGCTTTTCTGAGCACAGCCGGAGTGACGCGACTGCTTGCGAGGAGAAGTTCGTCTGCCATTTCGCCGAGGACGATTCGGGCCATGAACGCCGGCAGAGGAAAGATCGTGGGGCGACGCAGGACCGCACCAAGAGTTTTGGTGAAGTCAAAGTTGGTGACCGTATGAGGGCTGACGAGATTAACCGGGCCTGAGATATCGCCGGTTTCGACGCAAAATGCGAGGGCTCTGGCAAGATCGGTCAACCCGATCCAGCTCCAGTACTGGCGCCCGTTTCCCACAATTCCGCCGCCCCCCATTCTGAACGGGAAGAGCATTTTGCGGAGGGCACCGCCTTTGCCGGAGAGCACAACACCGATCCGCCCGCAGATCACCCGCATGCCCAGATTTTTTGCGGACAGGGCGGCCTGTTCCCAGTCGCGGCAGACATCTGCGAGGAAGCCGGTGCCGGGGGCTGATGTTTCATCGAGCACTTCATCACCGCGATTGCCGTAGAAGCCAGTGGCGGAGGCGCAGACGAGTGTGGAGGGGCGTTTGGGAAGGGATTTGAGGGAATCGACGATACTTTGTGTGCCGGCCACTCGGCTTTCACGGATGCGTTTTTTCACGTCGCTGTTCCACCTGGCCCCGGCGATGTTCTCTCCGGCGAGGTGCACGATGGCGTCTACGGAACCGAGGCGTTCGGGATTCAGAAAACCGCGTGCCGGGTCCCACAGAATGGCATTGGATTCAGACGACCTGCGGCTGATGGGAACGACGGTGTGACCTGCGTCCCGCAGGACTGAGCAGAGTTGGGTGCCGACAAGACCAGAGGCTCCTGAGACGGCGATTGTCTGTTTTGCCACAGCGAATGCTCCGCGAAAACCGAAAAATTCCAGATGTGCGGTTGTAGGCTGCCGGCGAAAAAAGTCAACAGAGACGGGTCAGAGGTCGGTGCGTTGCAGTTGCGGGTCATCGACACGCCCGATCACCAGCGAAACGTTGTGTCCGCCAAACCCGAAACTGTTATTGATGGCATAGCGGCAGGCTTTGTGCACGGCGGCGTTCGGAATGTAGTTCAGATTGCACTCGGGGTCCGGCGTGTCGTAGTTGATTGTCGGGGGCAGGATACCGGAGGAGAGTGCGAGGGCACAGGCGGCCATTTCGATGGCGCAGGCTGCACCGATCATGTGCCCGAGCATGCTCTTGATGGAGCTGATGTGCAGTTCGGAGGCACGATCGTTGAAAACCGATTTGAGTGCGACTGTCTCCATGGCGTCGTTGTAGTGCGTGCTTGTGCCGTGAGCGCTTACGTAGGTTTCGCCGGCAATCTGATCGGGGTGCAGTCCGGCTTTCATGATCGCCTGCTGGATAGCCCTGACGGCCTGTCGTCCCTGCGGATCCGGCTGCGTGAGATGGAAGGAGTCGCTGGTGGAGCGTCCTGAAAGCACTTCAGCCCAGGCTTTACCGCCGCGGCGGCGCAGGTGTTCTTCCGTCTCAAAAATCAGGATCGACGCGCCCTCGCTCATGATGAAACCGCCCCGGTCTGCATCAAATGGACGCATGGACTGTTTGGGACGATCGTTGCAGCTTTTGTTCATGGCCCGCATGTTGACGAAGGAGGAGATGCCCAGTCGTGTGAGGGAGGCTTCAGTGCCGCCGGTGACCACGAAGTCCGCATCACCCCTCCGCAGGTATTCGTATGCGTCAATCATCGCGTGCCCTGACGACGAGCAGGCGCTGCTGGTGGTGTAGGCGGTGCCGCGAATCCCGAAGGCCAGGCTGACATTCCCCGGGGGCGCGTTGGGCATCAGCATGGGAATCGTAAACGGGCTGACACGTGACGGACCGCGTGTCAGGAGTTTTTCGTGCTGTGTCTCGTAGGTTTCCAGGCCCGCCAGACCCGCTCCCAGAATCACGGCAGCGTTCTCGCCGAT
>CAZLOQ010000133.1:4053-17043 GCA_964561125.1 uncultured Chitinophaga sp. | reverse complement strand
CGCCAGAGCCTCGTTTCGAACGTCTGGCGAAGTGCTCGATCCGGCAGCCACACAGTGGCGACATCAGACAACGAGTACACATCTGTTTCACCCAGAGAGACCATCAGCAGGCAACTCACAGCACGAACTTCCGCAGGACACTCGCTGCAACGCTGTTTCTCACTCAGCAGATCCCGCACAAGCAGCCGCCGTGAACGGCTCAGACCCACACAGGCCTGCAGTACGCTGTCAAAACGATTCCCGATCTGCATCGCCGTTGCCGCCTGCTCAAGCCCCTGTCTGAGCACTGCCACACGCTCTGCGTCGTCCCTGATTGCGCCCCACGCATTCAGCGCGGCGAATTCCTCTTCGCTCAGCAAGGGACTGAATTCGTGCTGATCCCCATTCTCTGTCAACCCAATACTGCGAAGAATGCCCGCGGCCAAATTGTTGTCTGCAGCTTTTCGCTGGATCGCCAGAGACTCTTCAGCAGACGCCTTCGCACGACGTTCCAGTTCCACCTGAGCCTTTGTTACGGTGACTCGGTCTGCAGCCTGCCGGGATGCCAGCCAGCCCCGGATCACTCCGGTGCCGGCGATCAGCAGCCCTGCAGCCAGCATTCCGACCGCAAGCGACCGCATGCGATTACGGCGAAGCGTTTTACCAAGACGATACAGCAGGCCGGGAGGCCGCGCTTCGACGACTTCGTCCGCCAGATATCGTTCAATGTCACGGGCGAAACTTGCGGTGGAGTCATAGCGCCGGGCTCGCTCCTTCTCCAGCGCCTTGAGCACGATCCAGTCAAGATCTCCCGCGATCGCACTCTGCAGAACCACCGGATTGACTTTCCGCTGCGCGGCAATCGCAGGCAACCGCTGGCTGCTGCTGAGACGAGTGCTGGGAGGCACCGCCTCCTCTTCCCGGATCAGCCTCAGCACCTCCTGCATCGCCGCACGCTTTAAATACTCCCGATCCAGCGGTGTCGTTCCTGTGAGCAGTTCATACAGCACTACTCCGAGTGAATAAACGTCGGTTCTTGTATCGACTTCAAGGTTGTTGAGTTCGGCCTGCTCAGGCGACATATAAATCGGCGTACCGACTATTGTGCCATGCGCAGTATGGAGAGTCTGTTCGGTGAGATTGTGGTGCAGAGCCTTCGCCAGCCCAAAATCAATGACTTTGGGAACGGGCCGTCCATCGTACAGACAGACCATGATGTTTGATGGTTTGAGATCGCGGTGCACAATTCCCTTTGTGTGAGCATGCTGCACAGCGCGGCAGATGGGAAGGAACAATTCCATGCGTTCCCGAATGGATAAGCGGGCCTGATCACAGAACTCGGTGAGCGGTACACCTTTAATATACTCCATCACAAAGAAAGGCCGTCCACGCTCTGTGACTCCGCCGTCGAAGACCTGCGCGATGTTGGGATGTTCCATCAGAGCGAGCGCCTGCCGTTCGGCTTCGAAGCGGGCGAGCACGCTTTTTAAGTCCATCCCGGGGCGGATGAGCTTGATGGCAACTTTGCGTTTGACGGGCTGTTGCTGCTGGGCGAGCCAGACAGCACCCATGCCGCCTTCTCCGATGAGCTCAAGCAGTTTGTAGCGGCCGACGATCTGGTCGCCGGGCCGGTATTCCGCAGTACTGCCTTCGGCGGAGCTGGCAGTGGCGCGAACGCGATACAGCCGGGCATTCTCGCGGAAAAACGCGCGGAGTCCGTCTGCGTGCTCAGGATGCGCCTGCAGCAGCGCTTCCTCGTTCACGGACTCCCCACAATCCTTCCGCTCGAGAAAATCGGCGATCAGCCGATCCAGTTCTTCCTGATGTATTGTTGGATCATCTGCTGACATGCCACACCTCGCTTTGAGTCATGCCGAAGGCAACAAATGCCGTAATTCTTCCAATCCCCGCCGCAGCAATCCGGCAACCGCCGGCACTGTTCGCTCCATCATCGCAGCTATATCCGCCACACTGCAACACTGAAGGTACCGCAGCACGATCGCCTCGCGCTGGTCAGCCGGAAGCGACTGCAAAGCGTCCGCCAGCTGCAGGATCTGTTCATTTCGTACAGCTGCCAAACTTGGTGAAGTCTGATCGGCTGCCAGCCACAACTGAAAATTTGCTGCTGTGGAATCCACACCCGAACAAATCAACTGCTGCTCACGATCAATGTCGCGACGATCCCGATGCAGCCGCCGATACTCGTCCACCAGCACGCTTGCCAAAACCTGGCGTAGCCATGCAAGCATCGATCGCTCGTCCCGCACAGGCTGCTCACGCAGCGTCTCGACAACCCGCGACAACGTGGCCTGAACCAAATCTCCCGGATCCAGTTGGTTCCGAAACCCCGGACCAAGGCTGGCACAGGCGATTGTCCAGAGATAGCCACGGTATTTCACGGCCAGATCGCTGAGCATTTGTTCATGTTCGGTCATGTTTTGTCTCCAGAAGAGGCTTGCGACACAGCTGCCCCTCACTCTCCTCTACGTCAAAACAGCACACACGAACCGCGAATTCCCGAAATTTATCAATCTTTCAGGATTCCCTGCAAAACACGGCCTTCGTCAGTCGGTCCGATCAGCCGGTTTTCGAGACCCTGATACAGATAGCTGAACCGTTGTGGGTCAAGCCCCGGCAGATGCAGCAAAGTGGCCTGCAAATCACGGACGCTCACCAGGTTTTCCACTGGGTAACACCCAAATTCGTCGGTCTGCCACCACGCAAGCCCGCTGCGAATGCCGCCACCGGCAAGCCACATGCTGAACGCGGATGGATCGTGATCGCGGCCCACAAACCCTTTTTTCAGCTGAGTGCGCACCTTGTTCTGCATCATCGGGGTCCGGCCGAATTCACCACCCCAGATCATGAGTGTTTCATCCGGCAATCCGCGTTGTTCGAGGTCCCGAATCAGGCCGGCCATGGCCCGGTCCGCTGCCTGACATTTGATCGGCAGTGTTTCCGGATCGCCACTGCGAGCAAGCTCGGCAGCGTTCATCTCTGCCACGGTATCCAGCATTCGCCGCATGCTGCGGTCCATGCCGGCCGGGTCGCCCGGATACAGCACCGGATCGCTGCTCGTCCGGCAATTCACGCCCTGGTGCACCGACGGAAGAAAGCCCGAACCCCACAGCGACTTGCCCGCATCCGGCGTTTTTCCGCCGGACAGCAGCACAACAAACGCCGACAAATTCTGATTTGCCGTCCCCAAACCCCATGCTGCCCACGCGCCGATGGATGGATTGCCTCCCCGTGCTGACGGAATACAAGCTGACCCTCCAGAAAGGATGCCGAACAGTCCTGGAGATGCAGCTTTTGCAGTGCCGGCTTGTGCTCGAACAACTCCAGCTGGGATGGCGAACCTGCCATGTGCAGATAGATCACGCGTTTGGCCCGCGGAGGAAAATATGGCAACGCCTCGGCACTGCCAGCTGCACCGCCCTCGCCGCCTCCGCCGCTGACCGTCTTCGCTGCTGACAGCGCACGATAACCGACTGCGAGTTGGCAAAGGTGGCGATAATTGGGCTGAGCCCCTGGGTACAGGATGGTGCACAGCGTTGCTCTGAAGGGCTTCCAGATGTGGGTCCGTCTGGCATCGGACAGCTGCGAGCCTGAGTTGTGGCGGTTGTGCGTCGTTCGGGCAGCGTGTTGCCGATAAGTCCTGTCGGCGTCAGGCGACTGGTGATTGCTGACTATCGGGTTGTCTGGTTGATATACAGCCGGACATTGCCTGTGGCGCGACCGCCGGCGAGGATATCGGGGCGACCATCACCGGTGAGATCCGCAACGGTCAGGTCTTCGGTGGCCATACCGCCGGCATCAAGAACCTGTTGTCTCCAGTTCTGCCCGTTTCCGTCGAGATTCCACCAGACTTCAACACCAAACTTTTCCGGTGTGTCACTGTGACCAAAGATCAATTCATCGGTATTGTCGCCGTTGAGGTCGGCTGCCCAGAGTGCATGTCCGCGTCTGAAGCCTTCGTGGATCACCGAGCGGGGCCATGGTGTGCTGCTGTCGTCAGCGGAAGTGCCGACGGGTTCGGGATAGACAACCAGTTGGTCGCCATGCATGGGTTCAACGGCGGCGAGCCAGCGACGGCCATTTTTAAGACGCCCGGCGCGGACTTCACCGGCACCGTTGAGATTGACGTCTGACTGACCGGTTTTGCCGGGGCTGAGCAGACGACTGTTCCATGTGTCACCGTGTCTGCGGATGAGTGTGAGTCCTTCGCGACTGGCTGTGATGGTATCGATGGGAGCTGCACCGTCAAAATCCAGATGCAGGTGATTGTGCATGCGGTTGAGCTGAGCATTGAGAACGGTGGCGGGCCAGCGTTCGACGGCAGGTGCGCGGGGAATTTCAAAGGCCAGCAGGCGCACGCCGCTGCCGGCGCTGGCGTTGAGTGGAGAGACGACGAGCTGTGGACGTCCGGTTCCCAGCACATCCGCCCAGCGCATGCGGTGCACGGAGGTTTCTTCGCCGATGGCGTGGACAGTCCAGAGTCCTTCGCCGCTTGCGGGGCGGCTGATCCAGTGAAGGGTTCCGGTTTTTGTCCAGCCGGCGCCGATGGCGAAGTCAACCTGTCCGTCGCCATCGATGTCGTGCGCAGCGAAGCAGACATTGTCGGGGGGTGTCTGGTCCTGAAGAATGACGTGCGGCGTCCAGGAAGGCTGTTCGTACCAGATCACACGATTATTGGTGAGTGCAACCGCATCGCTGTCGCCGTCGCCATCCACATCGGCTGTGGTCACTGCATAGACAACTTTACCTGCGGCGGGATCGAGTTCCTGCATGCGGAAGCGAGCGGGAAATTCGTCGGCGACGGAGGTCGGGGTGATGATGGTGATGAAGAGGATTGTCGAAAGGAAGGGGGAATTCAGGAACATGCAGACACCCTGGAGGGAAGGACGGGGCCGTGCTGGAAAGCAGGCCGGAAGAGGCATACGGGGGCAGCGTCTCCGCGAGTCTATCGGAACCACGCCGGTTTTGCTCCCGTCAGCTGCGTAGCTGGCGAGCAGAACCCGGAGTTTGAACAAGGCCTGCCGCGCTGACAGCCAGGTCGGTGCGGATGGCGTCAGCAAATCCGGGGTGAAGATGATCCAGCAGCACGATTCCGACGGCTGGCTTGCCCTCTTCAAGGCGGCTGACCCTGGTGACCGGCTGCCATGGTGGAAGAATGAGTCCGACGTAATAGCCCGCCCCCGTGAGGACGCCGACGACGGCCGCAAGAATAATGGGGAGCACTGCGGACCAGTGGAGCAGTCCAATGCAGAGCATTGCAGCCAGACTGCCCGCCGTCAATCCGAATACTGGAATGAGCAGCCAGCCGATCGAGGCGACCAGCACCAGAAACCTGCGATCGTGCATATGCTGGCGGCACAGTGGAATGCGAACGGTGAGCGTGCGATGTCTCGTCGCAGCGAGGATCACTCCGGGAATGACCCCGCAGAAAAAACCAAGCATCATGAGCTTCTCATCTGCCTTCCTGTAGTAGTCGATCCGGCGTTCCACAGAATGCTCACCCGGCAGACCACAGGTGGCACACAGCTGCGGGAGTTCGCGCTGACTGCAGTATTCTTCCGGGCAGCGAATGGAGAGTGTCGCTGCATCGTGTTTCCGGTCCTCGAGCTCCTTTCGCAAAGCGGGCACGAAGGATTGGATGCTGAGTACAAGCAGCACAGCGGAGCTGACAGCCGGAAGTCCAAGGCACAGCGTCCAGACAGCAGAGCCGGAGGTCAGCAGACCGACAAAAGACAGGACGAGCAGAATGATGGCAACGACGACCATCACGGAGCGATTGACGAGGTTTAATCGTCGCCAGCGAAAACAGGAGAGGCTGATACCAGTTGCCAGCGTGAACAGCACGATCATGAGCACTGTGAACACCTGCTGATGAAGGTTGCTGATGAGAAACGTCCGGTGCAGTCGGGCGAGCTGCACGAGGCCTGCGGCGCCGATACCGGCCACAATCGCCTGCAGAACCGCCGGACCATCCGTTTTTCGTGCGGCAGCGGGCTGACGATTTCCAGCCAGCCGTTGCCATGCGAGGTTCAGGGTGCGATCAATCACCGTGGACAATCCGGCGCCTGGCGGACGGTAGAAGAAGTCGTGATCTTCGATCGCAGCAGACCAGGCCGCTGCGAACTCCTCAATCGACTGGAAGCGGTCAGCCGGGTTTCCGGCCATGGCTGTCAGGAGTACGGAATCGAGCTGCGGGCTGACAGGGGCTTTTTCTGAGGGGACCGCGAATCGCCCCAGCGGCAGTTCGCCGGTGAGCAGTTCATAGCAGAGCACTGCGAGGGAATACACATCGCTGCGGGCGTCGGGGGTGGATTTTCCGGTGAGCTGTTCCGGGGCCATGTACTGCGGTGTACCAATCAACTGCCGCGTTTGCGTGAGGTACAGACTGTCATTTGTCGGGGTGGCTGGCCGCGCGAGTCCGAAGTCAGCGATTTTCACGACACCATGCAGATCCATCAGCAGATTGTCGGGTTTGAGATCGCGATGGATGATCCCCTGAGCATGTGCGTGCCGGAGGCCGGTGAAGAGCTGCTGCATGATGGCGGTCACGCGTTCCGGCGCGAGCGGACCGGTCTCCAGCAGTGATCTGAGAGTTTGACCTTCGATGTATTCTGTGGTGTGCCAGTGAAGGGTTGCTGAGTTTTCCGGGTCGGCGGCGGTGCCAAACTCGATCAATGTCAGAATGTTGGGGTGTTGCAGTGTTGCCAGCAGCCGCGCTTCGCGTGCAAAGCGTTCAGTGAAGCCTTCAGTTGCGCTGCGGTCGGGGTGGAGCACTTTCAGGGCCATGCGGCGTCTGAGCACTGGATGTTCGACGAGGTAGACGCACCCCATCCCACCGACGCCCAGCAGGCCATGAAAAATCAGGCCCGGGAAACATCGCTTCAGGCATTCACCGTCAGCGGCTGCTTCGGGATGGGGGGGGCTTTCTGGCTGAACCATTGCTTTCTCCTGCTGGGAAAACGCCATGGGTGTGGTTCGCAGGAGCGACGGGAGGATTGGCCGGAATCCGGGGAAAATTCAGATTCTGAACGTCGGACAACGGCGCGTGGAAGTGAGTTGATTCTGCAGAACTTCTCAGCCCTCCACTTCCTGCCCCTGCAGAATAACCTGCTGAATCTGCAGGTCCTGATCAAGAATCAGGATATCCGCCACTTTTCCCGCTTCGAGGCTGCCGTGGGTCTGCTGGATGCCTGTGCGTTCGGCGGGGGTGAGTGTGGCCATGCGGATGACGGCCGGGAGCCCGGCGGTGGTGGCCTGGTGCATGTGTCGGACCATATGGTCCATCCCGGTGACTGCACTGGCGAGGCTGCCGGAGGAGGCCCAGCCGACTTTGCCGTCGCTGTGGAAGGACGTGCCGCAGTCCTGTCGGCCGAAGATGTAGTGGCCGGGGGGCATATCGAGAGCGCGGTTGCAGTCGGTAACGAGGCAGAGTCGTTCGGGGCCGAGCATGCGAGCGGCGAATTCGAGGAGTTGGGGGGCCAGATGGCACCCGTCGGCAATCACTTCAGTGCTCATTTCGCCATTCATCAGCACGAATTCCGCCATGCTGGCCTGCATCGGTGTCCCGAACCGCTGGCGGAGCGATGGCACGCTGCTCATGGCACACCAGAAGTGATCGACATGCCGCATGCCATGGTCAAAGGCGTGAGCCATTTCGGGCCAGGAGGCGTTGGAATGTCCGCAGGTGATGAGACAGTTGTGTTTTCGGGCGACCCTCCAGAAGACCTCGGCACCGGGCAGTTCGGCGGCACAGGTGGCGATGCGGATCATCTTTGTCCGGAAGTACTGGCGGATTTCCTCCAGCAGCGGCGGTCGACATTCACTGCGATCATGACAGCCCGCCTTGTCTGCTGCGAACCACGGTCCGTAGAGATGAATTCCGGCGATGGCTGCGCCCGTCTGACGAGCGGATCTGAGCAGTTTTGCGGCGGACCGGCAGGCTGCGATCATTTCGAGAATGTGCGGGAGTGAGCCGGTGGTGGTGGTGGGAAAGAGTGTTGTGGTGCCGTGCCTGAGGTGGGCGTGACAGGCGGTGAGGACGGCGTGAGTGGTGCCGTCCATAAAGTCGGCGCCGGCACCTCCGTGCACGTGAATGTCAATAAAGCCGGGGACAATGAAACCACCGCGGGCATCGATTTCTGTGTGTTTTCGACCCGGCCTTTTTCGGCGGGAAACGGAGTCGATCAGATGGCCGCTGGTGAGCACCATGCCGTCCTGCAGCAGGCGATCGGGGAGAACAACGGTGCCGTTGAGGATTGCGAGCATGGCCTCAATACCCTCGGTGTGCAGGAATCAGTCGAACAGGTAACTCACCGATTCGTTGCGGTGCACGCGGCGAATGGCTTCGCCGAGCAGTTCTGCGACGGAGACGCGGGTCAGGTTTGACAATCGTGCCGCCTGAGGAACCGGGCAGGTGTTGGTGACAACAATTCCGTCCACACGTGCTTTTTCGAGTCGTTCGGCGGCGGGGCCGCAGAGCACGGCATGCGTGGCACCAAGGTAGATCTTTCGGGCACCATGGGCGCGAACGGTTTCCACAGCGCCGCAGATGGAACCGGCTGTCGTGATCATGTCGTCGAAGATCAGGGCCGTCTTGCCTTCGATGGGACCGCCGATGAGATTGGCCTGGCGAGTTTCCATGGCGTTGGCACGACGCTTATCGACGATGGCGAGGGCACCTCCGAGATGGTCCTGATGCTGCAGGGTGCGTTTGATGCTGCCTTCATCAGGACTGATGATGACGAGTTCGTCCTGGGGAATGGCCAGAGATGCAAAATGGCGATCGAGAATGGGGGCGGCGTACAGGTGATCCACGGGGACATCGAAGAAACCCTGGATCTGTGCTGCGTGCAGGTCCATGGCGAGTACGCGATGGGCGCCGGCCTGCACGATCAGATTGGCGACAAGTTTTGAGGTGATGGGGACGCGACCGGAATCTTTGCGATCCTGGCGGGCATAGCCGAAGTATGGCATGACCGCAGTAATTCTTGCGGCGCTGGCTCGGCGACAGGCGTCGATGAGCACGAGCAGTTCGACGAGGTTTTCGTTGACGGGAGGGCAGGTTGGCTGAACCAGAAAAACGTCGCAGCCGCGGATGTTCTGGTTCAGCTTGACGCAGATTTCGCCGTCAGGGAAGTTGCCAACGTCGATGTGCCCCAGTCCGATGCCGAGGTAGGCAGCAATTTCCCGGGAAAGATCGGGGTTGGCACGGCCGCTGAGAATTGTCAGATGTTCGTGCATACTGGGGATCAGGCCGGAATACGGCAGTCTGTCGGCGGAAAGGAGAGATTGCGCCCGGTGTGCAGGAGCGGGCGCGGCAGCAACCGTCCGTGGCTGCCTGCGGACAGGCCGCCTGCCTGTGACCGAAACCGAATCCTGACAATCGCGGGGCAGAATGTCAATCCGCGGAGGCTGCGGAATTAAGGGGGATCTGTGAGTAGAGCGGTGGAGTGACGGGGGCTGTGAGCGACGGGCCGACCGGTGTGGCAGTCAGACGACGTTCAAACAGGTGGTGCACGTCGCATTCACCTGATCGCAGCCGGTCACGGTAGCTGGCGGAGTATGACAGAAGCTGTGAATTTCCAGTGTCCTCCACCACGGAAAACTGCACGGCGTGCGGGCCGGTGCCCTGTGGCACAATCGTCAGCTCTTCCGGATACAGTTCTTCCGGCACTGTCGGGAAGTTGACATTCCAGAAATGGCCTGCAGGAAGCCTGAAGCGCGGGCTGAGCAGCAGCTGAATGACTTTCGTCACGTGCCGTGACAGAATGGTCCAGTCGATCGGAAAGTCGGGGTGAATCAGGCGTGACAGAGCAATCGCGGGGATACCAAGGAGGGCGGCTTCCCGGGCGGCCGCGGCGGTGCCCGAATAAAACAGATCCACTCCCAGATTCGCTCCGGGGTTGATGCCGGCCACGACACAATCCGGCGGATTCGTCAGCACGTGCCGCAGCCCCACACGAATGCAGTCTGCCGGCGATGCGTGCACCACCTTCAGGTCCCCGAAAGGTTGCTGCTGACGATGCTCAAGCCGAATCGGGTTTTTCGTGTCCACTGCATGCCCGCGTGAACTGTGGCAAATCGCAGGAGCTACCACGGTGATCTGTCCCAGAGGCTGCAGGGCCAGGTGCAGAGCGGCGAGTCCCGGGGCGTCAAAACCGTCGTCGTTGGTGATCAGGAAGTGCATGGCGGTTGGCAAATCAGTTTTGAGGAAGGAAGAAAATCGGTTTTGTTCGATCGGTGCCGGAGGATTGGTGCCGGAGGATTGGTGCCGGTTGATTGGTGCCGGTTGATTGGTGCTGATCAGACGGCCGTTCGGGTATTTGCCGGTCCTCGCCGGATCAGAGCTGTGTTGATGGCATCAAGAGCGTCCGGGGGGATCTGCAGAGTGGCAGCCATTGCGGATTCCTGAATCTGTCGGCTGCGTTTGGCACCGCAGAGGGCCGCGGTGATTCCTGGCTGCTGTATGGTCCAGGCAACAGCGAGTGCAGCCAGTGTGGTGTTGAGTTCTGCGGCGATGGGGCGGAGCTCATCGAGCAGGTCCTGATTGCGCTGCCATTCGGTTCCCTGAAACATCGGGTACTTGTGTCGGCCGTCAGTTGTGGGGAAGACATGATTGCGGGGGAGCTGTCCGGCGAGGAGTCCCTTGAGCAGAGGCCAGTAGACGCAGAGGGAGATCTGCTGTTCCAGGCACCAGGGAACAAGGTCCGTCTCGATGCTTCGCTGCAGGAGATTATAGGGGGGCTGGACAGCAGTGAGCGGACAAATCGCGTGGAATTGGCGGAGCTGGGGCAGACTGAGATTGGAGGCGCCGGCTGTTGCCACGTATCCGGCGGACATCAGTTCCGCGATCGCGCCTGCGGACTCTTCCACAGGCACATCCGGGTCGGGGGCGTGCAGATAGTACAGGTCGATCTGCTCACAATTGAGCTGCCGGAGCGATTGTCGGCACTGCTGGTGGAGAGCAGCGGGGCGGGCATCGTGGATCTGCCGGCCATCGCGGCGAGTGAGACCGCCTTTGGAGGCAATGACAACTTCGTGCCGGCGTCCGTTGAGGACGTCTGCGAGCAGTGATTCGCTGCTGCCGTAGGAATGGGCCGTATCGAAGAAGTTAATGCCGCAATCGAGTGCTGTGCGCAGCGTGGCAAGACTGTCGACGGGATTGACATCGAGGCTGGTGATGCCGGAAATCGGCCAGCACCCCATGGCCACCGGTGTGATGTGAAGAGACGAGTTTCCCAGTTGACGACGCTGCATGAGGATACCCGTGACTGAACGGCATGCGGAAACCGGCGGGAGTTCTGGTCTGCAGAAAGTTGTTATTGTCCCAGCCGAATATCAACGCTGGCGCTGTGTGCTGTGAGTCCTTCCTTTTCGGCGATGAGCCGGACATCTTCGGCATCTGCGGCCAGTGCTGCGGCGTCGTAGGCGATGATGGAGGAGCGTTTGAGGAAGTCGGAGGCGGCGAGGCCATTGGCGAAGCGGGCGGTGCCGCCAGTCGGGAGCACATGCGAGGGGCCGGCGATGTAGTCACCCAGTGCGACCGGGGTGTGATGCCCGAGAAAGATGGCGCCGGCATTCTGGATCTGCCTGAGCATGCGTTCGGGGTCATCCATGGAGATGTGAAGATGTTCGGGGGCGAGCAGATCTGTGAGTTCGGCGGCTTCTGTTTCATCGCGCGCGATGATCAATGCGCCGTAGTCATCCAGCGACTGACGAGCCAGATCGCCTCGCGGGAGTTGTTGCAGCTGAGTTTCAAGAGCCTGCTGAACGGCCGCGATCAGGGGCGGATGCCAGGTGATGAGCACACCGGAGCCGGGACTGTGCTCTGCCTGGGAAATCAGATCGGCAGCCACGAAATCCGGCCGCGCGGTTTCGTCGGCCAGCACGATCACTTCGCTGGGCCCGGCGATGCTGTCGATGTCCACATCCCCAAACACGTGTTGTTTGGCCAGAGCTACGAACAGATTACCGGGACCGACAATCTTGTCCACGCGGGGAATGCCGGTCACGCCGTAGGCCAGAGCCGCGACCGCCTGAGCACCTCCCATGCGATAGACTTCACGGATGCCGATTTCATGGCAGGTGGCGAGCAGATCGATGTTGTAACCACCGAAGGGTGTGGGCGGCACCACCACTGCGATTTCGCGCACACCGGCGGTCTGAGCCGGCACGGCTGTCATGAGTACTGTGGACGGATAGGCCGCGGCACCCCCGGGAACACAAATGCCCACGCGTTTCATGGGCAGGTGACGCTGGCGAAGTTCAATGGAACCGGAACCGGCCGACCGCACAACGCGGGCGTCCGCCGGGAGCACCGCTCGCTGAAATTCCGCGACGTTGTCCCGAATGCGACGGATGGCAGCGAGGAACTGCGGGGAAGCCTGTGAGGCGGCCGCTGCCAGTTCTGCGGGGGAGACACGGAGCGTTTCCGCGGTGAGTTCACGTCGATCCAGCCGCGCGGTGTAGCGGAGCACGGCTTCGAGCCCCTGCTGGCGCACATCTTCGCAGATGCGGCGGACCACTTCGCGGGGGCTGAGCGGTTCTCCGAATAACTCGATCGTTCGCTGGCGGCCAGCTTCGGAGACCACATCACCGCGGGGACTGAGCTTTTCGCGGAGCTGGCGGAAAAGCAGCCGCGCGTCGCTGTTGCGGCAGTCAATGACGGGGATCGACAGGGACACAGGCATGGCTTCCGACGGTTGAAAAGGGAAGGGGACTTTTCAGCTGCTCCTATCGTCGCGAAGAGCCGCATGAAGGTCGACCATCCCGGAGCAGTTTCCGTAAAATGGAGAAGTCAAGAAATGCTGCGGATGAGCGGCTGTGGCTGGCCGAACAGTGCGGGCATCGGTTCCCGGATCGGTCAGGCCATCCAGTCAGCCGGCGGATCGGGCTGCTGCCAGATGCTCATGCCACCGTCCACAAGCAGCATCTGTCCCTGCACATGTTCCGCGGCATCGCTGAGCAGAAACACGGCTGTTCCGCCGCAGGCCT
>CAZLOQ010000133.1:0-4043 GCA_964561125.1 uncultured Chitinophaga sp. | reverse complement strand
GGGCACAACACCATTCGGAGTGTGCAGTTCCATCCAGCGGCGAAACCGGGGATCTGCCAGAGCGGGTTCGGTGAGTGGTGTGCGGAAGAGTCCCGGAGCCATGCCGTTGACGCGAATGCCGAGTGGTGCGAGTGACACGCAGAGTGATCTCACCATGGCATCGACGGCACCTTTGGATGTGTCATAGGCGACATGCACGGGTTCAGAGAGTCGACCGTTGATGGACCCGGTGAGCAGAATTCGGCCGCGAATGCCAAGTTCCACCCAGCGTCGCGCGAAATGCTGGATCAGCACAAACTGGGAACAGACGTTGAGCTTCAGCGTGCGATCAAAGATCGCGTAAGGCATTTCGAGAAATGGGGCATCAATGAATGTGCCGGCGTTGCAGACGAGCAGATCGGGGATGGAACCGCAATGCAGCGCTTCTTCGGCGACGGCGAGCGGACCGTCGGGCATCGGTTCTGCCAGGTCGCCGATGATCAGAGTTGCCGGGCCTGCGCCGCAGCCGCAGCGATCGGCGGCCGCGAGTGCTGCGGAGTCGCGTTTCAGGCCGTGGAGAATGACTGAGGAACCGGCGTTGCGCAGAGCCTCTGCAATGGCCAGACCCACTCCCTGCGTGCTGCCGGTGATAAAGGCGCGATGGCCGTCAAGCATTCCCATGGTGGCTGGTTTTTCTGAAATCAAAGGCCTGCCTGGAGCGGTCGCAGGTGTCGACCGAAGTGATCAGCGAGGACTTCTGTGTATGTGTCCGGGTGGGCCTGCAGAATTGCCCTGAGTTCGACTCCCAGCCCGGGATGCCGCAGGGTTGAGCCGAACGTGCAGTGCAGGATCTGCCGGCCAGGTTTTGTAAAGCCGCGACCTTCCGGGACTTCGTCCCAGAGTTCAAGGTATTCACGCTCCAGATCTGCGGGAGATGAGATGGCTTCCTGCGGCGGGGCGGAAGCCAGAGTTGCGGACACGTGATAGGTGGCCTTGTCCCGGTCGTACACGCTGCGAGCGAAATCAATGACACGGCGGAAGAGCTTTTCATCGCAGCGAGCGGCGACTCGCAGTGCCTCAAGGTAACTGGTGCCGGCCGTCTTCACGTGGAACAGGCCGGATGTGGCCCGGCTGAGCAGCGCGTACATGGAGAGTTTATCGGAGCCGGAGTGCAGGCTGAGCTTGTAAGGGCCGGCCAGACGGGCGATGGCAGCGTGGTCGGCGAGTGATCGTTCCAGCAGTGCAAGGTCGCCGATGAAGTCCACTCCCTTCTCGAAGTCACCGATAAACCTCGGGGCAAGGCTGACCAGACGCATCCCCGCTGTCCGGCACTGATCGGCGATGATCCAGTGTTCAGCGAGCGTTGTGGGCTGGTCGGTCTCGTCAACTGACAACTCGATCTCATGCTCCCGTCCTGCAGCTTCCTGGACGGTGCGGATGTGGTTTGAAAGGGCGATGGCCTGAGCAATTGCGGCGCCGTACTTGACGGCGGCACGCATGCAGGCCTGTTCGTCAAGCACCACAGTGGTTCCCGTCGGAAGCTGGAAGCTGCGGCCGAGATAGGTGTTGTACCAGGTCACGTCTCCCTGAATGGCCGCAAACTTCGCTCGCAGCTCGGCCTCCGGATAGCTGTCGGCACGCTGATCCACCGCGCCGGACGGGTCAATGGTGAAGAACACGAAACCCGCGGCAGCGGTGATGTTGACATCGTCAGGAGTTTTGAGGTGGTCGGCGTCCGCTCCCGTGATCCCCGTCCAGCCGGCAGCGGCAGCGCCCGCGAGCGCGTCACCCATGACTTCGGCGGGAGTGCGTTCGGTGCGGGCCATTTCGCGAATGGATTGCTGCGGGAAAATCGGCTGAATTCCGGCTCCGTCCCGGAGCATCGCGGCCACGTGGCCGGGGGTTGCCAGACCTGTGCGATCACCAAAACCAAAGCTCGGATTCAGGCCCAGAGTAACCACCGGGGGGACGACCACTGCAGATGTCCTTCGTGACAGGTTGGTGATGGATTGGTGATGGATGACGTGAGAGATTGGTGGAAGATCGGGGCCAGGTGACTGGTTTGTGACAGTTTTTTCACTCAACAGCACCGCGAACTAACTGCGATCCTTTTGGGCGGAGCAGAAACTGATAATTTCGCGGCAGAAATCCGGGAGATCATCCGGACGTCGGCTGCTGACAAAGTGGCGATCGACGACGACCGAGGCATCTTCGAAAATCGCGCCGGCATTGACGAGATCATCACGTATGCCGGGTGAACCGGTGACTTTGACGCCTTTGTAGACACCAGCGGAAATCGGCATCCAGCCACCGTGGCAGACAGCAGCGACCAGTCGCCCGGTTTCAGAAAATTCGCGGATGATTCTGAGGACTTCCGGGTCCCGTCGGAGCTTATCGGGCATCCAGCCCCCGGCACAGATCAAACCGTGATAGTCGCCCGTCGCCAGACCCCGATAGGTGATGTCGGAGACGCAGGGATAGCCATTTTTTCCGATGTACTTTTTGGCGGGGGTTTCACCGGCCAGATGAAATTCCGCGCCTGCTTCGATGAGCCGGAGTTTGGGATACCAGACTTCCAGATCTTCATAGTCGTCACCGACAAAACACAGAAATCGCTGTCCAGCCAGTTCGTTCATCATTGATTTCCCGCTGAATGACCTGATCAGGTGTGTTTGGGGGGGGATGGCGGTTCCCCGTGCCGTTGGAAAGTGGAGCGGCGGCGGATGTCTTCCTTCGGCAGGATTGTGGCGATGCAAACAGGGATTTGCCACAACCGGCGGAGGTCATGAGCAGGAAAAGGTGGATTTTCGGGGAATCGGATTTGTGGTGCTGTTGACGGGGTGGGCAGAGGGGGGATTGAAAACCCGGCCGTCAGCCATTGCAGCCGGCCGCTTCTCTCCGCCGCCTCAGCACTGGAGCCCCCGACGGGCTTGCCTCGTCAGAGCTGGTCGAGTCCTGCGGCCAGCAGTATCGCTCAGCTATCGATCACGTGACCCGTGCCCTCCGGAATCCTGGCTTGCCATCGAAGGAAAACATCCGCACCTTTGCGGCTGAGAAAACGGTGACGTTCAATCACCCGGACAGGCGATACGAGGAGGGCCATGCGCAGTCGGCGGTGCCGAAGCTGAAGAACGTGAATCTCCTGTTCGGCGAAAACGCGTGTGGCAAGACCACCCTCCTCGAGGCGATCGCTCTCGCGGCGCTGGGACCAGCGGTCAATGAATCCCGCATGGTTTTCCCGGCACAAAAGAAACAGCAGTCGCTGGAAGCAGGTGGTTGATCTGATCAATGGTGCTCTGGGGCAGGGGCACTTTGTGTTTGAGGGCAGCAGAAGCAACGAGGACTTTGTGTTTTCGCGCGGTGGTCTGGAGATTCCATTTCGCAGTCTGTCGGACGGCTACCGGGCGTTTCTGGGATGGGTCGAATGGATGAATATCAATCGTCTGCGGCTTGATTCTCAGCATCGAACGGGTGTTGATTCCTTTCAGCAGCCGATTCACGGGCTGGATGATGTGACCAGCGTTCTTTTCTGTTTAAACGACGGGCTCAGCTTGTCTGGATCCTCTTCAAATGCCTGCAGCAGATTGACAACGGCAGTGCGGTCGAGCGTGCGGAGGGGCAGAAGGTGGCCGATCACCTGACTTCGCCGCGAAGCGAGCACACGAATTGTCTGCGGAGCTTTCGTCGTCTGTATGCGAGAGACGCAGCGGAGGCACAGTCGATTGCCGACGCAGCCCTTGTCTTGTGGGCGACCGGGTCACCGTAACTCCATGGAAGTGGAGCAGGAAAGGGCTGGTGTTTTCCGGTTTCCTGCCGCGCGACTGCGCGCTTCTGCGACGATCGTCAGTTTGCAGATGAACGCGCTGTCATTGCGCCAGGGCGACAGACGGCCGACTGACTACCTGCGGACACTGCCATCGCAGCCTGACCGCGCCCAACGCTGGCCATATCCCGGAGAGTCCAGTGGCTTCCACTGACCCGGGCCAGTTTGTTATTAGTAACTCCCCAAACGGCAAGGCGCGTTCGTGCGCGAACTATAAGGGACTCCAGACTTTCTCGAAGCC
>CAZLOQ010000132.1:0-17104 GCA_964561125.1 uncultured Chitinophaga sp. | reverse complement strand
TCGCCATTCGCCATTCGCCATTCGCCATTCGCCATTCGCCATTCGCCATTCGCCGCAAGCGAAACACAAACACAGGACACTGAGACGCGAGCAAGGCCCCCTGTGTGTTTGCGGCCTGTAAGGCAAGGTCCATCAGCCTCGCATGAAATGCCAGGTCACCCTGGGCAGCTTCGCCCTGCAGGGGCATGGTCAGCGGCACGTTCGCTGCACCAGATCTTTCGGGTTCCCGAAGAATGCAGCGCGATGTTTCCCCAGTTTCGGGTGTCTGTACTGGACCTGCCACGGATGGACAGTAAAATTCTGCAGGGCTCCGCCGATTTCCTTGCCGCCGCTACACTGCTCCGATCGTCCTTCCAGCCTGACCTGGCAGATCAGATGCCGGTCATTCTGGTTGGCCTGAAAAAGCATCTGCTGGCTGCTGCCGACGGCAGAGAAACGCCTGATTCCCCGGTCCCCGCCATTCTGCGCTACGCAGCGGCTCGCATTCCCCTCCCCGAACTTCAACAGATTATCGCTCAGACCCTTCAAGGTGAAACTATGATCCAGGGTCAGGCCATAAAGTCGGCGGCTGAAGTGTGGTACGAAGAAGGCGAAGTGAAGGGGCGGATCGAAGGTTTGCTGCGTGGTCGCGTGATTGGTCAGATTCAGCTTCTACAACAGTTGTTGAAACGTCCCATCGCCGCTGATGAGCAACTCGAACAGCTCCCAATCGAAGACCTCCGAACACTCGTCGAAGACCTCCAGCGACAAAAACCGGAACAGAACTGACTCCGTTGTGCGCGACAGTAAAACCGGCGAACGGCCAGGTCACGCTCCCCGCAAGTGAAGATCAGTTCCCGAGTGCTTCACCGCCGTAGCCTTTCAGAATGGCACGACGGGTCAGCAGCAGCTCGATTACCAGCGAGATCAGGAACAGCGTCAGCAGCAAAGCCCAAAGTTCTGTAACGGATTCACCGCCGTACATTCGCTCCGTCAGTTCTGAAAGTGATTCCGTGAATCGCACGCGGTCGTTCGTGGCAAGGCGAGCGATATCGTCGGGCGACAGCGGCACAAACTGGTCTTCAGCATGGTCGTAGTTCACCACCAGCTGATCTTCAGCGGATTCAGGGACATCCAGCGTGGTCGCATAGATGCCGGGAACAAGGGAATCCGTGAGCGTGCCGATCCAGAGCGCGCCTTCGCGAACGGCTGTGGTGGACCGCTGGGTCCCACCAGGCAGCGTCCAGCGAAATTCGGGCGGTGTCCGGCTTGCAGCGGGTGCGGGTGCAGGTGACGTTTCGGGTGCGGGTGACGTCGGGGTTGCAGGTGACGCTGCCGGACCGGCCGGGGTGCCAGGAGCATCCGCGGGGGGGGGGCTCGCCGCCACAGCTGCCTCGGCCGCTCCAGCTGCCGTCGCGGGTGCCGCCGAAACGTCGTCCATCACCGCACTTTGCTGAACCAGCAGCGGGTCGCCACAGTCGACATTCAGGCGGCTGCGGCTGGAAACGAGTCGAAAGACGGCTTCGTGGAGGAAGGGGACGAAGTCGGAACGAGTGGGCAGGTCTGAACCGCTGCGATCGAGCGCCGTGGTGAGCACAGTCACGGTTCCCTCCCCCACTGGCAGCTCGATTATCAGCGGGTCACCGGATGTCAGTTGAGCAAGTACAACGGGTTGCCCGGGGGTGATTGCTGTGGAGGGAGCTGGAGCTGTACCGGGGGTGGCCACGGGGGTCCTGCCGGACAGGGCGGCAGGTGCCGGGATCGTTGCCGGAGCTGTGGTGCCGCCAGCGGGTGGCTGAGCAGCCGCGACTTGAATCTGTGTCCATGCTGCGAACGTGGTCTTCAGAAAGCTGCGGCCCGGATCGGAGCGGAAGCGTTCAAGCCAGCCGGGCTGGAGAGACAGCGGTGCCACGCGAACCGGGTCGGCGGACTGTGGCGACTGGCGGTTGCGGAGCACGGTGACGGGTTTGAGCAGTCCGGACTGAGTGAAGCAGGCGGCGAAGGATTCCGGGGTCGTCTGACTGCCGCAGGCCACGAGCACGCCGCCCCCCTGACTGACGAATTCCGGGAGTGCCGCGGCGGCAGCGGGGGGCAGTCGGTTCACATTGCAGAAGACGACAGCGGCCACCTTCCGCAGATCATCCGCACGCAGCTCTGCCGCATCCACCACGCGCGCCGTGACCCACGGATCACCCGCGTCTGTGGAGGCAAACGCCAGTTCCGCAAAGAAGGTATCGCGTTCGGCAGGAATGGCTGATGGTGTGCCATTCACCAGCAGCACCGGGAGCGAACGGGCGACGTGGACGGCTGCATGACTGCGATTGTCGGCGGCGATGGCATCGTCCGGTACGTCAGCTTCAACGCTGAGCAGATGGCTGCCCTCCTGCCGCAGCGCATGTTCGAATTCTACGCGGGTTTCGGTGCGCGCGGGGATATTGAGCGTCTGCAGTTCGCCCGCGAGCGGCTGGTTGTCGAGCAGCAGACGGACGGGAACGGAAACGGCGTTGTCTGAGTCATTGCGAATCACCGTACGCAGACGCAGCGGAAATCCGGGCACCGTGATTTCGCGGGACAATTCAAGCCGCCCGACGGCCAGATTGCGGCGGGCAGTGGAGAGCTGAGCGGAGGCGTCGACGACCCACACTCGCGGCCGCACCGCCGGAAGCTTTGTCAGTTCATCGAACCGTGACCACTCCGCGTCCTCAGTGGTACGCCAGCTGTTGCCCTGACGATCTGTGAAGACGAGCACTTCGCGGGCAGATGCGGAACTGCGTCCGAGGATTGCGAGGGCTTTTTCGAGGGCTGGCTGGACGGCACAGGCACCTGCAGGTGCCGGGAGACTTCTGAGCTGCTGTTCGACAGCCCGAATGTCCCGCAGAGGAGATTCAATCACGGCACGGGGCTGGTCGCGAGCATCAATGAGAGCGACGGTGTCGCCGCTGCCAAGCGTCTGCAGAAATTCACTGGCACGGCGAATGGCTGTCTGATGCACACTGCTGACACCATCTGAACGCGACATCGAATTGGAACCGTCGATCACCAGCACCACAGTGCGGGAACCTGAGGAACGGTATCCCATCAGCCAGCCGCCAGGCATCCACGGGCGCGCGGCGGACAGGACGATCAGCGTGATCAGGCCGATCCGCAGGAGCAGCAGCAGGAGTTCTTCGAGTCTGAGCCGTCGGCGAGTTTTGCGGGAGGGATTGAGAAACTGCATGGCACCCCAGGCCACGACGTCGAAACGGCGGCGGCTGAGCAGGTGCGCGATGATGGGCAGGGCAATGCCCGCAAGTCCCATCAGCAGCCAGGGATTGGTGAAGAACTGTAACATAACCCGCGCAGACTACGCAGGCAGCCGCGGAAAGTCCAGGCTCAAGCCCGCGAAGATTTACACCCCGCCGTATTCGTCTTCGTAGTCCGCAATCGCCGCCTGAACCACCTTCTCAGCGTGAGCCCGGTCGTAAATGTGGTCGATCGAAACCTGTTGAGACGTGTCGCCGGGCATCACCTTGTAGGTTGTAAAATAATGCCTGAGCCGCTGGACGAGCGCCTGCGGGAGTTCGTCGAGGTCCTCGACGTGGGACCAGATGTTGTCCTGAGCAAGCACACCAATGATCTTGTCGTCCGCTTCGCCACCGTCCAGCATCGGCAGACCACCAATCACTCGCACGTTCACAATCACCTCTGACTTCGTGATCGGACGTTCGCTGAGCACACAAATATCCAGCGGATCAGAATCCCCGCGACGAGCCCTGGGCATGAGCTCTGCAACGCGCTGACCACAGAACGTTCTGGGTATGAACCCGTAGAGTGCCGGAGGTTGTGAAGATGTTCGCTGAGGCCGGTCCACACGCAGGTAGCCCGTCACCTTGTCGACTTCATACTTCACAAGGTCGAAAGGTGAAATTTCAATGAACGCATGCACCAGACTTGGCGGGTTTGGCCCCACCTCCAGCCCGTGCCATGGATGCGGGCGCCAACGAAAGAAAGGCTTCGGAAATGCCATTGGACTGCTTTCAGTCTGTGTTGCTGTCCCACACAGCGAGGTTGTCGACAAAGATCCTGAAAGACAAATCTACGTCATGAAACCAGCCATTCCAGCCCACGCAGGGAATTCCGGCAATTTTTCCAGCCGACGGGCGCTGAGACGCCGGACCACCCACCGTCCGGACCACCCACCGTCCGGATCACCTCCAACTACGCACCTTCGACCGCGGCAGAGAGAACCGTTTGAGTTCGGTTCCCCGCCCGCCCAACCGGACCACCAGATCTGCCGCACCCGGTCAGCGTCGTCCCGGGGGCCCGCCAGCCGGGCGTTGTGGCGCCGGGCAGCAATCGACAGGACAAACATCGTGATTGGGGCCGAAGAGTCCCACGCATTCGCGGTCGGCTCCCTGGAAACGCTCCTGAATGAGCTTGCGAACCATCCCGATAAACTGCGGGTGATTGCCGGGCGTGCGGGCTCGGCTGACTTTCATGCCGATTTCATCGCAGAGATGCCGGGCGGCGTCGTCAAGGTCGTAGAGCACTTCCATGTGGTCTGACAGGAAGCCGACAGGTGAGATAACAAGGCTGCGACAGCCCTGACCATGAAGTTCGTGAATGAAATCCAGGATGTCCGGTTCAAGCCACGGGTCTTCCGGGCGGCCGCTGCGGCTTTGGTAGACGAGTCGCCAGCGGGAGGCGTCGATGTGGAGGCGTTCTGCGGCGAGGCGGCAGGATTCGGTGAGTTGTTTGACGTAATCCGAGGTGTTGGCCATGCCCATGGGGATGCTGTGGGCGGTGAACGCCACGAAAGGCTGTTCGCCGGTGGATGACGCATCCGCGATGGCTGCGGCAACGGATGCCGACAACACGTCAATAAAATCCGGGTGGTTATAAAACACGCGGATCTTGTGCACTTCCATCCCGGCGAGGTCAGGATCGGCGATCGCGGAGGCGATGTTCTCGCGGTACTGGCGACAGCCTGAATAGCAGCTGAAACCTGAGGTGACGTAGCAGAGCACTCGACGAACACCATCCCGGTGCATCTGCCGCAGAGTATCCGGAAGCATGGGATGCCAGTTGCGGTTGCCCCAGTAGATGGGCAGGTTGATCTGGTGGTTGTCAAGTTCTGTACGCAGCGCCTGAATCAATTCACGGCACTGCTGGTTGATGGGACTGACGCCGTCGAAGTGATAGTAGTGTTCGGCGACTTCGAGCAGTCGTTCGCGGGGCACGGGTTTGCCGCGAAGGACGTTTTCGAGAAACGGGATCACGTCATCGCGTTTTTCCGGACCACCAAAGGAGAGCACGAGAATGGCATCGTAGGGAACACCGTCAGACATGTGTCGGGAACCTATGGAAACAAGGAATGAACAGCAGCGAACACTTTTGCAGATGTTTTAGTGTGGCCCGCTGTTTTGTCCGCGATGGTCAGGGAGTTATTCGGGGCGTTCGATGCAGTAGAGGTGGGTGTCGGTGCGGAGGTAGATGGATTTGTCTACGAAAGCGGGAGTGGCGAGCGTGCGACCTTCGAGAGTATTGACGGCCACCTGCTGGAATGTGGTGCCTGGCCTGAGCACCGTGGTTTTGCCGTTTTCGTCAAGGAACCACAGGAGACCGTCGGCGAAGGTGGGTGAAGCGGAGAAGTTGCCGCCAAGGCGTTCCTGCCAGTGCTGAGTGCCGGAGACTGCGTCAAGGCAGGTTGCAATTCCGTTGTCGCTGACAAGATACAGTTCGTTTCCGACAGCGAGTGGTGAAGGGTTGAGGGGAGCGGCTTTTTTGAGGTTCCATGCGAGGTGTGTGTCTGTGATATCGTCCTTTGCTTCGCTTGTGCGGACCGCAAAGAATTCCGGACGATCATAGCCGGAGCTGATGAACACCATTCCGTGTGCCAGCACCGGGCGGGGCACATTGGAATAGCCATCGTAGCGAAACCACCAGTTTTCAGAGCCATCTTCGGGGTGATAGGAAACAAGGCTGTCGCTGCCGCAGCTGAGCAGTTGCGTGCGGCCGTCGATTTCGGCAAGCAGCGGAGTGCTGTAGGCCATGGGGACGTTGGATTTACCAGTGCGGCGGTCTTCGCCGATGTGACGCCGTTCGGTCTTCCAGCGAACCTGACCGGTGGCTTTGTCGAGCGCCACGACGAACTGCACGTCCGAGCCATCGCAGTTGAGGATCAGCAGGTCTTTGTAGAGCACAGGAGATCCACCCGGTCCGTGGCGATGGTTGTGAGTGAGTTCGCGGTTGGTCCAGAGGACTTTTCCGGAGGTATCAAGACAGGCAGTGCCGTGTGCTCCGAAGTGCACGTAGACCCGGTCACCCTCAAGAATCGGTGTCGGGGAGGCGTGACTGTTTTTGCTGTGAATCCGGCCGGGCTCTTCAAGGTTGAAGACAACCACGTCGTGCAGCTGCTGACCGGTGCTGCGGTCAAAGGCGAATGCGTGCAGGGATTTACCGTCATCGACGGCAGATGTGAGCCAGATCTGGTTGTTGAGCAGTGCCGGGGATGACCAGCCACTGCCGGGGACAGCCACTTTCCAGCGGATGTTGGTGGATTCATCCCAGCTGGCAGCCAGACTGGTTGCGGTGGAATGTCCCTGTCCGGCAGGGCCGCGGAACTGTGGCCAGTCGGAAGCAAAGGCCGCTGTGGCGAGGATCAGAGTCAGCCCTGGGAGCAGACGCAGGGAAAACCGTGGGCAGCAGAAAGACATGAATGTTGTCCTTTTGAAACAGCGACTGTTGCAGAAACAGAATCCTCCGGCGATTTCCGTTGAAAAGCAAGGGAAATGGGCCGGAAAATCAAATCAGCATTTGCTCGTTTCAGGCCCTGCCTTAAAATTGACCGCCCCGCGAAATCCTCGCAGGCGTTCGTCTTCACTTCTTTCTCGGCCGTTCGTTGCCGCCGTGTCCTGTCAGCCGCAAGCGCCATCGCCATGACAATCACGTACGTTCGCCCGGATGCCGCCGATATGATGCTGCGGGTATTTCAGCGAACCGTGCACCCCGAACTGCTCGATATCGTCGGCGAAACACGGCTGAATGTGGGCGGGGTCACCGCCACCCTCAGAGTCTGCACGGATGGGCATGCCATCGAAGTCCGGCACGGCAAAACAGCCATTACCGAACTTGCCGTCAGCAGGCTTACGCCAACCCCGCGACATGGCTGCGCTGTCGAACGGCGACTGATTGGCTATCGCACCCACACCGTCGTCTCCGGTCGACTGCAGTACAGCTGCAGCTACCAGCTGGAAACAGTGGCCGCGGACGTCTTCCTGCAACTTCATCGGGAACTGGAAGCCGATGCTCGCAAGTCCACCCTGTCCATCTCACTTCCCGGCGCCCAGAAAACCAGTCCCCGCTGCTTAAGTTTTCTCAGCTGTGATCTGCTGCGAAACGGGATCGTCGTGCACTCCTACCACACCTTCCCCGGGAACGGGGCGATCCTGCGTATTCAAAGTCTCTTTGAACTGGTGCCGGCCACGGCCAGAAAAGAAGCCGGCCCGGGTTAACGGGCCGGCAGTTCCATAACGGACCGGGAGTCCGGTCCTGCGGGGCAGAGGTTTGCGGATCACATTGACCACAAGCCCTGGCCCGGGGCTTAGCGATAATCGATTTCGATGTCGCCGTCCCGCTCAATTTCGATTTCCACGCCACGGAAACGCCGGAAGCCGCGATAGCCACGGTAATAGACAGGCGCCGGTGCCACCCAGGGGCTGTAGTAGAAGGGAGCCGGTGCCACAGCAACCGGATGCACAACAGCAGGCGCCGGGTAGTGCAGCACGGGGGCCGGGTAGTGCACAACCGGTGCCGCATAGACGACAGGCGCCGGATACACCGGCACGTAGTAAGGGCTGGGAGCGTAGACAAAGCCAGGATGGTAAAGGCGGAAGTGGTCGCCGGCGTCGGCCGTGCCACAGGCCGCAGCCATCACAAAGGCCGCGACAAGGATCTGACGCAACATGGGGATCTCCTGAGCAGTGATGTTGCCGTAGGCAACTGCCTCAAAACAAACCCGCGCAGCCAGGAACTTCGCAGCCATTCCATGGCCGCTGCAGACTGCGCAGACTGGGAAGATTCTACGGATCGCTGCGGTAATGGGAAGTAAACAGACTGGGAGGAAGCCGAGCTGCCGGAAATTTATCGCTTTCCGGGAATTCGCGGGTCCGGGGAATTCACAGCTCCCGGGAATTCACAGCTCAGCTGCCCGCAAGAAGCGCCACACCCAGATTCAGGCTGTTGAACAGAAAATGGATGAACACCACCGTCACGTAACTCTGACGACGCTCAAACGCATACCCCAGTGCAAACGCCAGCGGCAGCAAAGCGAAGCCGTCGGGCAGGCCATGCAGGAGCGAGAAGGTGACAGACGACACGGTCAGTGCAAGCCACCGCGAAGACGCCTGCAGCAGCCCACCCAGCAGGACCACGCGAAACTGCAGTTCCTCAGCCAGCGGTGCCATCACGATCCCCAGAAAAATAATCATCGCCAGCAGCTCGCCGGCCGCACCGTCGGTGATCATTTCCAGCAGCGGATTGCTGGGTGCCTGTTCACCCGTCACAGCCTGCATGGTGAGCACCAGCAGAAATCTGAGCAGCATTGTGGGGAACCACGCTGCCAGCATCACTTCCACGGCAAACCGAAATTCTCTGACAAATGAAACAGGAGCCGGCCAAAGCCGGGGCTGGTGCGCCGCCGCAGATGGCACGGAAGGTGTGTCCGCACTCAGCACCCGCTCGGGTTGCTCAGACACAACCGATTGCCCGGGAATCCTGAATTCATCTGCATCGAGGTCGGCCCAGCCGGTGTCGGACGAAACGGCAGTTCGAGGAACATCCTTCACAGACTCGGGACTGCTGACCAGTACCCGGCCCTGACTGGAACACCGCATCACCACAATCGCCATCGGAATGCAGATGACCAGATTCATCAGAAGGCTGGCGACAAGAACATTCCATGCCTGTCTGCGAGTTTTCTCGTCGAGTGCGACGGAAGCCTCCTGGCCAGTACTGCCAGCTGTTTCGGATTCCTCTGCCGCATCGTTCCCACCTGCCGTATCTCCATCAGTTACCCCGCCCGACTCATCTGCCCTGCCTGTCCCACTCGCCCCTTCTGTTCCATCTGCCCCGTTGGCCACAGCAGCCCCGGTACCGGGCGGAATGGAGTCGGCCGGGGCGATGGCCGCTGACCAGACAGCCAGCATCTGCAGGAGGCTGATGATGATCGTCACGCCTGTGAGCATTCGCGGGATGTGTGGTAAGCCGCGACCGGCATCCGGGAGCGGGTGCTGGTGGTTCAGGATGCTGACGAGCCACTTGATGCCGACGACGATGCTCAGGCCAAGCAGCGGGAGCAGCAGCAGGAGTGACAGGGTCTGGCCGGGGGTGATCTGAATCTCTTCAGCGGACGGTTCGGCCTTCTGTTGCAGGGTGAGCAGCAGGAGCATGCCGTGCAGGAGCTGAGGGGACATTTGCGGCGCTTTATTTCAGGATGAATGGGAAAACGTCTGCAGCAGTGACTTTCGGTTCCGGAAGACTCGACCGCAGCAGCCACGCTGCATACTATCTTCTTCCGAAGCAAGGAACAGGAGCAAACTGAGTGGCGTCCATTCTCGACGAAATTGTTGCGCGAAAAAAGCAGGAAATCGCGGCTGCGCGGCTGCGTGTCCCTTTTGAACAGCTGGAACAGGCTCTGCCCGCTGCATCTCCGCCGCGCGGCTTCCTCCACGCCCTCAGGACAGCTCACCCGCCCGCGCTCATCGCCGAAGTCAAGAAAGCCTCGCCCTCTGCAGGGCTCATTCGCCCGAACTTTAATCCCGCCGCGATCGCCGCGGACTATGAAGCCGCCGGTGCAGCATGCCTGAGTGTGCTCACGGACGAACATTACTTCCAGGGCAGTCTTGAAGCCCTGCAACAGGCCCGCAGCCACGTGCGGATTCCGGTCCTCCGCAAGGAATTCATCATCGATCGCTATCAGGTTGCCGAAGCCCGTGTCGCCGGAGCAGACTGCATTCTGCTCATCGCCGAATGCCTCGACGATCAACAGCTCCTCGATCTCCACAACTACGCACAGCAGCTCGGCATGGATGTTCTCGTGGAACTCCACGACGCCCACAATCTGCCTCGAGTGCTGGCCAGCGGTGCCCGACTCGTCGGAGTCAACAACCGCGACCTGCGGACGTTCGTCACTTCGCTCGAACACACCTTTTCCCTGCAGCAGCACATACCGCAGGACGTGCTGCTGGTGAGCGAAAGCGGGATCGGCACTCACGCAGACATGCTCAGGCTCCGCGCCGCCGGCGTCGGCGCCGTGCTCGTCGGCGAATCACTCATGCGACAACCCGATATCCGCCGCGCCGTACGAACGCTGCTCAACGGAGACACAGCAGCAACAACAGCTACTTGAAAGAGAACACATCTGACGTGGGCAGATCGGCCAGCGATTTCAGCCCGAACAGCTGCAGAAATTTCGGTGTCGTTTCCCACGTAATGTCTGATCGTCGTGAACCGGTTCGCTGAATGCGGACAAGCTGCAGCCGAATGAGCTGTCGCAGGATGCCCTGCAGGGACGGGCGGTCAATCGCCTTCAGCGCCTCAGCGTCCACCGGCTGGTTCCACGCCACAAACGCCAGAACCTCAAGGGTGTCCGGGGAAAGTCGCACGTCCCGGGGCCCCAGTCCGAATGTTCTGGCTGCTACATCCTGATACTCCTCGCGAAGCTCCAGCCGGTATCCGCCTTCCTGCAGCCGAATCTCGTACGGCCGCTGTTCACGCGAATAGACCACATTGAGCTGATCAATGAGGGAAACGGCGACTCGACTGTCAACATCGTGGCCGATCAGCGAAGCCAGGCGACGGGCAGTCAGCGCCACGTCGCCGCCCACGAAGATGGCAGCCTCAATCACCTCACGCGGAGTGACTCGCCGCACCCCCTCCACCAGCACGGCCTGACTGGCCGCTTCCGTACGATCCGCGGTCTGCTGGAGTTCGTCCGCCAGTCGAGTACTCAGCGCCAGAGAATCGGCACCCGGAACCGTCCCGTCATCCGCGGTCTGAGAAGTTTCAGCGAGGTCACCGAGGACGGAGCCGAGCTGTTCCTCCGCAGCTTCAAGGGCATCCAGAGCCTGGCGGTAGGCAAGCTCGATGTCTTCGAAACCGAGACCTGCCTCGCCGGAGTCACCGGATGAATCGCTGTCTTCCACGCCTGATCCCATCACGGCAGCTCACTCGCTGTCCAGAGTTTCCTTCGAAAAGACCGCCAGCTGACGGGCAATGAAGCGAACCACACCCGAGTCAACTTTTACGGCCGTCTTCAGCCGGCCGTCTGCGTATTCACAGTGCACCTGCACTGTGTCATTGCCTTTGGCCATGGCCTCAACCGCACGGGTTCGACGACGTTCAGCGGCACGCCACAGATCCAGCTGTTCACGGCCGGTCGGGGGAGTCAGTTTCGAGTAGAAGCTGATGGCCTGACGAGTCCACGGGAGCAGCCCCACTTCGACATGCAGCGGCGAAGTGGTATTCTGCGGAGTTCCGGCAGCAGAAATGGTGCGTTTAAGCTGTTCGAGGGCGTTTTCTCCGGATGACATCCAGACAATCTTCGGGCCGATGCCGACATACACGTCCCGCTCAGCCCCGAAGAAGCGATCCACCACATCAAGGAGTCCCGACTCCAGTCGCACCCTGTGAATGACCACGTCCCCGTGAGTTTCCAGATTCATCTCCACGACAGTCTCAGGACTCATGCCGGCCATGAGTGGCAGCACGGCCGCAAGTTCAGCAGCAGCCGGTGTTTCGTAACCGGACACCGAATTAAAGCTG
This sequence comes from uncultured Chitinophaga sp., assembly GCA_964561125.1. GTDB lineage: Bacteria > Planctomycetota > Planctomycetia > Planctomycetales > Planctomycetaceae > SXXK01. The sequence goes on along the minus strand of CAZLOQ010000132.1, from coordinate 5,323 downwards.
TCTTTGCCGTCGGGCACAGCTTCAGCAAACAGATTCAGCCATCCGGCCTGGATCCCTGCCTTGAGGTGTCCGATGATACCGGTGACGACCTTGTCGATGGCTTCCTTCTGTTCAGGAGTTCGCCCTGGCCGACTCTTCAGCTTCGCAGAAACGTCTTCCTGCAGCAGATCGAAGAATGCGGTCATGTTTTTCTGTCGCAGTTCGTCGATCGGGTGATTGATGCGCAGATGGAGTGCGGATCCCGGAAAACGTTCGACGGCGGCGAAGGCATCGGGCCGTGAGTTGAATGTCTGCATGGCCGTTTCCAGCCCGGTCCCGGGGATGGCCTGCAGTTCGCCGGATGCGAGGATCACAGGCTGCTGGGGGCTGGTGGAATCAATGCTGACTCGGGCCGTGAGCTGCTGCGTCTCCGCGATCACTCGTTCCGCCTCGTCCATCAGCTGCGATGCGGACAGCTGACGCAACTGCAGCACCGTGGCCGATTCGTTCGGCCGCCTGCGGATGGCGTCCACGGTGGATTTGCGGAATGGCGCGAACTTTTCGCGACGGTATTTCTGAGCGTCCGCTGAAGGATCAGGATTCGACAGCTCAAAGACAGCCTGTCGCCCCTCGGCAAACTCAGGAACCGTTGTCTGCAGAACAAGGCCGCGAAGGACCGTCAGATGCTCGCGGGAACCCGCCAGTGCGCCGACCAGATGCTGCGCCTTCGGCAACACCCGCAGCCAGCCCACTTCGTCAATTGCGGCGGTATCGCCCGGAGTGTCACCGGCATCGGCTTCCGGAATCAGCCGGAACTGGTAGAGCGAAGCGTCACGGGGATCGCGAGTGATCTCGTAGCCAAGCGATTCAAGGTTTTCGCGAAGTGGCTGAAAACTTCCTTCCAGAGGAAACACCGCCAGATATCCGGTCGGATCGATGCCCGGGAGCATCTGCATGAGCAGCGGTTGATCGTCCGCAAAACCCACAACCAGGCCGTCAAGGAAATCAGTCAGTACAGGAATCTGCTTCTGTTCAGTCGGGGATGTGAGTTTCAGCAGAGTCTGAATGTCGTCCCGGGCGGTCTGAATCCCCGGATGAGCGATGGTAATGCGAGCATCCTGGGGGGTTTGGGCAGGGACGTTTGCAGCGGGCAGGGCACAGCACAGAACAATCGCCCATCGAACTGCGGTCTTCATCATGGTCACCGAATAATGGGGAGGGTGGCGGAACCGGCAATCGACGAACAATCAGATTGCCGCGGATCGATTGTAACTGTCCCTGTCAAATCGGGTAAAGACAGATTGACGGGTTCAGGCAGCTTGAGATTCTGCGGGGAACCCGCCAGGATCTTCGGGCAGGAACCCCGGCTGTCGGGGCTGCAGCGGGCAACACGGGAGCAGGGGCGGTCATGCCGCGTGATTTTCTGGCAGGAATTCAGGATTCCTACGACGTTATTGTCATCGGCAGCGGCCTTGCAGGGCTCACGTCCGCCAACATTCTCGCCCGCCAGGGCTACAGTGTGCTCCTGCTGGAACACCACTATCAGCTCGGCGGTATGGCCACCTGGTTCCGCCGCGCAGGTGGCCACCTGTTCGATATTTCACTCCATGGTTTTCCATATGGCATGATCAAAAGCTGCCGCAAATACTGGAGCAGGGACATCGCGGATTCCATCGTACAGCTGAACGGGATCCGCTTCGAAAACCCCCAGTTCTCTCTGCGAACCACGTTCAACCGCGAAGACTTCACTCGGATCCTCATCGAGCATTTCGGGATCGAACCGGCAACCGTGCAGGCCTTCTTCGACACGGCCCGCGGAATGAACTTCTACGACGATCAAACCACCACCACGCGACAGCTGTTCGAACGGTTCTTTCCCGGTCGCGATGACGTCGTACGAATGCTCATGGAACCCATCACCTACGCCAACGGGTCCACTCTGGAAGACCCCGCCATCACCTATGGCATCGTCTTCTCCAACTTCATGCAGAAAGGCGTCTACACGTTCCAGGGCGGTACGGATGCCCTCGTCGGAAAAATGCGCGAAGAACTGGTGCGAAACGGCGTTGACCTGCGAATCCGCTGTCTCGTCGAACGCATCGAAACCGGCCCCGATCGCCGCGTCCAGGCCGTCATCGCCAACGGCCGTCGCATTGCCTGCCGCGCTGTCGTTTCCAATTCCAACATCCGCAGCACCATCTTCAGCCTGGTTGGCGAATCCCGGTTTGACCCGGCATACACAGAAGCCGCCCGCGCCGTAAGACTCAACAACAGCTCCTGCCAGGTCTACATGGCACTCAAACCCGGTGAAGGCTTTGACAGCTCCTGCGGTGACCTCCTGTTTCACTCCGAACATCGCGGCTTCGACATCGACGCCATGCTCAGCCGCAACGTCAGCAGTCGCACATTCAGCTTCTACTACCCCGAAACTCGACCCGGCAGCAATCGCTGGCTCGTCGTCTCGTCCACCAACGCCAACTACTCAGACTGGGCCGCCCTCGCTGAAGACGACTACAAAGCCGCAAAAAACGAACTCATCGAATCCACCCTCAACTGTCTCGAAACCTACGTCCCCCATATCCGCAGCTCACTCGCCCACGTCGAAGCAGCCACTCCCTGCACCTTCGAACACTACACCCGACATATCGCCGGGGCATCCTTCGGCACAAAATTCGAAGGCCTCCAGATCAGCCGCGAACTGCCTCAGCAGATCCCCGGACTGTACCACGCAGGAAGTGTGGGTATCATCATGTCCGGCTGGCTCGGAGCTGTGAACTACGGAGTCATCGTCAGCAATGATGTCGATAAATTCCTCACACCCTCCGGCCTCGCCTGACCAAAGACTTACAACCCCCCGGCTGCCAGCAATTCCCCCATTCGCCCGGTGATTCGTCATGCCACTGTCACTCGCCGAATATGCCGATGCACTGGAATCCCGCGGACTGATCTGGCCCAAAGTCCCGCCACCAGTCCCCGTCACCGCAACTCCTGCCGTCAGACCACTCCCCGGTCTCCGCGCAGTCCTCTGGGATGTCTACGGTACCCTGCTGCGAATCAGCGAAGGACGCTTCACTCTGCTCCCCCGGGAAGACGTCCGACTGCAGATCGCACTCGATAAAACAATCCACGAATTCAACATGTGGAACCACATGTATCGCAAACCCGGCCCGCCGTGGCAGTCCATGATCGGGATTTATCGATCCACCATCGAACGCCTGCAGATCCGCGCGTCCTCCCGAGGCGACCACACAGAAGTAAACCTCACGGATGTCTGGATCGCACTCATTGAAAAACTCTTCGAAAAGAACTACGTCATCGATGAGGACCAGTACGGCGACGTCGAAGAGTTCGCCGAAAAAGTCGCTCTGTTTTTTCATTCCTGCCTCCAGGGACTCGAAGCCCGGACAGGAGCCGCCAGTGCTCTCGCGGATGTCGCCGGAAATGGTCTGCTCCAGGGACTCCTCGCCGATGCACAACCCTTCACGCTGATCCAGCTCCTCAGGGAAGTTGCCGCCGATGGTCCGCTCCCGCCGATTCACGAAATCTTTCGCCCCGGCACCCTGCTCCTTTCCACCTCGCTCGGTGTCCGCAAGCCCTCCCGCAGCCTCTACAGCAAAGCCGTCGAACAGCTCCGCGACGAAGGTGTTCAGCCGGATCAGATTCTTCACGTCAGCTGTCGCCTGATGACAGATCTGGTTCCCGCCAAAGCCGCCGGCATGAAAACCGCTCTCCTCGTCGCCGAACGCAGCGGACTCGAACTCGACATGGACGTGCTCAAAGCCCCGGAAACCCGGCCCGACCGACTCCTCACCAGCCTCTCACAGATCTCCTCCATCCTCTCTCCCTCCTGAAAGCTGCCTCAGATGCTCACCGAATCCGGCTGCCGTGATCGCCGACGACTCCTCTGGGAACAAATTCCCGAAGAACTCGAATGGCTGCTCGTCGGAGATCCTCGCCACGTCCTGTACCTCAGCGGCTTCCACATCAACCCCATCAGCTTCTCACTCGGGCAGCCCGCCCTCCTGCTCCTCCTCCGCAGCGGCAAAACACTCCTGCTCGCCGACAACTTCAGCAAACGCTCAGCCACCGCGCCGTATTTTACGGACGACGAAATCATCGTCCCCTGGTACACCCATCGTCGCTCCGTCGTCAGCCGCCACGAAGCACTCGCACAGGCCGTCGCAGAAGCCCGGCCGTACTGGGGCGGACGAACCGGCCTGATTGAACCCGAAGGCCTCACCGAAATGCTCGCCGCCATGGTCGCCGATGACGCAGCCTGGCAGTTCTCACCCGATGAAGATGCACCCCCCGTTACGCTCGGCGAACTGCTCCGCTCACTCCGCCGCTCCAAACATCCCGACGAAGTGGCACTCCTCGAACGCTGCTCCCGCGCCTGCGAAGCCGGACACCACGCCGCTCTCAACTGCATCCAGCCCGGAATCTCCGAACTGGATGTCTTTCTCGCTGTGCAGCACGCAGCTCAGGAACAGGCCGGCGAACCCTGTGTCGTCTACGGAGACTTTCGCGCCACCAATCCCACTCTCCCCAAAGCCGGCGGACTGCCAACCAGCTATCGACTGCAGACAGGCGACCTGTTCATTCTCGACTACAGCGTCATTCTTCAGGGCTACCGCTGCGACTTCACCAATACCATCGCAGTCGATTCACCCACCGCTGCTGCCACCGCACGGTTCGCTGCCTGCACCAGCGCCCTCGCCGCCGCCGAAAAACTCCTGCAACCCGGTAACACCGGACGCAACATCTGGAAAGCAGCCTCCGACTCCCTCGAACAGGCCGGCTGCGGACCTCTCACACATCACGCCGGACACGGAATCGGACTGGAACACCCCGAACTCCCGATCCTCGTCTCCGAAAGCGATGACACCCTGCAAACCGGCGATGTCGTCACTCTGGAACCAGGCTGTTACCTCCCCGATACCGGGGGTATCCGCATCGAACATAACTACCTGATTACCGAAACCGGCTTCCGCAGACTCAGCCAGCACCAACTCGGACTGCAGCGTTAGCCCAATGCCACCTGCTTTCGGCTCAAAATAGAAGCGGTACGGCGCGAGCCGTCCGGTAATGACAGGAAATTTCAGCATCCATCACCGGACGGCTCGCGCCGTTCCGCTAAAAGTATAGATAAGAGACTCAGGTGCGTACTTTTTGAAGTATTTTGAAGCATGATGAAGTATTCCGGCACCTTTTGACACCTTTGTATTTACGGCCCGTAAGGCCAGGTCCATCAGCCTGGCATGAAATGCCAGGTCAGGGCCGAAAAAATTTCGTAACCGTTCACAGCAGGACGACAGCAGACCAGAGCGCGAACCCGGCGCTCCCA
>CAZLOQ010000131.1:0-17233 GCA_964561125.1 uncultured Chitinophaga sp. | reverse complement strand
GGGCTGAAGGAAGTTGAACCCAAGAACCGGAAGCACCAGCTGAAGCTGTCCGAGGAAATACTCCATGTCGGCGATATCCGGCTCCGGCAGCGGCGGCAGCGGGGGAGCTGTGCCATTGTGGATCGTGGCGCGGTCGGCCTGATTGGCAGTCGCGATCAGGCGACTTTCCAGGTACCGCCCGTGAGACTTGGTGATGTTCTGATCTTTGCTGATTACCACGGCACAGCGCGTCCAGAAGTCCTTCGTCTCATCCTTGTCGTGAGCAGTCAGCCGGGTCAGGACGTTATCTCCTTCACCGAAATAGACCGCGTCGCGCAGTGCGTTCTCGGGGTCCGGTCCGACAAGGCAGTAGACACCCGTTCGGCGGACCTCCTCCCGTTTCGCCAGTTCGGCCAACTGTGAGCGGGGAGCCACAATGATCTTGCCGGTCCAGTTAATGATCTCCGCCGTCAGAATGTCCATCGGCGAGCCGTTCACCAGATAAAGTCGGATCGTCCTGCCGTTCATAGTCACCCATCTCCGGCGATCAACAAAGTCTTCATTGCGATGATGACAGCCTGTTATTTCTCAGTTAAGTCGTTGTATTGCGGGATACCGTGGTTCGCCGGGGCCAAAGCCGCAGCTTCACACCGCAGCGGCACCATCAACATCGGAACACTCTGATTCACAGCCGCATGTCGGGCAGCGCGTCTTCCTCATCGTGATTCAGCACTTTCCAGCGTTCTCACCACCACCTCAATGTTGCCCTGTGTGCGGATCTCAGAATGCAGCAGTCAGCTCAGACTGCTGCACTGCCGGAAAATCTTACCCCCGCAGGTATACAAATGCGAGCGTGCTGTTCGCAGGTTGGTGTCAGCGGTTGCGCGAGTTCTCCGATGATCTGTCCCGATTCCTTCGAAGAATGCCACTCAGCTGAATTTGTTTCTGCGTCTGCTTTCCCTGATTTCCTTTGCGCAGGCTGAGGGCGACCGCGCCCGGAGTATGACTTCTGCGCATCCTGGTGTGCCTGCAGTCCGGCAGATCGGGGGCATAGCCGAGTTCACGGGGCAGACTGTTCAGGGGTGACGCCGTCGGGCGGAGTGCGCGTCAAAAAAAGGTCCCACCGAATCCTGCCAGTCATTCCGGCGGATCCGATGGGACCAGAAAACGCGTTTCGTTGACAGTCTGTCGGGCCGGGCTCAGCGACCGATGGGGATGCTGAGCAGCTGGGTGCCGTTTGCGGTGCGAACCAGCAGAACCAGCTGTCCGCGTTCACGGGCCGCTTCCAGTCCGGCTTTCACGTCTTCGGCAGAGCGGATTTCCGTGCGGCCGATTCGCAGCAGCACCATTCCCGGTCGCAGGCCGATCTGAGCAGCGATGGAGTCTCGGGCGACTCCGGTGATCACCACTCCGGAGTCGACATCCACTTCAAGTTCCCGCGCGAGTTCCGGAGTGAGCACTTTGACCTCGATGCCGAAGTCATCAATGGAGGTCTCATTCTGAGCGACTTCAGCGGGGAATTCGGCGGCAGTGACTTCGAGCCGGGTTTCCTTGCCGTCGCGGATGACCACGAGCGGCACAGCCTGACCGATTCGCAGACGTTCAGCGATGGAGATCAGCTGCTGGCGCGAAGCGACATCGCGGCCGTTGAGGCTGACGATGACATCTTTCACCTGAACCCCGGCTTTGTCAGCGGGGGACCCTTTGCGAACTTCGGCAACGACAACACCGCGGCGGGCAGGCATTTCCAGGGCTTCAGCCAGTTCCGGCGTAAGATCCTGCGGAGTGACTCCAACATACGCCCGACGGACTTTGCCGTCCTTCAGCAGTTGATCGCTGACCCAGCGTGCCAGACTGACCGGCACAGCAAAGCCAACACCGTCATATCCGCCGCTGCGAGTTTCAATGGCGGTGTTGATGCCGATGACTTCTCCTTTGAGATTCACGAGCGGACCGCCGCTGTTGCCGGGATTGATGGCCGCGTCGGTCTGCAGAAACTCCTGACGAGCCGGGAGGTTTCTAAGGCCACGGGACTTGGCACTGATAATGCCCTGGGTCACGGTGCTTTCCAGTCCGAACGGGCTGCCGACGGCGAGCACCCAGTCGCCGATTTCGATGTCGGCATCATCCCCCAGCGGCAGCGTGGGGAGTTTTTTGCCGGCGTCGATCTTCAGCACGGCCACGTCCGCAAACTCGTCCGAACGCACATCTTTTGCCTTGTATTCAGTACCATCCTGAAGGATGACAATCACTTCATCAGCATCGCGCACCACGTGCGCGTTGGTCATCACAACGCCATCAGCGTCAATGATAAAACCGGAACCTTCGCCGGTGGCAATTCTTCGCGGACGCCCGGTACCCGACCGCGGCTGATTCGGCGCGTTCTGGTCCCGCTGCTGTTCCTGCTGCTGCCGCATCCGCTCACGCAGATCCCCGAACAGATCATCCAGCGGACTGTTGCCGAAGCCGCCACCGAACGGGAGTCCCTGCAGGGGATCGTTAAGGCCCAGCTGGGGTGCTGCATCAACGCGGCGAACGGTGCGGACCGATACGACGGCCGGGAGTGTCCGCCGGGCCACCCAGCGGAAAGCTGAGGACAGTTCGGCGGCATGTGCCAGCAGTTTTGGATCAGGTGCTTCGTCCTGAGCGATCAGGGCAGAGCCGCTGAGCCCGTTGGAACGGTAAAGCAGCGTGGCCAGCAGCATTCCGGTGGCCACTGCCGATAACAAAACAATCCAGCGTCCCGCCTGCAATCTGATCCGCATGTTTGACACTCCTGCAATTGTGCACCCGCCTTCCGGGTGGTTGAGTCTGTGAAGGTCCTGCCGCCTTACGGGCTGGCAGTGCCGGGCTGCAGCGAGCATTCCGCGGGCCGGCCCTGACTGTGAAAATTGTTGCCGAAGGCGGGATCTTCCGAGCGGTTTTTTTCGATGATTTCTCAGGGCACTGGATAAATCCCGACGAAACCCGAGACACACCGCGGATTCTCTGCGGCCCACGACAGTGTCATCAACCCTCCCCGACTGCGGCCCAGAAGCATCGGCGTCGCGGAAAATCCACGCAACTGCATCGCCTCATACAACGCCGAAAACACCTGATTCCCACGCGGACTGCCATAGGATTCACCGGCGTCAATTCCCGCCACAGGCAACACCTTTGCCGGAAACGGCTGACTGCGTGTTCTTACTCACTCTGCAGCAGCCTGCGAACCACTTCTGCCAGCGTCTCCACGTCCGCCCGGGTACGACCTCCTGCCTGCTGCTGTTCAGTGACCAGCTCGTCGGCCTTCCCCCGATATCGCTCAGCCACCACCTGCAATCCCGCTCGCGCCGCTGCTCCCGCAGCCCGGTTCAACACCGCCAGCCGCACAAGCCTTGCACCGGGACGTTCAGTCACTGCAACCGCAGCCTCCCACAGTCGTTCTGCCATTGTCTGGTCAATCCGACCGTCTGCCAGCAGTCGCTGGCCGAACTCAACCAGTCCGGCAATCTGCAGACCGGCAAATTCATCCCCCTGAGTCTTCTGCAGCTGACCTGCCTGCCCCGGGGGCGGAGGAACTGCACTCGATTCCAGCAGTCGAGCAATCAGTCTGTCGCGTTCGTTTGTCAACTCTGCCCGATCCGCAAACGCAGCGGCCGCACACAACAATCCGATATCGTCGACTGACTGGTCCAGTAGTCGCCCGGTCAGTTTTCGTAACTTCTCACGCAGCTCACCCGACGCAAACTCACCGCGCCACGCTGCCTCCAGCAACAGGCTCTGCACCACCAGCTGCGTCAGCCGTTCCGGGTTTGTTTCGGCCGGATCTCCGGGACCATCAGGAATCAGCAGCAGGGTGTTTCGGGGTCGGGATGCAGGTTGTGATGACGCCTCGGCAGACGATGCTTCCAGCTGAGTTTCCAGCCAGGCCACCAGTCGTTCCGCAGTCATCTGCCGGACACTCCACTGCACCGCTGCATTCCAGCGGGAACGGAATGCGGCCGCCCGATCCTGTTCCAGCGTCTTCGTGAACTGCTGCAGATCATGCTGAGACAGACCGCACAGGAGTTCAGCGGCTTCGACAGGATACCCGGAATGCTGCACCTGCTCGGCCGTTTTCAGCAGTTCACGGACACCGGCTGCGGAGGTTCCGTTCGCTGAAGTCCCTGTTGCGAGCAGCCGTGCGAGCAGCAGCTGCCGCGCTTCGCTGCTCCGTCCTGACTGCTGGAGCAGTTCAGCCAGTACCAGCCGCAGCTGCTCAGTCGCAGGTCCCTGCACCAGCCCCGACTCCAGTGCCAGCCGCAGCAGGCGTTCACGCGGGGCCATCCAGTCTGCGCCGAGGCCTGCCAGTCGCTGCTGGAGCAGGACCAGCAATTCCGTGAACAGCTCAGACGTCTCCGAAAAATCACTCCTGCTGTCCGCTATCAGCCGCCCCGCCGCTTCGTCGAACAAAGCTGCTTCGCCGAGCTGGGCAGTGACCGCGAGGCTGAAGATCCGCGCAGCGGCCGATCGTACCGGTTGCCCGCTCCCGGCGGCCAGATCCCGCAGGAGTTCCCGGCGTTCGAGACTGGCAGCCAGCTGCAGCAGTTCGCTGCAGGCCGCCAGCAGTTCGGTCTGTGTGAGTTGTTCAGGGCGTTCCAGCCGCTCCAGCTCGGCCCGAAACCCCACTCGCACCTGATCATCGGTGAGCAGCCCCGGCTGATTCATGAGCATCGCGAGTCCGAGTCGGCGTGTGTCGGATTCTGCCAGCAACCGAGCAGCCGCTTTCTGAACGAGGTCGTTCGCGGCGGCGAGTTCGTCGAGTTTTCGGGCTGCAGCTGCTGTCGCTGTGGCCAGCAGCCGACCATTCTGCTGCCAGAAGACAGCATCCAGCTGCATCACGCCCCGGAGAAAATCGTCAACCCGCTTCGCCCGCTCAAACGCCTGATAAAACGTTTCCGCTTCCGCAGCGAATGTCGCCGCATCCTCGCGCAGGATCTCAAGGTATTCATCACACGCAGCTGATACGTCACCGGTATTCTCCAGCTCCATTGCGCGGCGACGACGTCCCGGGGACGCCCTGCCGGTGAGTGCTGCGATCTGATCCTGACGCCGCGCCAGCTGATCCCGATTTCCTGCGGCGTCATCGAGTTCGGCCAGCAGTTCAAGGAGTGGCAGAGCATCCGGGGCGGCTGTCAGCATGGCTTCGTAGCGTTCTGCAAGTTCGGCCGCGCGACCGCACTGGGCCAATGCACGAAGCGCCAGCACCCGCTCGCCACCATCATCGCGGTCGTCCGTCGGCCGGAAACCCGAAAACAGACTGCCTCCGGAACTCAGCCGCAACAGCTCCCACGCCAGCTCACCTGCGAGCGGCTGATTGCCCGCTGCCTGAGCTGCCTGGAGTCGCCGCGCCAGCAGGCCGGTGCGAGTTTCGGTGCTGCGTCCCAGACGCACTTCCACAGACCGCAGCACATCGGGGAGCTGCAGACGGCCAAGCACAGGGACCAGACGCTGCTGCTGAGCTTCTGAGAGGGGCAGTCCCGACAATCGCACGGCCGCCTCACGCGCCCGCTCCTGCCTGTCAGAGGCAAGGCAGATGTTGAGTGCCAGCAGTTCAGCTTCGATCGCGGCCTTTGCGTCTGTCCGAGGCAGGCGGTTCAGCAGTTCAAGGGCTTCATCGATCAGCCCGAGCCCCGGCAGCAGTTCGGCCAGCCAGAGTCTCAGAGTCCATTCGCTGCGATCAATGTCGGCCGCCACTGCCAGCTCCCGCAGGAGCGGATCCAGTGCTCCGCGCTGCCGCTGCAGCTCCGCCCGCAGCAGCGCCGCTGACCACGGAGTCACATCCGGCTGGCTGCCAAAGAAGTCCCGCCACAATTCCTCAACCGTCCCCCGCCATAACTGCAGTGACCTGCCAAGACACGCCGAAATCAGCCGCTCACGCGGACTGGCTGAACCTGCCTGATAACGAAACTGTAATGCGCCGGGCTGGCCAGCAGTCAGCAGCCGCACGCTCAGTTCACTCTCCGTCCACACAGACGGGCTGAAGAGGAACTGCAGGAGCTGCTGCAGGACTGACAGTTCAGACAATTCCGCGACCCATGCCGCAAGCTCAGGACGCTCGCATACACGCTGCATCCGCAACTGCTGTGCAGTGGTCAGCGAAGCGGCTGAGAATCGACCGAGGAGTGCCGTGAAGAGTTGTGGGTCGCGGAGCAGCACTGCCTGTTCGAGGAGTGCAGGCAGGCGATCAGCGATGACGGGCTGAGCAGTGGCGGGCTGAGCGGTATCGGCTGCCGACGCCAGCTTCCGCAGCCCGGCACGCCAGAGATCGAGCGCCGAGCTTCTGAGCTGCCGTGGATCGAACACGGCAGACTCTGTGAGGGTCTGCGGAGACTGTTCAAGGAGTGACACTGCCTGAGAGACCAGCTGCTGCTCAAGATCCGCCTGGACTGAGCTGGAATCTGTGCGGCGGGCGAGCAGCAGTCGCTGCTGCAGGAGTTTCAGTCGCAGTCCGGCAGCGGGGGGTTCTGCGTGTTTACCCAGCCACTGCAGCAACACATCGAGGGATTCGGCCGAAAGGACGTCACCGCGGGAATCGGCTGCACAGGCCGCCAGCAACTCAGGGCCATGCAGTCGAACAGCGACAGAATCGAGCACGGCCGGGAGTCCAGCAGCGCCGTTCGCACGCAGCTGGCTGCGGATGGCCAGAACCAGCGCTTCAGCAAACACGGCTGGAGTTGTTTCGGCTTCGGGAACCACCACTGCCGCCTGTTGCCAGAGCTGGCTGGCTTCAGGGCCTGTCGGTGTGGACGCGACGGGCTGTGATACGGCGGGAGTGGATGCCGTTGAGAGGGGCAGGTTAAGGAGTTGCAGCTGCAGTTTTTGAGACGTTGTGTCGGAAGCAACGGCAGCCAGCGTGGCTGCCTGATGCAGACTCCACCAGTCATCGCGGTCCTGTTCGAGGCGTTCCAGACACAGCTGCAGTGCAACCGTCTGCAGTTGACGTGACACGGCCAGCTGGATGACGGCATGAAAATCGGTGCGTGATGCTGCGGTGAGAGCGGCTTCGGAGAGCAGCTGCGACGGGTCGATACCGGCCTGTTTGAGGAGTGTCGGCTCCAGCAGCAGAAGTCGACGAAGATCCTGCAGGCTGGCGGTGCTGCGATACAGCCGCAGAAGGTATTCAGAGGCGAGGTCACCGCGGCGTTCACGTTCGGCGAGCGTTGCCAGTTCGCCGAGGAGAGTGCTGTTTTGGGGGTCGTCGTGGAGCAGTGGTTCGAGCACGGCGCGGGCTTCGCTGAAGCGGCCGGCTTCGCGTTCAAAGGCGGCCACGGAGCGGGCGGCTTCGAGGGCATCCGGGTGAATTCGCAGCCATTGTTCGAGTCGTTGGTGGGTGGCGGTCCAGCGACTGCTGCGGAGTGCAAGTTGTGCCAGAAAGACGGCCAGCTCCTGGCGCTCCTGTGCATCCCCGGACTGCTCAAACGCACGCCACGTGAGTTCGAGGGCTTCGGCTGTTTGAAACTCATCCGCGAGGGTGCGTGCGAGCGAGCGGAGGGCGGTGACATCGCCGGGGCTGGAACGCACAGCGCGCCGGAGCGCTTCAACACCCTGATCCGCCTTGCCGGCAGCGAAGGCGGTTTCAGCGAGGAATTGCCAGGCGTCGACATTCCCGGGTGTGGCGCGAGTCAGTTCGGTGGCGGCTGCGAGAGCGGCTTCGGGGCGGCCCTGCTGAAGTTCCAGCCGCACCAGCTGCCGCTGGTAGCCGGACCACCCGCGGCGATCGAGTTGCATGAGTTTTTTGAGGGCGGCGGTGGCGTCACCTGTCTGCCCGGCGCGTTCACAGAGTTGTACGAGCAGGCTCCAGTCGGCGACGGCATCGGGCTCAAGCTGCACCACCTGCAGACAGGCGGCGGCGGCGGCAGAAATCTGTCCTGCGGCTGTCTCGAAGGCACACAAACGTCGGTAGTCGGCAATTGTGATGGTGCCGGCAGCCGTTCGTTCGCGGATCCTCTGCCGCTCAGTTCCGAGTGCCTGCATGAGGCCATCGGACGCGAGCAGCGTGCGGACGCGCAGTTCGAGGACGCGTTCGCGTTCGAAAGCTTCCGCTGCAGCGCTGTCTGCCAGATCCAGCTGACTGAGAGCTTCGCGGAAGAGTTCCTGAGCCTGCGGGTTGCCGTTGCCGGCTGTTGCCAGCAGGAGTTCCACGAAACGCAGTCGATCGCTGAGTTCCGGAGCGAGGCTGCAGGCAGCTCTTCCGGCTGCGATGGCTTCGTCAGGGAACCCGTTTCGCTGGAGCAGATCGGCGAGTTGTCCGAGCGATTGGGGATTTCTGCGAGGTCCGGCTGCCAGCTCGCTCCAGACCTGCAGCGCTTCGACGGGGCGCTGGCGACGCTGCAGGAGCGAACCGAGTGTTTCGCGAGTGAGGGGATCATCGGGGGACTCGGTGAGCAGTTGTCGCAGGAGTTGTTCGGCGCGTTCCGGGCGTCCTGCGCGTTCAAGCAGTTCGGCAGCCTGGCGGAGTCGCCGGGGATCGTCGGCAGCCAGTCTGGTGAATTCTTCGAATGCGGAGGCTGCGAGGGACTGGCGTTCGGCAGGTGCAAGCTCGGTGCGGCTGAGCTGCAGGAGTCCGAGCTGTTGCCATTGCTGCGCGTCTGCCGGACCGGATTGGAGCCACTGCTGCAGCTGCGTGGCGGCTTCAGCGGCACGACCTGCAGACTGGAGTGCAGCAGTGAAGGCGGTTCTGAGTTGAGGATTTTCGGGGGCTCGTGCGAGCGCCCGCGTGAGCCACTGACGGGCTTCCTCGCCGCGGCCCTGTTCCTGCAGAACCCGTGCGAGTCGCTGCATGACATCCAGATCTTCGGGGTGGCTGGTGAGCCAGGTTTCGTAGAGCCGGGTGAGGCCTGCGAGGTCTCCCGTGCTGCGATGCAGCTGTTCAATGCGTGTGCGGACATCGCGATAAAGCCATGCGGCCGGGTCGAGTTCGGGGAGCAGGTTTTGCAGGCGACTGAGTGCTTCCGGGCGGCGTTCCAGCTGTTGCAGGGCGTCGCACACTTCGAGTTCAGCGGTGATGCGTTCTTCGGTTTGGTCGGCAGTCTCGGCGAGCTGTTCGTAGCGGGGGAGTGCGTCGGTCCAGCGTCCGCCGCGAGCCAGTGCGCGAGCGACCTGGCGGAGTACGCGACGATCGCCGGGGAAAGCTTTTTCGAGCCGCTGCCAGACGATCAGGGCTTCATCGAGTTTGCGCTGTCGCTGCAGCGATTCTGCGTAGTCGCGGTGAATTTCGGCAAGGTCAGCGCGCGCGGGTTTCAGCGCGAGTGCGGCATCGAAAGCGGCGGCAGCAGCGGCTGCCTGATCCGCCTGATCCAGCGCTCGGGCCAGCATCCAGTGTGCGGCGGGATCGTTCGGGCGGAGTTCAGCGGCGCGGGCGAGCAGTTTGACGGAGGATTGCGGTTCACCGTGCCGCAGATCGATGAGTCCCGCGAGCAGCAGTGCGGCATCGGGCGGCGAACCGGGGGGCAGTGTGAGCACTTGCGGGGGAGCGGCGGCAGGAGGCTCAGCGGGAGCTGTCAGCGACGGGCTGTCAGCGGTGATCACCCCGGCATTCGCTGCGAACTGCAGGAGTGCTGCATGAAACTGCCCGGCACTGCCTCGGTCTGCGTGCCATGCATAGACCCGCTCGAAAGCCGGTCCGGGTCGGGGATTGCGGAGGAGCGCTGTGAGGTAGCGCTGAGCGGCCTGGTCGTTCTGCGGCGCGGGTTCGTCGAAGGCGGCGGGCGGTGAATGAGCAGCACCAGCCGCCGCCGGAATCAATGCCAGAAGCACAGTCAGGAAAAATCGGGAAAGTGGAGTCCCGATACTGGTGAATTTCTGTGGCATCAGACGGGCTCACAGCAGTCGGGCGGTTTCCGGTGGAGCTTTAAGCGGCGCGGATTTACTTCTGGCCACCGGGTGCCGGCATGTTGCCTTTGTAGGCCCCCATGGATTTGGCTTTGGCGGCTTCCATCTGTTTCGAAATCTCTTCCGGGGTGGCTGTGCTCTGCCCGCCTTCGCCGGCCGGGAGTTCGGTAGTGCCACCGCAGCCGATGGCAGCGAAGGTCAGCAGGAGACAGGAAAGACTGAGGATCGGCTTCATAAGGATTCTCCGGTGACTGGTCAGGAAAGTCGCGACGGCCGCGACAGGAATGAGTTTACAGCGTCAGGGGGCAGAGGGCAAATCCGCGGCCAGACGCGACCACTCGTCTGCCTCCCAGCTGCGGTCCAGTGCCCGATAGAAGTTCTCCATCTCCCGCAGGGTTGCGGGATCGTTCAGGTTGAGGAGCAGTTGTCGCAGCTTCTGATGGACGGGGAGTTCCATGAGCAGTTCGATCTGCTTTGCACGGGCGCGCGTCTGATCGGCTTCCTGGCGACGCCCCAGTCTGGCCAGCGACTGTGCTTTGAAGTGCATCAGTGACCAGTCCATCGGGCCTGGCCAGACACTCAGGGCACGATCGAAATGCTGTAAAGCCAGTTCGTCGCGGCGGTAGACCGTCTGCTCCATGCGTCCGGCTGTCCGCTCGTAAAGATGTCCGGATCGAGTCCCGTTCCACGCTTCAAACCAGGTCTGCGCTTCGGGGAGTCGTCCCAGTTCCAGCAGAAGATTCAGCCAGGTGGAGAGGAAGAAATCACTGGATCGAGCGGCATCCGTTGCCTGGGTTCGTTCCAGCAGCGGCAGGGCCGATTCGCGATCCCGCAGCTGAATCAGGTGGGCCGCATTCACTGCCAGTATGGTAGGCGAATTCGGCTCATTCCGCTGGAAGGTAGCCAGCCTTGCCACGACAACACGTTCGGCAGCATTGCTGCTTTCTTCCAGAAAACCCATGCGTCGATCCAGCTCTGCAGTGGATGCCAGAGGACTGAACTGGCTGAGATACCAATCCCGTAGTCGCTCGCCTCGCTCAGACTTCGGCGTGCGTTCCCAGACGGCCCGAAAGAATGGCTCCGTCTGCTGAAAGCGATCGGTGAGTTCATAGAGTTTCCAGAGCAGGTAGTGGGCATCGATCGGGGCGGGGTCGAGTTGCAGTGAGCGTCGCAGGAGCTGTTCAGCGCGGTCAGGCTGCTGCAGCACCAGCAGCGCCAGCCGACCTTCCCGCATTCGTGCTTCGGCGGCCGACGATGAGCTGTCGGGAATTTGTGTGAGTCCTGAGATGGCCAGTTCAGCGGCTTCCCGAACGTCGCGACTGCGGCCACCGATGACTGCCTGGGCCCAGAGCAGACGGATTTCGGCGTCTTGCGGAAACCGCTGCAAAGCCTGAGAAAATTCCTGTTCCGCAAGCTCGTCACGACGCTCCCGCAGATACTGACGACCAGCAGCGACCGCACTTCGCGCTCTGCTGTCCTCCAGCCGGTTCCATGCGGTCCACGCTGTCCACAAGACAACAATGGCGGCAAAACATGCGGCCATGGCGCGATTGCGCCAGCGAGCTCCGGCAGCCCGTTCCAGATCCACCTCCGCCGTATTCACTTGATCCGCTCCTGCCACCGGACACACCCTCATCGATGAGATCAGCGGGGCACCGCATGCCAGCGGCCCGGAAAAAACACACAGCTTTGGCCGACAGGAATCTCTGCATGCTGATCCACTCGACCGTCCGGCCACGTGACTTCCACTGCAGCCGTTTCCGTTGTCACCGGAAACAACAGACGCACGTCGTTGGTTGACAGATAACTGCCGCCGGCTGAAACGCACTGTTCGGTCTGCACACCGGCGGATGTCACCAGCACCCGCGCGCCGGGAACCGGGACCCGATCCGTTCGCTGCAGCTCCAGACGCAGACTGAGGGGATGGGCCACCGTATCATTTCGCAGCAGAGAAACAGGACGGTCGATGTGACTCACCGCGATGTCCGTGTCACCGTCGTTGTCAAAATCACCCCCGGCCACACCACGCCCAATCCAGGCATCAACGAAATAGCCCCCGGAAAACCTCGATACGTCCTCGAACCCCGCGCCTGTGTTTCTGAGCAGTTGCGGAGTCATTGCAGAGGGGTCGATGGCCGGCCCCAGCACATGACCGTTCGCTATGAAAATGTCCGGTCGACCGTCCATGTTGTAGTCCAGCGGAATCGTCCCGAAGCCCAGATATGACAAACTGGTCGCTGCCACTCCGGTCCGCAGGCTGTCATCTTCAAACAGCAGGCCACCGAGGTTCCGATAGAGCGTATTCTTCATCTGGTAGTAGTGCGTCAGATAAAGATCGGGCAGCCGATCGCCGTCATAGTCTGCCGCCGCAATTCCCATGCTGGCTTCGTTCAGCCCGTCACCACTCACTGCAGCACCGGCTGAGCTGCCGGTTTCCCGCCACACAGGTCCGCCGGCAGGAACGTCAGTCTGAGTAAACAGCAGGTTTGATTCCATGTCGTTGGCCACATAGATCTCCGGACGCAGATCACGATCCAGATCCAGCACAGCGAGTGCAAGACCTTTGGAGGGAGTGGCTGCCAGACCAAGTTGCTGCGAGGCTTCGATGAATGTTCCATCTCCGACGTTCAGCCACACCGCGTCGTGCACACCATCATATTTGCCAGGCCCGCAGTAGCCAGGTTTGCCGCTGTAGTTACAGACTTCGCTGTTGGCCGGAGTCACGTTCATGTAGTTGGCACAATAGATATCAGCCAGCAGGTCGCCATTGAGGTCCACCCACGCCGCGCTGGTGCTCCAGTGCAGGTCTCCGATTCCGGATGCCGCCGTCACATCCGTAAACGTGCCGTCGCCGTTGTTGAGCAGCAACGAGTCCATGCCGTACCTGGAAATGAACAGATCCGTGAAGCCATCGCCGTCATAATCGCCCGCCGCTGCTCCCTGACCATAGCCCGACAGATCACCACGGCTGAACGCGGAGAAATCCTGAAATCCCAGACCGGCGCGATTGCGGAAGACACGATTGCCGGGGATAGCAGCGGAGTCGGGGCGGGGATCAAGATGATCGCCATTGGTGAAGTACAGGTCCTGCCATCCGTCACGGTCCAGATCCAGCCACGCAACACCACCACCCATGACTTCGGGCAGCAGATAACGGCCCGGGACCCGGTCCTCGAAGAACTGGAACTCAATCCCCAAACCGACGGCCACATCCTGAAATACGGGCTGCAGCCCACGCGATGAGCCTGGAGATTCCCATGTGCTGGCAGTTGCGAGACCGTTTTCGGGAGTCTCTGTCGGCTGAGTCGGGGGCACTGCGAGGTCTGCTGACCCTGCTGACCCTGCTGACGCTGCTGTGGTCGCGGCCGCTGCTGTCTGCGGCGCCAAGTTGTCTGAAGACGGCACTGCGATCGGATCCGCGTCTCTGCAGCCTGCCAGCAGAACAAGGCAGCAAAAGGCTGCCGTCCATGCAGCCCGGACGCGCTGACTGGAAAGTCGCAGGTCCGGATGCAAGTTCCGCAGAAGGCGGATGACTGCTGTTCGGGACGGCAGCTGCAGAGGAGTGATCAACCGGCCACTGCTGCGGAGCGACCTTCTCAGACGCATTTGCAAACCCTTCCGCCCCGAAACAAAAAACCGGAATGTCATGCGACATTCCGGTTCGTTGTGAAACTTCGCTGACGCTGAATCCTAGAACTCTCCCAGCACCTGTCCATCGTTGCGGACGCCGACCCTTACCCAGGTTTCGAAGTCGATGTTTTCGCTGATGAACTTGACCGAGCCGTCGCACAGGCAGACCTGAGCACCCCCGGTGTGCCAGCTGGAAGCGGACATCATGGTGGAGCCATACCAGTCGCCTTCGTTGGAGTGGCAGGCTGTTTCGTTGGGAACCATATTATGCGAATACACGCTGCCCTGGCCGACGAAAGACCAGGACCATCCTGCACCGCGCATTGCGTGCCGACCACCACCGTTGTCGGCTGACGCGGTTGTCGCCAGGCAACTTTGACGCAGCTCGCGGTGGTTGTTGCCACTGGCCCACGTTTTCACCTGGAAGCTTCGGGGGGCGTACGGTTCCGGGCGGAAAGTGTCCATTGCAAATTCGGAATACGCGGCGGTGTTGCTGGTGCCGTCTGTGATGGAGGCGAACGTGACGGGCGGGTTGCTGTTGCCGGCCTGACCCAGGTAGGACGCAGCGCCATTGTGACGGCCTTCCCAGCCACTGATTCTGGTGGTGCCGGCGCCGGAATAGTTCTGTACGCCGTTGTTGATCGCGTAGGTAAAGTTGGCGTCGGGACCGTTCTGATTGGGGTTTGCGGATGACGGACAATTGAATACCGGCAGACGACCGCTGAGTCCGGTGTTGCTGCCGCGGTACCAGTGAGCATACGGATACTGGTCGTACCGGACTCGTCCGAACTCGTTAGCTCTTTCAAGCATAGGGAGCATGTAAACTTTGTCCGAGAATGCCGCGACGATGTCATCGCGATAAGCCGGACCAGGATTCCATCCCATGCTGGGCGGGAACTGGTTGTGCACATCATGGTAGTTGTGCATCGCAATGCCGATTTGCTTCAGGTTGTTCTTGCAGCTGGTGCGGCGAGCGGCCTCGCGGGCCTGCTGGACGGCGGGAAGCAGCAGAGCCACGAGGATGGCGATGATTGCAATCACCACCAGCAGCTCGATAAGGGTAAACGCTCTGCGCTTCCATGAATTTACAGGTTTCATGGCTGTCTCCGGAAAAAAAAGAAAAAATGGCGACCATCTGCGAAAGCTTTTGGCACTTTTGCGCACTTCTGGAGCGTTTTTAAGAGCTGTTCACTATCGCAATGACCTGAGTTACTACCATTTTTCGGAATCAGTGTCAATTCGATGTGAATGAGATTTGCCAGAGAATGAGGAAAAGCGGGATCCGTTCCGGCTGCCCAGCAATCAAACGTGCAGCCTGCCTGTCTCAGACAGGCAACCGCCACAGGCAACTGCAGGAAGTCAATTCCGCTGCGTCTGGAACGGCGTACGGGCAAGGGGAAATGCCGGGGTGTATCTGTGTCTGCTCGTGTTGGACGCGGTGGCCTTGCCGGGCTCGGCCATTCGGCAGGATCTGATAAGAAGTATTAACACTCTGGCATTACGTTGCGTAAAGATTCCTTTACGCCGCCGAATCAGGACTTGGGTATCCTGAATCCGCATATCGGCCGCAACCCATTGCGTCCCAAACACTTACGCCAATGTTAAAATGTATCGATTGTATCAATTCTATCGGTGGCACGGATTCTGCTGCTTGTATTGATTGTCGTGACTGCAGCGATTGCAGCGGTTATGCTGGCGACATCGAAAAACCGGATTTTGCCGGTTTTTCGTCTGAGACTCGGGCATTTGCTCGGCGTCAGCAGGACCCTGAAATCCACTCTGTTCACTGCGAGAGAGAACTGGCGGCCTGAGAAACCGCCCTTCGGTCCGGCAGGAGCCAGGCTGATGAACACGCGAATGCGAGCAGGGGTTTGGCCGCCTCTGCTCGCATTTTGCTTTCCCACCACCGCTCTGCGAGCCGGGGCTGCAGCGAGGATTTCCGGCAGCCTTTCAGGTGTCAGCAGAGTTCCTGGGCCTCCATCGCTCTGACCGGCAGTCCGTTTTCGCACTCCCGGCGTCCGCTGCGGGTGCACACAGCATGATTCTGGCAGGGAGTAACACAATGGTGAGCCTGTTACAAAGGCTGCAACAAACGGTGCAGCAAAGGCTGCAGGGGTTCAGGCGATGTGAATCCGGCGCGGTGATTTCCGCGGAGCTGGTGATTCTGGGAACTGTCGTTGTCGCCGGGCTGGTGACTGGCTGGGCTGCATTGCAGCAGTCTGTGGTGAGTGAGTTGAGCGATCTGTCCGAGGCCGTGAGTGCGCTCGACCAAAGTTATTCCTGGTCCGGGCACCAGCATGTCGGCCCGGGGGACTGCTGTCTGGCGTCCAGCGCTGGTTCGCGGTACGTCGACACACAGATTCTCTGTGACGATGCGCGGCCCGTCCCCATGTCTGAATGCTGTTTGTCGCCGATTATCGTTCACGATACGACGCGTCCGGGCCAGTGGCACTGCGACCGCTGTGGTCATCAGCATCTGCCTCAGCAGCAGCCTGGGAAACAGGGCCCGCCGCGTGATTCGGCGCGTGGTGGATCGCGGCAGCCCCCCGGTCCGCCGCCAGTCCCCCCGGTTCCTGCGGATGCTGCGCGACCGCGTATTCAGTCGCAGGGTGACGGCGATGCGGCAGCACCGCGATCTGAGCCGGAGCGTGGTCCGGAGCGTCGTCCCGGCCCGCCGGGTCGGAGACCAGCGCCGCGGGGCGAGTCGGATGACAATCCCAGCCCGTTCACACCGCGCGACAACCCGCCTTCGCGTCGGCAAAAGACATCGGAAGGTGAAGGTGACGGCGGTACGGCTGAGGAGTCTGACGAGATCATCAAATCCGACCTCTACATGCTTGCGCAGCTACCGGTTGACGAACCATACAGCCCGATTCCTGCTCCCCCCGGTCCGGTATATCCACAGCCGGATCCCCGCTTTGAGTCTCCTCGCCCGCCTGACGGCCACATGCCCGGCCATGGCGACGGGCATCCGCACTCGATCTCTGGACATTCCGTTCTGCCACCGGGGCACCCACTGCTATACGGCGGGCGTCCTCGCTATGAATATCGTGGTCATCGCGAACCGATCTCGACACCGTGGCGCCACGGTCCCCAGGGCGGCTCACGGTCTGGCCTGCATTCCGGCAGCTGCGGCGGCTGCGGTAGCTGTGGCGAGTGTGCCGGATTGGGTTTGCTTCGTCCGGGAGTGGAGTATCCGTCGGGTGTCCGGGGGGTGCGTGTGACGGAGATTCCGCTGAACATCCCGGCGCCGCTGCCACAGATGTATCATCCTGCCCCCCACATGGCGGGGCACGAGCCTGGTTTCCCGCTGCCCTCGCACGGCTGGCCGGCGGCATCCGGCGTGAACCGTCACGAACCACGTTTTCCAGACTATGTCTGGCAGCCGGTCTGGCAGGTAGTCTGGTAGTCTTCCTCGGATTCTTCGTGGTGTCACCTCTGCCCTTGCGGGGGCGGAGGTGTGCCCGGCGCGAGCTCAAAGCCAACCACCTTCGGTCAGGTTCCTGCGGGCGTAAGGGATTAGGGTCGCCCCGGAAAAAAGTTGCCGCTGTGTCCCAAAACTTCCCCCGCCAGGAAAGCACTCCAATCGGCTCTCGACAGCACGACGGAATGACGACGCCCCCGGCATTGGTTCGGTTCGAACGAAAACAACGACGCCAGCAGTTGCATCGGTTACACCAATTCTGCCGACTCACCGTTCGGCCCCGGAGACCTGCGGGGACAGACCCTCGGAACGAATGCAGCGGTTGCAACGGTGCAAACGAAAACAACG
>CAZLOQ010000130.1:11370-17436 GCA_964561125.1 uncultured Chitinophaga sp. | reverse complement strand
CGAACCTTGGCTTCAGACGGGGCAAGCCCGTCTGGGAGCCCCGGGGTTCGCGCTGCCGCGGGTTAGCCAACGAACCTTGGCTTCGGACGGGGCGAGCCCGTCTGGGAGCCCGAGGTTGGCGTTGCCGCGTGGTAGCCAGCGAACCTCGGCCTCAGACGGGGCAAGCCCGTCCGGGAGTTCGGGGTTCGCGCTCTGGTCTGCTGTCGTCCTGTTGTGAGGTCTGCTATAAGGTCTGCTGCGAACGGTTACGGCAACAGGCCGACCACCCGTTCCCCGCACCGTGCCGGAGGACGGCCTCTCCAGGCCGTCTCCTTCCCTCCAACCTGCCCACCCGATCCTCGCCAATTCAGGCTGCGTTCACCCGAACCGAATGGACCGTGCGTTGCGACCGGCGAAGGGCCATTGCGCGAGGCTTCCACAATTACCCGTTCTGCGGCTTACCAAAGCCGGACCGAGCATGCGGCGCATGTCCGGGAATTCAGCGGTTAAACAGGAACGCCGGGCTGTTGATCAGAGCCCACATGAGATCTTCGGCGGCTTCTTTGGGTGAGGGGGCTGAGGCGAAGTAGGTTTGGGCCTGGCTGGCTTCTTCGGGGGTGGGGTTACGGCAGAGGACGGAAAGGTAGATGGTGTCGACGAGTGTCTGTGTGGAGGCACCGGCGGCGAGTGATCGGGCGATGAGTCCCTGTGGGTGAGCGATCGCGTCGGCGATGGTGGAGCCGTTGACCATGTTCAGGGTTTGGCCGAGCGACACATCGGAGGTGCGTTCGCATTCGCAGGGTGATTCGCGGGGTGCGCGTCCGAACATATCGAGGAAGGCGACTTCGACCTGGGGGTCCGGGAGTTCAGCGGCGCGAAAGCCGGCGGGGACACCGGGGAGTGCCTTTGGTGCACCTGCGGCCTGGATAATTGAGTCGTAGAGTTGTTCGGCGGAGAGTCTTCTGGGGAGTGCATGTGAAAAGTTGATGGAGTCGTCTTCGTTCCACTGGCTGGCATCGAGGCTGCGCTGGTAGGCGGCGGAGTTGCAGATGTTGCGAATGAGTCGTTTGAGGTCGTGCTGGCTGTCTATGAAGTCTTTGGTGAGGGCATCGAGCAGTTCGGGGTTGGACGCCGGATTGCTGGCGCGGATATCATCCACGGGGTCGATGATGCCGCGACCAAAGAAGTAGCTCCAGTAGCGGTTGACGATACTTCTGGCGAAATAAGGGTTTTCAGGGGCGGTGAGCCATTGGGCGAGCTGTGTGCGGCGACTGGCGGCGGTATCGATGGCGCCTGAGTGGCTGAAGGGGAAGCTGGGGGCTGCCGGCTGGTTGGAGTCGGGATTGATGACGGGAGCAGCCGCGCCCATGGTGAAGACGAATTCATCGCCACCGGGGAGAGGGCGACGTCCGACATCGGCGAACCATGCTGCCAGTTCGTAGTACTGGCGCTGGGTCCAGCGTTCGAAGGGGTGGTCATGGCACTGATTGCAGTTGAAGCGGGTCCCGAGGAACACCTGAGGCATGTTTTCCATGACAAGTTTGGGCTCGCGGGCGACGCGGAAGTAGTTGGCGGCGGGGTTATCAAAGGTATTGCCGGAGGCGGTAATGAGTTCTGCGGCGAACTGGTTGTAGGGGCGATTGGAGGCGATTTGCTGACGGATCCAGTTGCGGAAGGCCCAGACGCCGCGTTCGGTGACGGCTTTGCGGCGATTGAGCAGCAGATCGCTCCATTTGAGCGTCCAGTGTTCGACGTAGCCGGCGCCGCTGAGGAGTTGTTCGATCTTGGCGGCGCGTTTGGCCTGAGTTTCGGTGGGGTCAGCGACGAACGCTTTGACTTCTTCGGTGGTCGGCGGGGCTCCGGCGATATCGAGGCTGACGCGGCGGAGGAATTCGGCGTCGCTGGCGGGACCGGACGGAAGAATTTTCATCCGCTGGAGTTTGTTATTGACGAGGGTGTCGATGAAGTTGTGTTCGGGCTGAGGCGTCCATTCGTAGCCATCGCGGTTTCCGAGAATGGAGACGGGAGCTGCGGCGTAGTGGCCTTCGTAGCGAACCAGTGCTGCAGCTTCGCCGCGCTGGACAGCGGTGATCAGTCCGGTGCGTGACACTGTGGCCACTTCAAAGTTACTGGTTTCGAAGACGGCATCGCGGGTGACATCGCGGGTGCTGCCGTCGGCGTAGCGGGCTGTCACGACGAGCTGCTGGCGGTCGTGTCGCAGCTGCAGGAGCGGTGTGGGGGGATAAATATCAATCCCGACGACGCGGGGACTGTCGGGCTGGTAGCCGCAGCCTTCCGCGATCCACTGCTGCAGCACATGGTAAATTCTGGACTCTTCGTCGAACAGAAATCCACCTTCGTGCGGGACACCCTGGGAGGGTTTGAGCAGCATCAGGCTTTGTGAGGGTACGGAACGATTGAAGCGGCGACCGGAGATGTCGTCGATGAGGGAGCGGTAGTCGTAGAGGGAGTCGTAGCCGCGGAGGGACAATTTGAAGCCATTGCGGCCGTTTGCCGAACCGTGACAGGTTCCCTGATTGCAGCCCACTTTGCTGAGCAGCGGATTGACATCGCGGATGAAGTCGACGGGCACGGGGTCGACCGAGGTGACGACGACAGGCACATCCACCTTCAGGCCTCCGGCTTCGATCAGGAGCAGTCCTTCGCCCGGAGATACTGGGGTGACGTACCCATCTGCGTCAACTGTGAAGCAGGCTGCGGCCGTGGAAGCTTTGGTTTCGGCGGTGAGGTCAATTTTCTGACCGTCGGGGGTGGTGCCGGTCACCAGAAATCGACGGGCATCCCGAACGGATGACAGCTGTATCCGGGCCGGATAGCATTCCAGGCCCTGAAACACTCGTTGCTGAGCGGCGGGTACATCGGCCTGCTGAGCGTGCACGGCAGCGGGCAGGCTGAAGATGAATGCAGCGGAAAGGGCGACAAGGGCAGCACGCAGCATGGGAACCTCGGTGTGCAGTCCAGGGACCTGGTGGGTGGGAAGGGGACGACCGGCGACGCCGATCGTGCGGGGAAGGACTCGTGACTCGTGATCACCGGAAAGAATAGCTGACGCCGGGCGACCTTGCCACCGGAAACCCCAGGAACTGCCGATGGATCGGTAAAAACCCTGTCGGACACTGGAGCTTACCAGTCCCGCGAATTCGACAAATACACGCCTGAAGGCCGATCTGACGGTGGCAGCCGACCGCAGATCGGTAAGATTCAGCGGTGGCCGTTCACATTCGGCCGTGGCCGTTCACATTCGGTAGCCGGCACCGCATTTTGTTCATTTCTGATGGCAGACCCGCAAATGGCAGACTTCCAGACAGTGGCTCGTGTTGGAGATATCCCGGAGGGACAGGGGCGATCATTTCCTGTGAGTGGTACGATGGTCGGCGTCTTTCTGTCTCAGGGAAGGTACCTCGCGATCAACGATTTCTGTCCCCACATGGGCGCTTCACTCGCTGACGGTCATGTGGAGCAGGATGCGGTGATGTGTCCCTGGCACGCATGGCGGTTCAGTCTGACCGACGGCACATGGCTGGACAATTCCCGCAGCGGGATTCGTACGGCCTGTTACGAAGTGCGGGTCGTCGGCGACGAAATTCAGGTGCGGGTCTCTGCTCCGGCAACCGCCGGTTCCACATCCTGAGCCCCCCGCAACTGTCACACCTGACTCCCTTGCCTCACCCCCGTCGTTCCTGCACCGTATTTCCCCAACCCACAGAATTTCCCCAAACCACAGCAGACGTCCGCTTGGCTGCAGGAAATCCGAATTCCATGTCTGCATGGCCGCCGCATGACGGAAGTATCAGCGAGGCATTTCTGCGTCTGCTCCAGGACGGCAGCTGGGCCAGTTACAACGGTCGCCACTGCGAAGCATTCCAGCAGGCGCTGCAGCGGCTGCACAATTTGACACACTGTTTTCTCTGCAGCAGTGGTACAGCGGCGATGGAGCTGGCACTGCGTGGCTGTCGCGTGGGCCTGGATTCCGCGGACGAAGTGGTGCTTTCGGCCTACGACTTCAAGGCCAACTTCATCAATGTGCTGCTCCTTGGGGCCAAACCGGTCCTGATCGACACTCTGCCTGGCAGACCGGTGCCGGATCCTGCGCGGATTCAGGGTGCGCTGACGGACCGGACGAAGGCGATCATTGTGTCGCACCTGCACGGGCTCAGCGGGGGTGTGGAACTGATCGCAGAACTCGCTGCAGAGCGGGGTATCCCGGTGATTGAGGACGCCTGTCAGGCAATCGGCGGCGTCTACGGTGGTCGTCGTGCCGGTTCGATTGGTGATGTTTCCATTTTCAGTTTTGGCGGGAGCAAGTTGCTCACCGCGGGACGTGGCGGGGCTCTGCTGACCTCCAGCCCCGCGATCGCTCAGCGAGTACAGCTTTGGCAGCAGCGGGGCAACGAGGCCTATCCGCTCTCGGAAATGCAGGCCGCAATTCTGCTGCCGCAGCTGCGGCTGCTGGAGCCCCGCACGGTGTTGCGGATGGCGGGGGCGGATCGTCTGCAGCACCAGCTGCAGGGCGACCCGCTGCTGGAACCGGTGATTCCTGCTGAGCTGCAGCTGGAGTCCAGTCAGCGTCCTGCGGGCTTTCTGCCGGCCTTTTACAAGCTGGCTTTTCGTCTGCGTACGGGCCTGCCGCAGGAGTTGCGGGGGGCGATTGCAGCGCGGTGTCAGGACGATGGCATTCTGCTGTTTCCCGCCTTTTCCGCGCTGCATACCATTCATGCAAGATCCCGCTGGAGGGCAGCGGGCGATCTGGGGAATGCAGAAGATCTTGGCCAGCGTCTGCTCACACTGCATCATCCGCTGCTCCTGCAGCCACCGGACGGGATTGACCGTGTGGCGGCCGGCATCCGTCGCATTACTGAGGAGCTTGCCGGCAGGAATGCCTGCGAGCCGAACTGAGAGAAATCAAGAGGATTGGCATTGTCAGAGTTTCCTGAGTATTCAGTCCAGCCACTTTCACCGGGTCAGTTATCCAGTCAGCTTGCGGGACTGGGCTTTACGGCTCCAGGGGACGCAGCCGCCGGGCTTCTGCGGCTGCTGGAAAACTGGCGGAGGTCACGGGAGCATTCTGCGTTTGCTGATTCCGCGGAGCCTCGCTGGTACGCCGCACTGATGCGTGTTCTGCGTGAAGCGCCATTGCGGGATGCTGTGCTTGCGGCTGTCGACGAATTTGTGGTGCGGGCGCTGCATGAGTTTGATCCCTATGCTTTGTTCAATCAGTCCCCGCGGTCGCTGGAAGTGCTTGCGCGGCTGGCCTGCGGCAGTCCCTTTCTCACGCAGACGCTGCTCTCGGACCCGGAATATCTGAGTGCTCTGAGTCTGCACGGGAGGACAGCCGAGACGAAGGATCGGGAGCAGTTTGTCCAGGAGGCAGCGGAGTCGATGTCGCGGGGGCGAACGCGGGCGGAGAGGCTGCGGGAGCTGCGGCGTTATCAGCGTCGACAGCTGCTGCGGATCGGCATGTGTGATGCGTTCGGTTTGATGGATCTGCGATTTATTACACTGCAGCTGTCACTGCTGGCGGACGCGATGGTGCAGAGCTGCTGGTCGCTGGCTGCCACTGAATGCGGCGTGGGGACTGACCAGATCAGCGTGATCGCTCTCGGAAAGCTTGGCGGTGAAGAACTCAACTACAGTTCTGACGTCGATCTGGTGCTCATTGCCGACCGTGGCAGTCCGCAGCTGTCGCGAGCAGCGCGGCTCACGGTGGACGGACTCACGGATAGTCAGCCGCCCGGTTTTCTTTATCGTGTTGACCTGCGGCTGCGTCCCTGGGGAGAAGCGGGAGAACTGGTGAGCACACCACAGGCCTACCGTGAGTATCTGCTGCACGACGCCGAGCTGTGGGAGAAGCAGGCGATGCTCAAGGCGCGCGTGATTGCGGGCTCTGCCGATGCCGGGCACCGCTTTCTGGCTGAAATTCGTCCGCTGCTCTTCACAGCCCCGGCCGCTGAAGTGCGGCGGAGTGTGCAGGCGATGAAGGAAAAGATCGAGCAGCGTCTGAGGCAGCGCGGGAAGCTGTACTCAGAAGTCAAGCTGGGATCCGGTTCCATTCGGGACATTGAGTTT
>CAZLOQ010000130.1:0-11360 GCA_964561125.1 uncultured Chitinophaga sp. | reverse complement strand
AGCTGATTCATGGTTCGACGGAACGTCGCGTCGTCTCCAGCAACACGCTCGATTCCCTCGTGCGACTCGCCGAATTCGGCCTGATTTCCGCCACATGGTACCGTCAGCTGCGTTCCGGCTACGTGTTTCTGCGCGCTGTTGAGCATTCACTGCAGCTGTATCGCAATCAGCAGACGCATGAGCTTCCGCAGCAGCCGCAGCAGCTGGAATGGCTGGCACACCGCCTTGATTATCCCGATGCGGCGACGCTGCTTCAGCGATACTCCGAACACCGCTCAGCCGTGCGGGCGATTTTTGACCAGTGTCTGGCGGGAGTGCCTGCGGCGCTGCCTGCTGTGGAACCAGCACCGCTGCCGGCTCCTGAGACCGCCACAGTCACGAGCTTTGACGATCTGCTGCAGCGGTATTCCGCGGAGACTCAGGATCTGGGGCGAGTGGTTGAGTTGCGGTCCGGCTGCGCCGTTGCGGTTGTCCGCGTGAGTCCGGATCTGGCCACGGCGGATCTGCTGCTCACCGGGCTCGATTTCTCCGGCTGGCTGGGAGTCATCTGCGGGCTGTTGTCGATCGACCGGCTGGACATTCGCAGTGGTGACGCGGCGACTGGTGAGGGATTGCTGCTGCTTGGCCCGCAGCGACCATCGGGACGCTTTGTGGCCTGTTTCTGCGTCGCACCGTCGACCGGTCGGTTTGCTGATCACGCGGAGATCGAGCAGTTTGCAGCGAGGCTTGAATCTGAAATTGTCCGCCTCGGGGCGTTGTCCCGACTGGGCCGAATCGAGGAAGTCCGCGCTGAACTGCTCACCCGATTCTGCTCCGTCGTCTTCGGCGGCGAGACGGGCGAATGCCACTGGGACGATGAAGAACTTTCCGTGGACCTGCAGCCGCTCCCGGATTCCGTACTCACAGAGATGCTCATCCAGGGAACGGATTCCCCGGGCTTTCTGTACGAGCTCACCAGCGCTTTGTCGCTCAGTCGCTTCCGCGTGCTCCGTGCCGTGATTCGTTCTGACGGCACACGCGTGCGGGACGTGCTGTATGTGCGTGAGCGGAACGGGTTGCCGATTGCCAGTGAAGAACGCCGTCAGGAGTTGCGACTGGCCGCCACGCTCATCAAACAATTCACTCACTGGCTGCCATCGGCCGGGGATCCGCACCACGCGCTGCTGAGGTTCCGGGAACTGGTTGCGCGTCTGCAGCCGGCCTCGGCCTGGGCCGATAACATGCGTTCCCTGCAGCGGCCTCGCGTGCTGCATGCGATTGCGCGAGTGCTGGGCATCAGCCAGTACCTCTGGGAAACGTTTCTGCGATCGCGGCATGACGAACTGTTTCCGCTGCTCGCTCAGGCAGAGCGTCTGGCGGAGCGACTGCATGCGGAACAGCTGCGCGAAGAACTCCATACAGCTCTCGCAGTGACCGAGGACACGTCCTCCGGCAGCACTGCATGGAATCTGCTGAATGACTTCAAGGATCGGCACCTGTTCCGCATCGACATGCGGCATGTGCTGGGCTATTGCCGCCCCTTCGGCGCCTTCTCAGAGGAACTCACGGAACTCGCCGAACTCATCGTCGACGCAGCCTGCAGCCTCGCTCTGAATGAACTGCGTCGCCTGCATGGGGATCCGCTGACGCTGACGGGACGGGAGTGTCGCTGGATGGCCGGGGGCCTCGGGAAATTCGGAGGCATTGAACTGGGCTTTGCTTCCGACATTGAACTGCTCCTCGTGTATGAAGCTGAAGGCTCCACTTCCGGGCCGCATCCCTTAAGCAACGCTGAGTTCTTTGAGCGGGTAGTGCGTGCTGTGGCAGGAGGCATTCGCGCGCCTCAGGACGGGATTTTTCATGTCGATCTGCGAATGCGTCCCTACGGTCAGGCAGGACCTGCGGCCGTTCGGTTCTGTGACTTTGTGGAATACTATCGGGCGGGCGGAGCGGCATGGCCCTATGAACGGCAGGCGCTCGTCCGGCTGCGCGCCGTGTGCGGGGACCCCGGTTTCGGGCACGAAGTCTGCGCTGCTGCCCGTGAAGCCATTTACGCCCCGCGTCGGTTTGATTTCGCCGCCATGCAGGCAATGCGCGAAAGACAGATCCGACAACTGGTTCGCGCCGGGACGACGCACGTCAAACTTAGTGACGGCGGACTGGTCGACTGCGAATACGCCGTGCAGTCCCTGCAGTTGCTGCATGGCCACAAACTGCCGCTGCTGCAGCAAACCAGCACACTGGCAGTACTGCGGGCAGCCGTTCGCACTCAGCTGATTGATGTTCAGCAGGCCCAGGCTGTGGAAAACGCCTATGTGTTTCTGAGGGAGTTGGCGGATTGCCTGAGAATGGTGCGCGGGAACGCTCGCGACCTGACACTGCCCGAACCCGGCAGCCGCGACTGGCAGCAGCTGGATCGACGCATGACCAGCATTCATGATTCTGAAATTCCCCTGGAATCCGTCGATCAGCAAATGGCGGTCGTACGCGAATTTGCCGCATTCTGTGCCGCTGCTGCAGATGCAGCGGGTGCCGCAGACTGACCTGGCGGGGAGCCCCTGCGGAAGGCTATTTCCATTGTTTGACCAGGGTCAGACCGATCACGCACCATGAAGCAAGGCAAACACCCAGTGCGTAAGGGATTCCGCGTTTGTAGCGCACGCCATTTTTCACGATGACCCGCCTTGGTTCTTCACCCTTTTTCACTTTGGTGAGATCGATACGCGTGTTGACACCCAGCTTTCGCAGAAGTTTGACACACCCCAGCAGAAACAGCGAGGTGATAAGGCTGAGCAGCATCACCAGCAGCACGCGGTCGAAACCCAGCCAGACACCCAGTCCCATCATGAGTTTCACGTCGCCGGCACCCGTGCCGCCTGCCACCCACATCGTTCCAAGGATACCCATGGTGACCGCCAGCCCCAGCACCGGTTGCCAGACGGATGCACCCATGGCAGCGCAGGCCCAGATCTGATAGACAATGCCGCAGAAAAAGAACGGGAAGGTGAGTGCGTTGGGAATTCGCCGCTCGCGGACGTCGGTAACAGCAGTGACCAGAGTGAACAACAGAACACAGAACAACGCTGTATTTTCGAAGGTAAGCATGGGTCTATCCTGGCCGCGGGCCGAGCCCGGAAGCACAAAGGGTGCTGACAGAAGCGAACGCGTGTGTAAACTGACAGCATGATTCCTGTTTCCTGACTACTCCAGCAGAATCCCGCAAAACACGCATTTTTCCAGGCAACTTGAGCCGGCAGATTCGGTAGAAACCGGAATCTCGGACATTGCTGGTGGTATTTCCGTGCGTGCAAAAGGCGGTTGCGTGCGGGGAAAGCGGATTTGCGTGTTCCTTTCGCCCTTTTTGGGGCCGTCCATCCGCAGGCGGCTCGCTGACCGTCCACACCTGAGATTTTCAGAGATGCTTACTTCCATGCTCACACTGCTCCCCCGCAACACTCAGATTCTCTGTTCACCCGCCGCAAAGTCTCTGCTGACTATTCCCGGTCAGCCGGCTCCGTGCAGTCCTGAGGCTGTGCTGCGTCACTTTCCGGCGGCGTGCCCGGCCGTTATTCACGCAGCTGGTAATGCCGACTGGATTCTGTACTTCGTATCTGACGATGTGGAGCAGGTCCGGCAGCTTGTCGGCGTTCGCAGCCCCTCTGCTGAACACTCGCTTTCAAACGCAGTTGCGTCCGGCCGTGGCCTTGTTCTGGCAGCTCAGTCGCCTGTACCGGGTTCTTTGCTGCGGCAGTACAGTCAGGTTTTGCTTCCGTTTCTGCAGCGGCTGACAACTGCTGATCCGGTCCTTCTGCCCCGAGCTGCCCTGACTGCGGCGGGGACCTTAAATGTGGCTGATGCAGTGTTGCAGCAGCCGACGCTGCTGGAGATTTTTCAGCGGGGAGCGGACTGCAGTCGGATTCCCGGCCCGGTTGCCGCCCCGCCCCGTCTTGACTGCACCGCGCTGCGGCGAGCGATCAAACGCATACTCCCGGAGCTCGGCCGGTCGGCCGACGAATGTTCCTGCATTGAGGCCGGGCTGCTGCTGCTCCACGACTTCGACGCTCAGGCGCATGCCATAGTGCAGACCATGGAAGGCCGCGGCCGTCTGCAGACTGCGGACTTTCTGCATGGGATTATGCATCGGCGGGAGCCGGACCCGGGGAATGCGGCATGGTGGTTTCGGCGGGTGAGCAGACATCCGGCGGCGGCGCAACTTGGGGCCAATCTGGACAGCTGGCTGCAGGATATCGGGGCGTCCGCAGAGGTGCGACAGGAGGCCCTGCAGCTGCTGCAGGCTGACCAGAGGATCGAGCCGCGTCGCATGATTGAACTGGCCGCCCGGGCACATCGCGCGCCCCACTCGACGGCTGATGCTGCGCTGCGGCTCGTACAGTACCTTGAAATCCTGAATCTGCTCACGTTTCCCGCATAAGGAATCGTGACTTCGCACGTACCTTATTATATAGTCAGGGCGCTCTCCGCGTGCCCACCTCCAGCGGCCCACACCCCCGCGCAGGCTCCTGCCGCCCTTCCGAAAGCGATCCGTCCATGTTCCCGCGTGCACTCTGCAATTTCGCCGGCTGTCGTGTGGTGTGCCGCATTCTCCTGCTGATTTCTGCCGTATGGATTGCCTTTTCGGGCCGGCCTGTTCGCGGGGATGACTTCACACAGACTGTTCAGCCGTATATCAAACGGTATTGTCTCGATTGCCACAATGACACGGAGGCCCGCGGGGACCTCGACTTCACCAAATTCACTTCCCCCCGGGACGTGATCGACAATTTTCGTCGCTGGTCGGCGGTTGTTGAATTTGTCAACAGCGGCGAAATGCCTCCTGCCGACGCCCTGCAGCCTCCCCCGGCCGAATCCGCGGCACTCGCCGTGGCCATTCGCAGTATTCTGGATACCGAAGCGCGGAGGCGAGCGGGTGATCCCGGGCTGGTACCTGCCCGACGCCTGTCCCACTCCGAATACGACCGCTCCATCCGCGATCTCACGGGCGTCGACATTCGCCCGACCCGCGACTTCCCGGCCGATCCGGCTGCCGGTGAAGGCTTTGACAACACGGGTGAGGCCCTGAGCATCGGACCGGGGCTGGTTCGCAAGTATCTGGCCGCCGCACAGCTCACCGCAGATCATCTTGTTCTGCACACCACGGGACTGCGGTTTGCGCCATTTGCTGTCACAAGCAGCAACGAACGCCGTAAGCTGACAGAAAACGCGGTGATGGAATTTTACCGCGGGCACGACATCAACCTTGCCGACATGATCACGGCTGCATGGTACTATCGCTTCCGTCCCCCGGCGGCTCTGGATGTGACGGCCGCGGATTTTGCGGCCACACACCGCCTCAGCCCGCGTTACTTCACAATCCTCAAAGACTTTCTCAACTCCATGCCGCAACTGCATGGCTGCCCACCGGAACTTCGCGATGCCTGGCTGCAGCTTCCCCCGCCTTCGCCTGTGCCGGCTGCTGCCTTTGCAACCGATTCCGCTGCCGGCGTGGCGCCATTGTCAGCACCGTCAGCTGAGGTCCTCAATCTGGTTCGCCTGATCAGTCACTACCGTCGTCTGCTGCATGCTCCGGAAGGTGAACTCATCAAGGCCAATGCCGGCAACTGGCCGATCGGGCATCTGGATTTCCGTGCCCGCACTGCTGCCGCACGGATGTTGTACAGCCCTGCTCGTCTGCAGCGGTCTTCGCTGATGCAATCGCAGTCCATCACGGCACCACCGGCTAAAAGTCCCGATGAGCCGCTCGTGGTCATCCTGCGGATAACGCCACAGTTCGGCACGACCGCCGGCTCAGTTCTGCTGAAGCGTCCGATCATCAGTCGTGCTGATCGACTTCCGCGTAACGAACAGGAAACCGCAGAACATCAGGTTGTGACACTCCGGGAAGTGCTTGAACAGGTCCCGGCAGCCCAGCCTGTCCGACTGCAGTTCGGGACGGGGACATTCGGGACAGAGCCAACCTCTGCTGCCATCGACGCCGATTCGCTGGTGGTCACTGCACCCGCAGAACTGCAGGTTGTCCTCACAGCAGCCCAGCGGCGGCAGTTGCAGGGGCGGCGACTGCTGCTGCCTCTGGAGCTTGGCGGCGCGGATGCGGCCGTGATCGCTCAGCTGGGCATGGCGGCGACACCGACAGACGCCCTCGCTGCCGCATCCGGTGCTGACGCCGAAGTGCTCGCCGACCCCGATAGTCCCTGCGTCGAGCAGCTGCGTCCGTTTGCCGAAAAATTCTGTGAAGTGTTTCCCGACCGGTTCGTGTATGTGGATCCGGGCCGTGGACTTGAAGCCGGTTTTCATCTGGTGGAGGGTTTCTTCCGCGATGATCAGCCGCTCGTGCGTCTGGTGCTCAGTGATTCGCAGAAAGCCACCCTTGACGACCTCTGGACGGAACTGGAATTCATCAACACCAGCGCTGAAACGCTCCTCCGCGGCTTCGTGTGGTTTGAGCGTTCGGAGCGCGAGGTGCTGCATGATAAACGGTTTGAGTTTCTGCGTGCCGAAGATCCTGCGCTGATTCGTGAAGAAATCCTTGGCCGCTTCGAAACGCTCTACCTTCAGAAACTCGGTTTGCAGCGCGATCCCGCGACGGGCGATGGTCGCGATGACCGCGCACGGATTGTGCTCCGGTTCTTTGCGGATGTTCGGCGGGGCCTGCAGCTGCAGCAGGAACGTCTGGCGGCGTCTGAACCCCGGGCCATTGCCGACCTGATGCTGCTCGCCGACAAGGCCTGGCGACGACCGCTTACAGCCGACGAACAGAACGAGCTCAAACGCCTTTACACTCGCTTCCGCAGCGAAGGACAAACCGTTGAACAGGCACTCCGCGGCGTCTTCACATCAGTGCTGCTTTCGCCACACTTCTGTTGCCTCTGGCAGACCCCCGGTGACGGTCCCGGAATCTCTCCCCTGAACAGCTCCGATATTGCCAGCCGGCTGAGCTATTTCCTCTGGTCATCCCTGCCCGATACTGCACTTCGCCGTGCTGCCGACGAAGGGCGGCTGGCGACGGCGGATGGCGTCGCTGCAGAGGCCCGACGAATGCTTGAGGACCCCCATGTCTCAGCGCTGGCTGCGGAATTTTTCGGCCAGTGGCTGCGGTATCGCGACTTCCCTCAGAAGGACCCGATCAACGCTGCGGCTTTTCCCGGCTACGACGACGAACTGCGGGCAGCGATGGCTGAGGAACCTGTGCGCACAGCCACGTGGCTGATTCAGCAGGATCGCCCGGTGACCGATCTGCTCAGCGGTGACATATCACTCCTGAATGCACGCCTTGCCTCCCATTACGGTGGAGTGCTGGAGCAGCGATACCGGGAAGCCGTGGAGATCCGCCGCCGCGTTCTGTCCGCTGGCGGCGCCGGCCCCACGGAACTCGCTGCCGTCTCCCGCGAATGGCTCCCGGTGAGCGGGCTGCGGGCAGCGGGGCGGAGCGGGCTGTTCGGGATGAGCGTTGTGCTGGCGAAGAATTCGGCAGGTGAGCGATCCAGTCCGGTCAAACGCGGCTTCTGGACTGTGCATCATCTGCTGGGCCGACACTTCCCGCCTCCACCTGCTGATGTGCCTGAGCTGCCAAAGAATGAGCAGCAGGCAGATCGCAGCCAGCGCGAGCTTCTGGCGGCCCACGTGGCTGATGCTCAATGTGCCATGTGTCATCGCCATTTTGATCACCTGGGACTCACCATGGAAGGCTTTGACGCCATCGGTCGAGCGCGGACTAAAGACGCCGCCGGACGCCCGATTGAGACACGCGTGACACTCGCAGACGGGGACACGATTGATGGCATTCCCGGCCTGGCCGACTATGTACTCAAGCACCGCCGCAGCGAATTTCTGCAGACCTTCTGCCGTCGATTTCTCGGGTATGCGCTGGGGCGTTCGGTGCAGCTTTCCGACCAGTCACTGCTGGAACAGATGCAGGCCGCCCTTGAAGCGGGAGACGGCAAATTCTCTGTGCTGGTCGATCAGGTTGTCCGCAGCCCGCAGTTTCGCAGTATCCGAAACCGCGAATTCTCCACCGCCGGGCCCTGAAAGCTCGATTTTCGCCCCCAATCACCGCCGATTTCCACGCCTGACCTTGACAGCCTCCAGCCCCCTCTGAAGACTCACGGTCGGCCATACACTTTCGCCCCCAACGGCTTCAACATTTACTGAACCCCGCGGAGTATCCCCGGCTATGACTCAGTCTTCCGTTTCCCATGCTGCCCGTGTTGCACGCCGTGTTGTACTTCAGGGAGCCAGCGTCAGCGTGGCACTCCCATGGCTTGAATCGGTCCGGGGTGCCGGTGAAAAAATGGATGCCGCGGCCCCCCAGCGGTTCGCGTTCCTCTTTTTCGGCGATGGCATTCATCCGCCGGAGTGGCACAGCCAGGGCAGCGGCAGCAGCCTGCAACTGGGCCCCGCCTTCGCCTCGCTCGAACCGCTCAAGCACAAGCTGAACCTGATTCACGGGCTGCATCACCCGGATGACGTGGTCGGGGGCCACGCCAAAGGCGCAGCGGGAATCCTCACCGGCGTTCGTCCCCGCGGAGGCCGCGATATTCAGGCCGCAGTCAGCATGGACCAGCTCCTCGCCCAGCGAATCGGTGACAGTACTGCATTGCCCAGCCTTGTGCTCGCCTGTGAACGCCCGGTCAGCGGCTTCCATGAATCCAGCTACTCCATGATGTACTCCTCTCACGTCTCCTGGAGTTCCCCGGTTTCGCCGGTCCCCGCAGAACTCCATCCCGCCCTTTCCCTCCCCAGCCTCTTCCAAAGCCAGGGCAGCAGGACTCACGCCAGTGTCCTCGACCAGGTGCACCAGCAGCTGCGGGACGTTGCCCGTCAGGTCTCCGCGGCCGACCGCGGCCGTATTGACGAGTACGCTTCGGCTGTTCGTGAAGTGGAGGTGCGTCTGGAACGCATGCAGCAGCGCGCGGCAGATGAATCCGTGGATAATTCCCGCCTGAGCATGCAGCGCCCCCCGGACGGACTGCCCAATCAGCTGGACGAGCACGCCCGGCTCATGTGTGACGTCATTGCACTCGCCTTCCAGGCCGACCGCACCCGTATTGCCACTCTGCTGCTGACAAATAACCTCTCCGGCCAGGTCTACCCGTTCCTTGGACTGAATGTCGACCACCACAACTACTCCCATAACTGGCAGGGTCAGGAATACGCGAAGATCACTCGTTTCTGGGTCGAGCAATACTCCCGGCTGCTCGCACGACTGGATTCACTCCAGGAAGGCGACTCCACCCTGCTCGATAACTGCTGCATCGTGCTGGCTAACGAGCAATGGACAGCCCACAGTGCTCCGCGAATCCCTCTCCTCATGGCAGGCAGCCTCTCCGGAAAACTCCAGACCGGTCGCTCGCTCGACTACGAAACCGCCAAAGAACGCAAAATGTCGTCGCTCCTGCTCAACATCATGGACCACATGGGTGTGCATCTGGACGAGTTCGGCAATGCAAAAGAATACCTGCCGGGGGTATAACCGATCTGCGCCAGTCCATCCCCCACCGACAGGGGCAGCAGGAACCGATTGAGTTCGGTCTCCCCCGCCTGCCGAATCGGACCGAAGGATTTGTAGCATCCGGCTCTGCGATCGACTGTTACCGACGACTGCCCGTTCCGTGCAACCGACATCGCTGGTGCAACTGAACTGTCAGCCCTGCACAAAACCCGGCGGTCAGCGAATTTCACTGCCGCGGATACCGCTGGCAGTGACGGAATTGGCACCGGCGACTGCAGGGTTTTGAGCGGCCCGGAGCACCGTGCTCCTGCATCCCACGAGTGAACCGGGGCACAGTCCAGTGGACTTTTCGCGGCTACCCAGAGGTGCGGAGGGCTGTTAACCTCCCAGCCACTCACGACCGCCCGCGGAAAAACGACCAGCTGGTGAACAGCTTTGTGCACTCGTTTGTTCACTGAGACTTGCCAATTTCGCAGCGGGTCGCTGCCGTGTTCGAACAGAAGTGCGGTTCTTCGGAAAGACCTGAGTGATTTACCCGCAAAGAGTTACCGTCGTGAACACAAGTGTGGAACAGCGCGAGTTGTCACGAAGAGGGTCTCGTTCGGGGAGCCCAAAATCTCAGGCGGCAGTTCCGTCACCGCAGGCTGCAACTGCCGAAATCCTGACACCCCAGCAAATATCTTGACTGTACTGCGAAGTGCAATACACTGAGGACAAGGAGAAACGGCAATGGTCAGACGAACAACAGAAGCCGCCAGCGACAAGCCCAGTTCCCTCATGGTTCGGCTGGATGCTGACAGTAAGCAGGCATTGACCGAAGCCGCACAGCTGCGCCGGATCAGCGTCAGTGACTATGTCCGAACGGTCACTGTTGCTCAGGCGCGTCGGGAGGTCGCCAGTGCCCGCGAGCAGACGGTGCTCCTCAGTCCGGACGAACAACTGGCTTTCTGGATGGCTCTGCAGGCCCCACCGAAACTTACCCCAGCCCAAAAGCGGCTGGGGGCCACCATGCAAGGCACGAAGTGACTGAGGTCGCCTTGCCTCCGGGGTTTTCGCTCGAACTGCTGCAGCGAAAACATCAGCGACACCTGTTTGATTGTGGCCAACCTGAGGTAAACCATTGGTTGCGTACCAGGGCAATGCAGCATCAGGACAAGAGACTTTCCGCCACGAAAGTACTGCTCGATCAGCAAAGAGCGGTCGCTGGATTCTACACGTCATGGTGAGAAGTCAGGCTATCTGCTGCTGGCACAGGCTCTGCGTGATTGCTATGAGGCAGGGCAAACGTTTGCATTCGTCGCTGTGATTCTTGACTGCATTGACGATCGCGCGAAAGCCTTCTATCAGCGTTGGGATTTCGCCGAAATGCCGGGCCAACCCTACCGTCTTTTCCTCAGTTCGCAAACGCTCACGGCAATGATGAACACGCCCATCAAATGAAGTCCCGCCTCCCTGACGACGTGTTACCACGCCTGAAGTCATCCCTCTCGGCGTTTTTTGTTTTTCCCAGTGTTTTCGCCTGTTTTCAACCGATCGAGTCCCCCACAGCGACTCTCTGTTCGCAGAACCAATTTCCGGGGTCCGATCGCAACCCGCCGGTTCTCCACCGACACCCCCAAAATCGCCGCTCCAACTCTCGGTGTCTCTGCTGAACACCCCTCTCAGAGTTCACAACCCGGTCTCACCCGGGGGCGTTTTGGGGGATCTGAAACATCGATTAGCTGGACAGCGCCATGTTGGGTCAGCAGCTCCGTTTTCATGGCACCTTTTGACGAATGTGTGTTTGCGGCCTGTAAGGCCAGTTCTATCAGCCTGGCATGAAATGCCAGGTCATGCCGCCCCCGACAGCTTACGCCCTGTAGGGGCAGTTCTCAGCCGAACGCTGCGTGTTCGGTGTGACGCGGGTGTGCGGCAG
>CAZLOQ010000129.1:15715-17462 GCA_964561125.1 uncultured Chitinophaga sp. | reverse complement strand
TCCGGTCACGACAGGAGATTTCAGCATCCATCACCGGACGGCTCGTGCCGTTCCGCTGACAGCAGGTGGCATCGGGCTTGAGCCCTTCGGCTGATGAGGGCGTCCGGCTCCCTTACGGTCGCGGCTCGAGCTGCACTTCCCACTTCCCACTTCCCCTTCTCACCGAAAATCATCCCATGCCTCCCGCTGCTTCTCCTCTGATCCCACGGCCGTCCGCTGTGCCGGACAAGCCTAAGGTGATCGCCGTGATGCCGGCCTACAACGCATCCTCCACGCTGGAAGCCACGCTGCGCGATATTCCGCCGGGTGCGGTCGATGAGATCATCCTCGTGGACGACTGCAGTCGGGATGACACTGTCATGGTCGCGGAAAGACTTGGGCTCACGGTGATCCGTCACGAACGCAATACGGGTTACGGGGGCAATCAGAAAACCTGCTACACAGAAGCACTCCGCCGCGGAGCAGACATTGTGGTGATGATCCATCCCGACTACCAGTATGACAGTCGCGTGATTCCGGTGGCTGCCGAGCTGATCCGCATCGGTAATGTGGATGTTGTCCTCGGCTCCCGCATTCGCACCCGTGCAGAGGCACTTCAGGGAGGCATGCCGGCGTGGAAGTACATCGCCAATCGCTGCCTGACGATCTTCGAAAACGTCGTGCTTGGCCAAAACCTCGGCGACTTTCACAGTGGCTTCCGCGCCTACCGCCGGGAAGTGCTGGAAACCATCCCCTGGGAGCTCAATTCCGACGATTTCGTCTTTGATACCCAGTTTCTGGCTCAGGCCGTCTTCCTTGGCTTCAGGCTTGGGGATATCCCTGTTCCAGTGCGGTATTTCGACGCAGCCAGCAGCATCAATTTCCGTCGTAGTCTTCGCTACGGACTCCTCACGCTCTGGGTAATGCTGGCGTTCTGGATAAATCGCATCGGCATCGCCCGTTCGCCGCTCTTCCAGCGCCGCCGGAACTGATGCCTGTTTCAGACTCCGGAATTCCGACTCCGGAATCACGTCCAGACTATCACTTTCCCTGAAACGTCCGCCCGGCTAAACTTCCGGGAATATTCATGATTCCGGCCTCTGAGCCCAAAACGTCCATCAGGAATTTGTCATGCAGGTGTCCATCACGTGCCGCCACGGCAGCATTCAACAGGATCTCAGGGATTACATCAGCCAGAAAGCTGAAAAACTGGTCCGCTACCTCGACGCGGTCAGCGAAATCGACGTCACACTCGAATTTGAAGGCCCCCGGGTTGACGTTGAACTTGTCGTGGAAATCGAGGGCTATCACACGATCGTGGCTCATGTTGAGGGTGAAGATTCACGCACCACCTTCGACAAGGCCCTCCACAAAATGGAACATCAGGTGCACCGTTACAAAGAGAAGAAGCGTGACAGGCGCCACGATACACCGGTATCCGATGCCACCCGTATTGCCGAAGAAAAACATTCATCCGAAAGCTGATGTGCGACCAAAGCTTCCGCCAGCACAAAACTGCCGATCAAACCCGTTCATCCGGAACGCAATCCCTGTCTTCCAGCCACCTCTCCCCGGACAGTCTGTGACAGAGCAATGCAACCTCCTGCTGACCGCAGCTCTGTGCGATCTGTTCCGTTTTCCCTCTGCAGAATCGAGCCGACTGAAATGAAGCTGACTGAGTTCATCATTAAGGAATCCATCATCCCCGCACTCAAGTCCACTCGCAAGGAAGACGTGATCCGCGAAATGGCGGCCAGCCTGCGGGATG
>CAZLOQ010000129.1:0-15705 GCA_964561125.1 uncultured Chitinophaga sp. | reverse complement strand
TCCGTCGTGGCTGCCGTTCTGAAGCGAGAAGAGCTGGGCTCGACCGGGATTGGCAACGGAGTGGCCGTGCCGCATACCAAACACCCCTCCGTCGAAAAACTCTCAGCAACCGTCGGGATCTCCCGTTCCGGTGTCGACTTTGCCAGCCTCGACGGGGAAGACGTGTTCATCTTTTTCCTCGTTGTCTCTCCCCCGGACCGTCCCGGGGATCATCTGCGCGGCCTGCAGAACATTTCTCAGCACCTTCGCAGCCCCGATTTCTGTAACTTTCTGAAGCAGTCAACCACCTGCACGGATATCTGGGACCTGCTCGTCGAACGCGATGAAGGCGAACGCGACGCCTGAACACTGCACCAGCACCCGAAAGCCCCGTCGCTGCAGCAATCAGTCACGGGGCTCTGCCGGGCAGCCGGAGAATCACATGTCTGAACAGGTCAGCATCCAGCGGAAAGTTCGAGTCACACCAGAGAATGGGCTGCATCTGGCACCCATCTCTCTGCTTGTCCGCACCGCCGTCGCCTACTCGTCCTCGATCTCACTTTCCCACGAAGGCAAGCGAGCCGATGTCAAGTCGGCCTTCGACCTGATGCTGCTCGGTGTTCCCTGCGGTGCAGAACTGGAACTGGAAGTCAGTGGCCCGGATGCAACAGCTGCCGCTGCCGCAATCGCCGGCCTCTTCGACTCCGGCTTCCCGCTCCACTGACACTGACACTGACACTGACACTGCTCAGGCCATGTCGTCAGGAAAGCCCCGTGTCCACCGCCGACACCCGCCCGGACGCCAGGTCATAAATGCCCCCCGCCGCGAATCTCGTGGTTCTCCGGCCACGAATCGCCGGTTGCCTTCGTAGAGCAGTTCAAGAGCCGGTTGCGGCGTGTCAGGATTCGACGCATCCACAGGCAAACATTCTTCGACTCTCGGTCGTCATACCCGCATTCCCGTAACTTGCTGCCATCGTGTTAGCTCCTGAAAACATTCAGAAACTGCAGAAATCTGCGTCCGAACCACCGACTCGCGCCCACTTCACGCCACCAGCATTGCTGCCACGTAGTTGTAAAGCGGAATTCCGAACAACAGGTTGAAAGGGAAGGTGATCGCCAGAGCGGCCGTGAGCGAAAAAGCCGGATTGGCCTCCGGAAGACTCATCCGCACCGCCGGCGGAGCGGCGATGTACGAAGCACTGGATGCCATCGTTCCCAGAACCATGCAGCCACCCGTCGAAAGACCAGCCAGTGAACCCAGCCAGACTCCCAGACAGCCATGTGCAATCGGAACCAGAATTCCGAAGGCCACCAGAAACAACCCGACCTTTGGCAGGTCTGACAGCCTGCCCCCGGCAGTGAGTCCCATTTCCAGCAAAAACAGCGTCAGAGCTCCGCGAAACAGCCCATCAAACAGCGGCTGCACCGGTCTGCAGCCCTCAGCACCCGCAACAAGTCCGATCAGCAGCCCTCCAACCAGCAGCAGCAGTGAGCGACCGGTGAGCAGTTCATGCAGCACCGCCCCTGTTGACAGACCTGACACGTCCCCACCTGTCTCCGCTTCAGCGACCGCTGCCTGCCGCCCCCGCTCAAGCCGCAGCTGCCACAGGCCAATGCCGATGGCAATCTGAATCCCGGGAATCTCCAGCATCGCCAGCAGGGCCGGCATGTAGCCCTCCACCTCCAGTCCTCGTGCGGCCGCGAATTGCTGTGCAGCCACAAACGTCACCGCTGAAACTGAACCGTAATGGGCAGCAATTCCCGCCGCATCCGATATACTCAAACGACCGATCCGCCGGAGCACCAGCCAGGAAGTCAAAGGAGTCAGACAGCCGATCAGGAGCGTTGCCAGAGCAGGAAAGGCAAGATCCCGGGGACTGCAATGGCTGAGTTCCACCCCGCCCCTTAAACCGATTGCAAACAACAGATAGAACGAGAGTGAGGCATACAGTTCGCGTGGCAGAGCCAGTTCGCTGCGAATCACCCGGGCAAAAATTCCAAACACAAAGGCCAGTGTGAGTGGTGAGCAGAAATTGGCCCGCAGCACGTCCAGCATCAATGATCTCCTTGTCGCGAATCAAATTACATGAAATAAAATTCGTGTATTGTTGTGCATACTTCTCGTCCCATCAAGGTCCAGCTCATGAAAAAATCCCGAAAGTCTTCAGAATATCAGACTCCGGAGTCCGCCAGTTCGAAGCCCCGTTCCGACGGCCCTGGCTGGACGTTCCTCACCAACCACATGCATGTCCTGCTGTGCCTCTGCCGGGATCCGGCCACTACACTCCGCGAAGTCGCCGCTCTGGTGGGCATTACCGAACGCATGGTGCAGAAAATTGTGGCCGAACTTGTGGCTGCCGGGTTCGTCGATGTCACCCGCGTCGGTCGCAGGAACAGCTACAGTATTCGCCCTGAACTGAAACTCCGACATCCGCTTGAAGCCCACCACAGCATCGGCGAACTCCTGCGATTGCTCAGCCGCCCCTGAAAAACCATGCTTTTGTCAGCTCCACGACCAGCACGTAGATCAGTGTCAGCAGCAGCAGTCCAGCCAGCAATCCGGGAGGCAGCGGCACGAATCCAAATTGATGACTGATCGGCAGATACGGCAATACCACGGCCACTGCAGCCACA
Organism: uncultured Chitinophaga sp.; assembly: GCA_964561125.1. Lineage (GTDB taxonomy): Bacteria > Planctomycetota > Planctomycetia > Planctomycetales > Planctomycetaceae > SXXK01. The sequence goes on along the minus strand of CAZLOQ010000129.1, from coordinate 13,089 downwards.
AACACTGTAGAGAGTGTCAGCCAGAGCCCCGGTCGACTTCTGTAACATGGCAGACGGGTGCGAATCACCAGCGCCACTGCCAGCTCTGTCAGCAGGGATTCCACAAACCAGCCCGTGCGAAACTCTTCTGCTCCGGTTTTGAAGACTTTCAGCAGGAGCCAGAACGTGAGCAGATCAAAGATGGAGCTCACCGCGCCGAACACGAGCATAAAGCGACCGATTTCCCGGGTATTCCAGCGACGCGGCCTGCGAATCCATGCCGGGTCAACCGCATCAGACGCGATCGCCACGCCGGGAATATCGGACAGAAAATTATTCAGCAGAATCTGAGAAGCAAGCAGTGGCAGAAACGGCAGCAGCGCAGATCCCACAGCCATGCTCAGCATGTTTCCGAAATTGGCGCTGATGGTGGTGAGGATGTATTTCTGAGTATTGGCGAAGGTCCGCCGGCCCTCGTCGATACCCGCGCGGAGAATTCCCAGATCGGGCTGCAGCAGCACAATTTCCGCTGCCTCCCGCGCCACATCCACCGCGTTCTCCACAGAAATGCTCACGTCCGCCGCATGCAGCGCCGGAGCGTCATTAATCCCGTCTCCCAGATAACCCACTACGTGCCTGGCAATCAGCGGGTTATCTCCGGTGATCATCTTCAGCTGTACTCCCCGTTCTGACAGCTCCCGCAGCGCTTCAGCCGCGCCAGGCTTCGGCGGATCCTCAAACAGCAGAAATCCCTCAAAACACATCCCCCGCTCCTCGTCCCGTGCATACTGCACGCGCCGCTCCCGGACTTCTCTGGTGGCTACCGCCAGCACTCGCAGACCCTGTCGACTCCACACGGCAAACTGCGCTTCCAGCCCTGCCGCCACCGTCTCCGTCAGCTTCCGGAGATCAGATCCGCACCGCAGGTCTGAGCAGACGCTGAGAACAGACCGGAAGGCACCCTTGGTCAGCATTTCCGGACATTCACCACGACTCACCACCACACTGATCCGCTTCCTTGCGAAATCCCACGGAATCTCATCAATCCGTTCCACACCGCCAGCCCGCCAAGAGCTGTCGCTGCCCCGGTCCGCAGAATGATTGCCCGACCATAACCACTCCGCACATTCGTCCCCATCAGCACCCGCTGGTCCGCTCCCGCTGACTCCCACTGATCATCCCCCGGTCGTCCCCCCGACAGACTCCCGCCGGCCCGCTTTTCCACAGGAAAGACCTCGCCCGTCAGCGCCGCCTCGCTCACAAATAAGTCGTCAGCCTGGATCACCAGACCATCTGCCGGGATCAGACTTCCCGCACTCAGGCAGACAACGTCGCCGGGCACAACGTGCTCCATCGGCACACGCTCCTCACGGCCTCCCCGCAACACCTGCACGCGCACCGACAACCGACTCTGCAGTCTTCGCACGGCATCCCCTGCCAGAAATTCCTGCACAGCCCCCAGAAGAGTGCTCCCCACAAGTACACTCAGCACGATCACCGCGTCAGGCCATTCCCGCAGAAACAGCGACAACCCTGCAGCCAGCAGCAGCAGCAGATTCAACGGGCCTGCAAGCTGTTCCAGCAGCCTCAGGAACCAGTGCTGACCACGCCCCCGACGCACCTCATTCCGACCAAAATATCCCAGCCGTCGCGAGGCCTCATCCGTATCCAGCCCCTGATCCGGATTCGCAGGAACCAGCCTACGCCCCACATTTCCATTTCGCCGGATCTCTGCCCCCATCGCTTCCAGCTCCGTCATACCCCTGCCCAAATCAGTAAAACCTGTTCCTCCACCGGAAATCCTCGAATATTCCCGAAGCAGGAGCGAACGTCCTCTGGACTTTCCCCGGCCAGGGCGCAGTTCACAGGCTGAATAAATATTTCTTTATCCAGCTGTCCGGCTATCCTTCCTGACCCCCCCGCACACACATGCCAACGGTGCCCGACCCATGAATTGGCTGAACTACCACCACCTGCTCTACTTCTGGACCATGGCCCGCGAAGGCAGCATCAGCCGTGCCGCGTCCAAACTTCACCTCTCACAGCCCACCATCAGCGGCCAGCTCAGACAGCTTGAAAAATCCGTTGGCAGCAAACTCTACGAACGCCACGGTCGCGAACTTCGACTGACGGAAGTCGGGCGAATCGTCTTCGAGTATGCCGAAGAAATCTTCTCCGCCGGCCAGGAACTCATGGAACGTCTGAAAGGCGCCCAGACCGACGGCACCCTGACCTTCACGGTCGGCATCCCCGACTTCCTGCCCAAGCAGGTGGCCTTCCGCCTGCTTGAGCCCGTCTTCCGGATGCCCGAAAAAGTCCAGCTGATCTGCAATGAAGGAAAACTCTCTGAACTTCTGGCGGATCTTGCTGTCCACAAGGCCGACCTCGTCCTCTCTGACAGCCCTGCCGGCTCTCAGGTCAGCGTCAAGGCCTACAATCATGCCCTCGGCGAATCAGGCATCACCTGGGTGGCCACAGCGCCAATCGCCGAACGACTTCGTGACAACTATCCTGATTCGCTTGATGGCCAGCCACTCCTGCTGCCAACTCAGAACACCGTCCTTCGCAGATCCGTGGAAGAGTGGTTCGATCGTCAGAATTTCAGTCCGAATATCATTGCTGAAATCGAAGATTCCGCGCTGCTGAAACTCTTTGCCGCAGAAGGCATCGGACTGGCTCCCGTGGCTTCGACTGTCCTCGAAGATCTGGAAGCCCACTACAAACTGTTTCCAGTCGGTAACCTCGCGGAGGCTGCGATTCAGTTTTATGCCATCAGCGTCGAACGCAAAGTTTCACACCCCGCTGTACGTGCAATCACGGAAGCGGCCCGATCACGGCTGACTCAGGACTGAGCAGCACCGAACGTCACTTACCAGTGGCCACCTGCACGGCATTACGAATCCGAATCTTCGGGCACAGGCGCCGAATCAGCTCCTGTGCCCGCTGTTTTTCATGCCATGTATCAGCCGTGCCGCAAATCTGCAGCTGGCCGCCGGACAGACGCACGCAAAGATCGGCAGCAGGCAGTACCAGCAACGCTCGCTGCAAATCAGCCTCCACCCAGCCACTCCCATCACACTCAACAGCAATTACCATCCATCAACTCCTGCAAGTATCCTTGAGCTTTTTCCATTTTCCTTCGCCGCTACTGCCGCCGCCCGCACATGGCGATGACAGTTCGTGCAGGTCATCGTCAGCCTTAGAAATCCCAGTTCCTCGCTGTCTGAATCCCGTGACTCCGCCACGCGACTTAAAAACTCTGCAGCCGCAACAAAGTCTGCCGTATCCTGCACGAACCGCGGACTGGCCATCCGTTCCCAGGCCTCCAGCCGGCTTAACTCAATCATCCGCGCGGTTGATTCCTGCACCATGCCGTGATCCTGCCGACTGATCCCCTCCAGCAGTGATTTCGCTGCTGTGAGTTTCTGCTGCATCAATCGCTCCATCGAACGCTTGTCCGGCGGCGCTGCAATCTCATCCCGCGCCGGCAGTGGCACACGTTGTGGAGTGGACTTCTGTACTCCTGATGCTGCTGTGATGAACGCTGCAACCATCATCAGCAACGCTGCAGCACTCCATGCATAACTGGCTGCAGAAAAACGCGATGCAGACATCTTCGCCTCTCCTTTTACAACTGAAACTCAAAGAATCCGGCTCAACCGCTCAACGCCCCTCCGCTGCAATCACCGTATTCCGCACCCACTCGTGACACTTCAAACACTTCATCGTGACGTTCACCCACGCCAGCGACGTGCCATCCATGTCCTGGTCCTCAGACTCCTTCAGTAACTCCTCAACTGCCGACGAAAACTCATTGCTGTACCGACGATACAGCATGTCAGTACTCACACGCCAACGCTCCTCATGGCTCATCTGCAGCAGCACCTTTGAACCCTTCGAGACCATCTCCAGATCTTCAGTGCACAGTCCCTCCAGCACGGTACTGGAAGCTTCCAGCTTCTGTCGCATGAATTTCGACAGTCCCTTCCGCGGCTCGTCCTGCTTGTCTGCATTGCCACGATCCGGTGGTTCAGGCACCGACGGCTTCACCGCATCCTGCTCCGGCCCTGCCATCGCCCGAACCAGCCCCAACTGCTCCCGAAAGGCAATCAGCGCCACCACAAACAGCACCGCTACCGCCGAACTCTTCCACAAACACCGACTCAAGCCGCTTCTCATAGTTTCGTTCCCATCCAGCACCCCCAGGAGAGGGGAGTGTCAAAGGTGTCCAACGAACATCCTCACAAACCGCTGTGGAATCAGAGACGCAAAGACCGCGCCAAACTTTGTGAATGGCGTACCAAACCGCAGAATGAATCCCGCAGCCCTCCCGTCGACACGCATCGTCACGCCTTCGTCATGTTGCCAGACAGCCGAATCCGCACACACGGCCGAATCCGCACACCTGAGCATCGCAATCTGCGCAATGCAGGGAGGTCACGAAACTTTTGGCAGTCCCGACCTCTGTAACGGCCAGCACAGCGGACTTTTCGTACACCTTGAATTTATCGGCAGATCTCCGCGAGCCAACTCGGGCAAACCGGTATCCTCGTTGGGAGTCCCCCAGTCAGACCAGTTTTCCGCCATGGAGACTTTCCATGCAATCGCTCCATCCCGTACTTCCGCTCCTCTCTGCACTGCTGCTGCTCCCCGTCACAGCCACTGCCACCGCTACCGCTACCGCTCAGGACGCAGGCTGGTTCACCGATTTCCATGCGGCCCGGGAACTGGCCACCCGGCAAAACGTCACTCTGCTCGTGCACGTCTACGGGCCGCAATGCGCTCCGTGTCTGCGTATGGAACGCGAAGTCTTCACCGTCCCCCGAATCCAGACCGCACTCACACGCGGAATCGTCGCTGTCAAGCTGAACGGCCAGGAGAACTTTGCACTCATCAGCGAACTCGGAGTGAAAGGTTATCCGGCCGACGTGATCTTTAAGCCGGGGTTCCAGCGAGTTGTCCGCCAGCGTGCCTGCACCACCGACGAATACCTCGCACTGCTCGAGAGCATTGCCACACCGGTTTCGGCACCTCCAGCAAAGCCGGAGCAGAGCAAAGCACTCTCCGGGACTCGCCGCGAGGACAATCGGCGGGCTCCTGTTCAGGCACCACCCCCGCCCGCGAATCCACGCCGCCCGGCGGACTCCGCCACAAATTCACTCAATACCAGCCTCATCGGCCTCGATGGTTTCTGCCCGGTCACCCTTCAGCAGCGCAGAGTGCTCAAACCAGGGGTGCCGGGATTCGCCGTTGAACACGAAGGAGTCCGGTATCAGTTTGCTTCCGGCGAACTTCGCGATGTTTTCCAGGCAAACCCAGCGATCTATGCACCCGCCGTGCAGGGCTGCGATCCAATCACACTTGCCCGGGAACAGCGAGCAGTCCCAGGCAGCATTCGTTATGGAACCTGGTACGCCGGAAAACTGTTCCTTTTTCAGTCCGATGCGAACAGGCAGACCTTCAAGGCTTCGCCGGCTGTGTGGACAAGGATTCAGTCGGCGACAAACCCGCCCGCCCGTGCCCGTCGATAAACTCAATAATCGGCGTGGAATCCTCCAGCCCGTGCACATGCCCAACCCCGGGTTTGATGATCACCTGCATGCTCCCGCCCAGCTCACGGTAACGTTCCTGAACCACGCCCGTGTTTTCCATGAGCGGTACAACGTCGTCCGCATCGCCACTCACGTGCAGAATTGGAATCCGGGCTTCTGCCAGCGGCAGCAAACGATCGACGGGATTGAGTGCCTGCTGCAGGAGTTCCGCTTCAGTTGCGACGCCATAAACCGCCAGTAGTTTGGCGACTTCCCCGTCACTCCGACGGCCGCTGCCACGGCCCATGGGCCAACTCTTAAGGTCGCAAACCAGCCATTTGCCGGCAAAAGAATTTCTGAACATGGAAGAATTGACTTCAGTGAAAATGTCCGCGGAAAAGAGTTTTCAGTACCTGCCAGGGATTTGGCTCGAGCAGAATCGATGGCTCCGATTACATGGAAACACCGCTTCCTGATGACTTTTTTCAACGTCCAGACAGCGGAAAGAGTGGAACCGCGGGGCTCTGGATCGTAGGATAGTCTGCTTGTGTTTGCCATCTCAGCCGGTCGCCGGAACTCGAAAACTCGCCTGCATGCAACCCGCACGTCGTCATCCCAGGTCTCCCTCGCCCGACAGCGCCGTTCCCGAATCCGACGCAAAACGGGCTCGCCAGGAAAAACTTGCGGCCATCCGTCGTGCAGTCGAAGCCGGACTCTATGATAACGACGATATCCTCGAACAAGCCTTCAACCGCATGCTCCAGCAGGTGCAGTCCGAACGTCGCTCCGACTGACCCCGTCTCCCCTGTCCATGTTTCAATTTAAACAGCATAGAAGGCCGCCGGTGACACACACAACTGCCCCCGCTCTGAAGCACCCTGAGGTGACGGTCTCTCCGCTCGAGAAATTCCGCGAGTTTCTCTCTACGCGCAGCAAACGGCTCACACTGGAGCGCGAAACCATCGTGCAGGAAATCTTCGCTGAGCACGAACATTTCGACTGCGACCGCATCGTCGCCCGACTCACCCAACCCAGACGCGATGGTGGCCGTGTCAGCCGCGCGACAGTGTACCGCACCATCCGCGAACTCGAAAATGCCGGACTCATCCGCAAAGTCGCTCGCGCCAACGACCGGGAAGTCTACGAACACGACTACGGTTACCCCCAGCACGACCACTTCATCTGCGAAAAATGCAGCCAGCTTGTCGAATTCCGCAATGAGGACATTTCTGCGCTCCTCGAAAAAGTTTCTGCCCAGCACGGCTTTCGGATGACCGGACACCGACTGGAAGTGCACGGCCTCTGTGCTGCCTGTGCAAAACCACCGGAACGTCGCCACCGCAAACTCGACATGATCTGAATGATCAGAAAACAAAAAATCCCGACAGCCCTGCGGCAGTCGGGATTTTTTATTTGACGTTCACCAGTTTCCAAATGCTCCTGCAGCACTTACGGGCTCGCCTGCTGCTCCAGTTCAGCAACCCTCTCCTCAAGCGCCGCCACTTCACTGTTCAGCCTTGCATTGGCGGCCTGAGCATCGTCGGCAGTATTCATCGCGTCCACACCGATCACCAGTGCTGCAATCGTCGCCCCGGCATACACCAGCATCGGCAGATTGAATGCACCGAACTGGCCGCGGACCAGTGAGGGATCGTTGACAATAGCCGGTACGGCAACCGCAGACGGCGGTGCTGCCCCGGCAGCCCAGAACCGGCAGGGCAAAGAACCACTCAGCGTCACGATTTCGTGCTGCCCCGGTCGCAGGCCTGCAATCGTCACCAGACCGGTCTCGTCAGATTCCGCCTTTGCCACCGGCTGACCGCGGTGAAGAACCTCAACCAGTTCACCCGACAATGGGCGTCCTTCAAGGTCTACAACCCGCGTTGTCAACATTCCCCCGCGGCCTAACCGCACGTCCTGAATCCGCGTCGCAGATTCGTCCGCAACCGCGGCAAGCGGAGCCTGAAACGCGACCGCCAGTGTCAGCAAAACGGTCAGCAGTTTTCGATTCACAGGATTCTTGGCAGTCATCAGTTCACTCCTTTGATCATAACGACAGAAGATCGGGCCTGCGGAGCCCTCCGGCAGTCGGAACAAAGTCACCGACGAGGTCCGCTCTGCTTTAAACCTGGGTCAGACTTTAGGGATGATGGCATTTTTCGGAAATAGGAGTTTGCGCGGGACAAAAGGGAGGGAATTCTTGCATCTGCCCAGGAACTGAATGCCCCGGGCGCCTCACCGCGATGAATCTCTTCCACGTAGCCCCGCAGCACGTCCCGCGATTCCTCCGACTCCTGAAGCAGAAACGCCACCCATGCCCAGCTGTTGCGGTAGTCGTCGCCATCCATGGACTCAGCCGACGGCAGACGTTCCAGCACCCGCAGCGAACTCACCTGATTCAACCGCGCCTTCCATCGCAGGTGCTCCCGTCGAGACTCGTCCCCACGACTTCCCGCACGCTCCTCAAAGCACTCCGCCAGGCCCTCATCCAGCCACAGCGGTGCAAACGGCAGATGCTGATGCACGCGTACATGCACCATCTCATGCCGCAGATCCGTCATCAGAAACCTGCTCTTCCACGCGTAAATCTGGCTCACACCGGCATTTCGGTAGAACAGAGCACGGCGATTGCGCGCCTGAGGAAGTCCGGGGGTCAGGTACTTCAAATAGCTCGACTGACTTGCAAACAACACCACCTCCACCCGCTCACCTGTGGCCAGAATTCCTGCAGTCTGCTCCAGCAGGGCCGACACATCATCCAGCTCCCGCCATACGTCACCGGGCTGGATTGAAAACTCTGCATACAGCACACAGGGCCCCCGCTGCTCTTCAACCAGCCAGCGGTCTCCATGACCGCTGCCCGTGCAGACCCCGGACCACATGGCCACGACCACACAGATGGCCGACAAAATCCCACGTCTCCAGTGATTCCTGATGCTCAGCATTGCCCGCTACCGCCATTTTCGCACTTGAATCCGCGTCAGATTTCCCGAACAAAAAATCGAAACCGGGATTTCCATTGAATGCGATATTCGGCAGATCCTGCCGGACACCCCCCGTAAGGTCAACATCACTTTTCCCGCATCTTCCCGTTTGATCCCCATGCAAAAATCAGGGAATTCCCGGATTTCACAGCATTCTTCAACTTTTCTTCTCGAATCTCCGCTGAAATCGAGCGTATTCTTCGAATAAACAGCAGTTTCTGCCACTTCCGACCCGGGAAATTTGTCCCTCCATGCCACAGGTGCCAAATGCTGGTGCTCAGCCGTAAAGTTGGCGAATCCATCCAGATCGCCGGTGATATCCGCATCACCGTGACTGAAGTGCGCGGCGGCCGCGTCCGACTCTCCATCGAAGCACCGCAGGCCGTTCGCATCGCCCGCCAGGAAATCCTTCACGCCCCGCAAAGCACCATTCCCGAAGCACCAGCCACCATGCCCCGTGACATCCCGGCCGGTTGATCGGCTTCAGGCCGTTGCACGCCCATCCGATCTGGTCATCCACTACCGCGGACACCCCACACAAAACTCTTCCCCAAGCAATTCAATCAGCTGGTCAGCACTCAGATCCACAAGATCATAGTTCTTCTCCAGCTGCAAAATCCGCTGTGGCAGGCGGTGAGTCAGATTGCCCGCTGTAATCCTGCTGCCTGTCATTCCCGGACGCGGCTTCCGTCGTTCTGCATCCCAGTAAAGTCGCTCAATCACCTCAAAAATACACGGGATTCGGGTCAGGTACAGTCGCTTCAGCACCTCTGCGGTCATCTGATCAAGACTGCTCACCCGACTCCTCAAAAGCAACTCATTCCAGCGCGGAGCCAGCCGGAGGATCTGCCACGCAATAAACAGCAGATGCCGGTAGAAGTGCCGCGAATTTCGCGGCTCAAAAATATAGTGATAGTCATTTCGAACAGCCCGCTGCCCGTCCACCACGGGACACACGGAATCGAAAAACAGCAGACTCAGCCAGGTCCACAATCCCGCATCTCCAGCCACCCGCTCCGGACATAACTCCTGAAGCACCGGTGACAGATAGATGGCTGCATCACGACGCGTTTCAAAACCACATCGCTGAATCTGCAGCTCAGGCACCACCACCTCCGTCAGCCGATCATCCTCCAGCCACTCTACCGGCACTTCCGCAGCCGAATTCTGCCGCAGCTCAGACAGTCGCCTGCGAAACGCATCAATCCCCTGCTGATTAAACCGTCGCACCTTCACGTCGGCTCCTCCCAGCCCGCTTCACCCGCCCGCCGCACCAGACGCGGCACAAGTTCATGCTGACGACAGAAAGAATTCACCACGGCATCGATCCACTCGTCCTGCTCACCTGCGTCTTCGTCGGTCGGTGCGACTGATCCGTCCGGATGCAGCTGTCCGCCGAATCGCAGCCACCGCGACTGCCACGCATCCGGCGAATCCTCATCCGCCGGAACTGCGATCGCCTGCTTCAGCACCTGACGGACAACCTGCGGGTAAATCAGTGAAGATACCAGCGGATCAGCGCGGAGCTGGTCCCGAAGAAACGGAAGCCTTTCGTTGATCAGCAGGAACACGTCAGCAGACCGATACTCCAGTCGCCACGGTTCCTCGTCCAGATCCCCCGATAACTCCACTGGCAAAATCCCCTGTCGCCCGGTCGCCGTCCTTTTGCCACCTTTGACCGGCCGGATGTTTTCGGCCACGGCCACCAGTCTGCGGAAGGGATCCCGGCGATCGACAATCTTGAGTGTGAAGAGCACGTGCTGGCCGGCGAGTCCCTGCAGGAGCCGATCCGTCGGTGGAGCTGGTCTGGAAACGGTGCCCCACTCAAACCGCAAGACCCGACTGGAACCTGCACATGTCGCCTCCATCACCAGATTTGCATCTTCCGGCGCAGTGAAACCAGTCAGGTCGATCGCTGCATGGAAGCTCCGAGGATCGCCGTCGTGCACTTCAATCTGCACGCTCTGCTGGGGAATTCGCCGACGCCCCGTGGAATTAACGCGTTTGATCATTCTGACTGCCCATCCTCAATCCGCACATACAGGTCTGCATGCAGATCAAAGCCGTCCGCGGCGAACAGAAAGTCCGGCCCGAAACACTTCAGCAGCAGCTCGTTCCCCGAAACGCACGTCACCTCCAACTGCTGAACGCTGAAGCGAATCCCGCTCGTTCCACCCCTGAAGTCAAAATCAAAGCTGCTCCATTTCTTCAGCGGATTACCCGACAATACGTCGTAGGCCACCGATACCCGCAACTCGGCATCCACTGGCATCGGTTCGTGTGTTGTGGGAACAATCCGGAAACCACCACGCCGACCGTCGAGGCGAAACCATCTGAGCTTTGGAGTGATTTCTGAGAGACTTGCAGGGAGGCTGCCTTTCCTGTCCGGCAATCCGGCCCGCTGCGGCGCGTTCGCTCGCGGCACCGAAAAAAAATCACTCAACAGGTCAAAATCGGCCTGCCTGACCGGCGCCGCCAGCACTTCAGCCAGCAGATCGACAATCTTTCTACAGAACTTCACGCGGCCGCCCCAACCTGACTTCCAGAGCCTCTTCGGGCGGTCTGCGGACTCATCCCATTCTTCATGGGCTGGGTTCTCTGAATCACCCAGCAGACGCGCCAGCGGTCCTGAATCAACCAGGACCAGCGCCTGAATCCCGCGCGCGGCCGCCCGGGAAGTGAGCTTCGTAATCGTCATGCCCTCGCGGACAAAATACGTGTCCGCACGCTGATCCTGATCTGCATCACCACGCTGCAGAAAAACGCTCAGCACACCTTCCTCAGACGGACGCTGCAGCGGGTGCAGTCCCAGACGCACCCGCACCTCCAGCAGCCGACCAGCACTGAAGTCTGCCCGCAGCAGCGGCAGATCGGCCTCCTCAAAGGACTCCGCAGTCAGCTCCGGTACCCGGCTTTCCCCAAGAAGCTTTGTGCTGCACAATCTTTTCGCACCGTTCAGGCAATCACGCACAAACGCGATCGGTGGAGGTGCATGACGCTTCAACCGCTTCTGCCCGTTCCAGCGAAGGGTTTTGCACCAGTATTCAAGGGTGTCGGCGTTGAGCGTTGCGGGGGCTGAACCAATGTCTCCCGCACACACCTCGACCTGCAGCTGCTTACGCATCAGCGGCACAAAGAAGTGCGTACAAACCGCCTGCAGAATCCGGACCCCGGACAGCTGTTCCACAACATACGGCACGACGATCGACAGTCCGGGTTCAGTGGTCCGGGTGAGCTTCCACTCACGACGGAAGAGTTCCTGCTCCGCTGTCGACTCGATCGGACGCGGAACTCCGAATTTGTCTTTCCCGTCGCACCAGAAACCTTCCGGCATGTACTGCTTACCGTCCATAGAATGGATGTGCAGCACGGCCTGACCCATGAGCAGACGGCGGTGATCCGCACGACGAATCGTCAGGCCAAACATACACCCCACTCGGCTGACAGCCCGGAAGACTGTCTTGCCAAGGCCCCAGCGACCGAGGTCATCACCCGTTTTTCCACTCAGACCAATATTCCGCCAGAACCAGAAGAAGTCTTCCTGACCGGCGGATTCCTTCGGGGGGGCCCTGCAGAGCATCGGGTCGCCCCCCAGCCCCCGCGTCCCGAAGTCCTCAACCACCAGAAAACCACCCGGCAGCGATGGTACGCCGGCAGCATCGCAGGGCACGTCCCGCACGGACAGCGGTGACTGCAGACGCCGAAAATAATCGCTCCGTCGTGCTCCCTTAGGCCCTTCACTTTCTTCATGCAGAGCCAGTCGCACTTTCACCGATCCGTCTTTCGCACTGGCATCCAGTGCGTTCTGCAGGATTTCGCGGACGAGTGCATCCGTCCCGGCATATTCGTTCTCTCCTGCCTGAACATCCCGAAACCACTGCGATTCGTTGGGATCACGACGCACTGCAGCAGGATCAAGTTTGGCAAATATCCAGCAAGTCATGGCGTCAGGAATCTGGCGGTGGCCCCGGAAAACAGGAATGTCGCACTAGAATACGGATGGAATTGCCATCCTGCAATCCCGCAGGCCCAGCCGCCGGTCCCTCGCCCCCCTGACTGCCGACGCCACACCAGTACAACAGGGCTACGGACGACCGCACGTTTACGCAGTAGGCTCCGAAGCCGCCCGCGGACGAGTTTCTTGTGCGCCCGGTTCCGAGATGTGGACTCGCCCGCTTGACCAAGTGCCGTACATGCCGCCGCGCAGTTGTTTTCCTGTCTGCAGACCTTGTCCGTCAGACTATCAGGCTCTGCCGTTTCCCGATTCGCCGCAGCGAAAGGCAGCCGTCTCCGGTCCGGCCCGGACAATCGACATCTCTCGTGCAACCAACGCAAATAGCTGTCACAAGGACAGGCCCCACATTCAAATCATCGCCACAGCTGAGTTCCATTCAGGCATGACCTTCGGACGTCGGGCTTCCTCCACGTCAGGTGAACTTTTTCGCCGAGCTGAAAAACTGCTGAAACAATTTTATTGACTGACGTGTATAGGGTGGTTAAGGTGACAGTGCTCAGTGCGTTGTTATACGTTACGCTTTCAAGGTTAACTGACATGGCCCGGATTGCTCGTTCTGAAGTGTTCTGTCCCACGCAGA
>CAZLOQ010000128.1:0-17697 GCA_964561125.1 uncultured Chitinophaga sp. | reverse complement strand
CTGTCATCGCTTCAACCGCACCGCCCGCCGCTGAGATCAGTCCGGGGTCTGTCCCCCTGCGGCTTGTGCAAGAGCTTCTCTGAATAAGGCCCCCTTTGAATGATTCACACTAACGCAGTTCCCCTGCAAACCTCAGATCTTCATCACGCAATTCAGAATACTCCGGCTTCAGGACCCGCAGTTCCCGGACCCGCGGGGCCTCCGGTGACAGCGAAAGCCGTGTACCGGCAACCTCAATCTCGCGAATCCGATACAGCCTGTCCGCAGAGCCCCGAAAGCCACCGCCCGCCGGCCCTCCCTGGCCCGCCAGCCCTGGCACGAATGCCGGGAGCAGTCCGGGGTTCCGACGGCGTCCACGGTCGGCATCTGCCGCTCCATTAACGTCCTCGGCCAGCGTCAGTTCAATCCGCGGGGTTCCCGGATAGCGCAGGGTCATTCTCAGAGTGTCTCCGGGCGGACCGGCAGGGCCACTCGAAAGACTCGGCGAAAAACTTGCCTCCATCCCTTCCGCCGTCTCCCGATGCCCCGCATATTCAAATGTGCGGCTCCCATCGGAAATCACGGCTGAGGCGTCGTTGAGTTTCCAGGCCACTGCAGCCGCCACCGCGATCGAATTCCCCCGGCCACTGGCTCGCGGAATCGCCGAAAGCGATGTACTCAGATGCTCGAGGGCCGTTCGCGGCAATTCCTCAGTACCCAGCATGCGGGCACACAGGAGCAATCCGGGAATCGGGATCCGGCGCAGAACTGCAGCGTCCGCCAGCATTCCCCGAAGCTGACGACGATTCTCGGAATGGTAATACAGCGACACCAGCGCAACTGTACTCTGCTCCACCTCCAGCTGCTCATCCACATTGCACAAAATCAGCTCCTCCGCCTCATTGTGTCGACCATGCCGACTCAGAATCCATGCACACACCAGATTGGCTTCCCAGTTCCCGGTGGAGTACTCAAAGGCACGAATCGCCGTCAGAGCAGCGTTCCCATCGCCCGTGCTCTCCTCAATCAACGCCAGATTCGCCATGCTGCTGGCGAGCAGATCATCCTGTCGAAAATGCCCCTCTCCGATCTCGGTCAGCCGCCGAAATGTTTCCGCCGCTGCCGTCGTCTCGCCCAGCTGCTGCTGAGCCCTCGCGACGTAATACCAGTACGGCGGATAACACTCCATAAATCGCTCCAGCCTCCGCAGCGAACGCAGACGCACCTCCGGATTTTCCACCGCGAGTGCCTCACTCAGCTTGTCGAGATCCTGATCGCGAAGCAGCCATCGGTCAGGAATATCGTTCTTGCGGCTGAGCTTCCAGAAACTGTCCAGAAATGACGACGAGCGCGTCATCAGCGACTGAAACTGAGTCTTCTCCACCTGCCACAGGTCTGTATCCCGCTTGATCTGCGTGGAACGGTAATCCCACCAGCTGCTGGCACCTGTCTGAATCACCGACCCCAACTGCCCCGTGGCGGCCTGAGCACCCATCACGAAGAAGTCGGTACCCATCTTCCGCTGCAGACCCCGACGAAAACTCTCCGTGATCACCGTCCGCTCCCGATCACTGATCTCCACCATTCCAATCTCGTCCAGAATCGACCGATACAGCGAAATCACCTCGGGATCATCAATCTGGTTCAGATCGAGGTTATTCAGAATTCGCTGCTGCTCCTCCAGCAACACTTCCCGCGAACCCGCACGACGAATCCGGTGCAGCGCGGCACGGCAGTAGTTCAGCGTGACGGCTGTCTTGCGTCGAGCCGTCTCCGTCGGAGCGGTGCCGGGAGTTTCCGAGAACGGCGCTGGCGCCTGAGCAAACGCGGTCGAAACACAGCTCAGCGCAATCAACAGCAGACAACAGGTTTTCATCGCGTTACGCCGGAAATCAGAACCAGCGGGTCCTGAAGGCTGCTGCGTGTTCCGGCAGACACTTCAGCGTATCCGACTGAAGTCCGTCTTCCTTTGCCAAATGCAGCACCCTGCCCGTCGATTCGAACCGGCCGACACCAGCCCTTCCCTGAACCGTGCAGCCGTATGGCCCCATATTTCCGGCTGCGGCGGCAAAGACAATCCTCAAAAGCCGTTCCCTGCAACTTCCGGCAACGAAATTTCCGCCGGTTCCGGCTGCGAAACATCGGTAATCTGCAGAATTTGCCGCCAACGCGGCAGCTACGGCAAAATTTGCCGATCAGCGTCTCGCCTCCGCTGTCAGTCTTCCGCATACCGTTTAACCGCAGCCCACCACAGCACAACCCGTTGCGCGGCCCGCTGCAGGACGGCCTCCAAAGGCCGTCCCGCGATGGTGCCGGGAAGTGCCAAGGTTCGGTGCAAGGTGCCATGCACCCCGGCGGCTGTTCTGTGTTGCACAACCCGTTTCAGGATCAGCTTTTCAGGCCGGCACCCACCCCTCCCCGCCGCTGCGTTGCGAGGTGCCCTGCGCCCAATGCCACCTGCTTACGGCTCCAGATAGAAGCGGTACGGCGCGAGCCGTCCGGTAACGACAGGAAATTTCAGCATCCATCACCGGACGGCTCGCGCCGTTCCGCTAAAAGCAGGTGGCATTGGCCTCGAGTCCACGCGGTGTTCGTGAAGCCCATTCCTCTTTCCGGCACTCACACTTTCCTCACACAACACAAACAGGATCTTCAACTCCCTGTTCAAAATAGACACCGCGTTGTTCGGTTTTCAAATCGCTGATGTTCTGGGAGATGGGTTCAAATGGTACGGTTGAATCGCAAACGGGGTTTCACGCTGATTGAGTTGCTGGTAGTGATTGCAATTATCGCGATCCTGGTTTCTCTGCTGCTCCCGGCCGTGCAGCAGGCACGTGAAGCGGCGCGGAGGACGCAGTGCAAGAACAATCTGAAGCAGATGGGTCTGGCGCTGCACAATTACGAAAGCGTCTACGGGATTCTGCCGCACGCGCTGTGGGGCTCAGCGCGGCCACAGTCTTCTTCGCTGCAGGACGATGGTTTCGGCTGGATGGTTTCGATTCTGCCTTACATCGAGCAGGCGAATCTGTACCAGCGAATCAATCCGCAGGGTCAGCCCGGCGTGATGGGGCAGCAGGCCATTCGCGAGCAGTATTATGGCGCGGGTGTAGTTGTGATTCCGGGCGGGGAAACCGTGATTCCGGCATATGTTTGTCCGTCTTCTGCCATGCCACAGGTTGCTCCTGTTTCGTGGACGGTGCCGGGGGCTCCTGCAGGGAGTCAGGCCTTGACGCATCGCACTCCCGAGCGTGCCGGGTACGCCACCAGCAGCTACAAGACAGCGGGCGGTTCCAACTCAGGTGACTACGGCATGATGCACAAAAACTGGGAAGGCGGCGGCGTCAAGTTCCGGGACGTGACTGACGGTCTCAGCAATACACTGATGGTGGTTGAGTCAAGCTATGTATCGACGTCGGTATCAGCCAGTCAGCGTGCAGCAACGCCGCTGGTGGCTGGCACCCATGTCCTGAACGACTGGCCGATCTGGATGGGGTCACACGGCAGTGGTCAGGACGAGACGGTTCGCACCAACGGTCGCTGGGGCAGCCCGATTAATGCTCGCGTGGGCTATCAGCGCATGGCCCTTGCCGTGAACGACGACAACGCGTTCAGCTATCACGTCGGCGGTGCTCAGTTCTGTCTTGGCGACGGTTCCGTTCGATTCATCACAGAGAATATCGATGTGCGGACATACGACTATCTGCATGACAAGCGCGACGGACAGGTGATTGGCGATTTCTAATGGTCTGAGCAGGCTGAAACTGCCCGTCCCTCCGGTCGGGCAGTTTCCTTCGGGCTGGCAGCCGTTTTCCGGTCGCTCTTTTCAGGAGTCTTGTACGTGCGACGGTATTCTGGAGTTTTGTTGCTCGCTGCGGTGCTCAGCGGGTGTTCAGGCGGTCTCAAAGAATTTCCCGTGGCGGAAGTCACTGGTGTAGTCCTCTGCGAAGGACAACCAGTTCCGTTTGCGAAGGTGCAGTTCAACCCGAAGGGGGTCGAGGGATCAAAGTCGGCAGAAGTCGGGAAGCCCGGGTTTGCGTTTGCTGACAAGGACGGGAAGTTTGTTCTGTCGACTTATGGTGAAGGTGACGGGGCCGTGATCGGCAAGCACGTGGTGACTGCAGTTCCGGACGCTGGTCATCCCTGTAACTGTCATTCGGACGACATCACTCCCCTGATGGAGGTGGAAGTGAAGGAGGGGCAGGAGAACACGTTTGAGGTGCAGGTTCCGCTGAAGAAGAGCAGTGCACCGGCAGCACCCGATCCGTTCTCTGACCCGGAATAATGTTCTACATGCAGTCCGACGGCAGCAATTGACAAGAGCAGTGTGCGTGATGAATGCAGGACGACGCTCAACTCTGACAGCGGCACAATGGCTGGGATTGCCGGTATCCGCCGGCAGTCTGGCCATATTCCGGGTCTCTCTTGGGCTGATCTGTGCCATCTGGGCAGCCCATTATCTGTGGTCCGGCCGCGCTGAACTGCTCTGTCGCGCCGACAGTTTTCATTTCACCTGGCCGGGTTTTGACTGGGTGCGTCCGTGGCCCGGCGAGTGGATGTCATTGCAGTTTGCAGCGATGGTGATTGCCGGGGTGGCCTTTGCGTGCGGGCTGGCGACGCAGTTCAGCAATTTTGTGCTGGCGTTCGGAGTGACGCACTTTTTCCTCATTGATCGCACGAACTATCAGAACCACTATTACCTGCTGATGCTGCTGACCTGGCTGTCGCTCTGCCTGCCCGTCTCGCGGTTCTGGTCGATTGATGCCTGTGCCGGCGTGATCCCGGGCGGTAAGGAAGTCTCCCGCGGTGCCTTGTTTCTGGTCCAGTTTCACGCTGCCCTGCCCTATGTGTTCGGCGGCCTTTCCAAGCTGGATGCCGACTGGTTGTCCGGCCGTCCGATGCAGTTCCTGCTGATGCAGCGATTCGGGTTCGCTCACGACGACTTTTCTGCAGTGTCCGGCGGGCTGCTGCTCGCGTGGGGTGGTCTGTTCTTTGATTTACTGATTGTGCCTGGTTTGCTTTGGCGACCGACGCGTGTGGTCGCGTGGGTGTTGCTGCTGGTTTTTCATCTGACGAACGCGTGGCTGTTCCCGATCCATATCTTTCCGTGGTTTATGATCGCGTTGTCGACGGTGTTTCTGCCGGCAAACTGGCCGCTGGTGGACCTGCAATCGCTCAAGGGTGAGCCAACGGCGACCGTGGTGTCGATGGCGGTCTCATGCTGGCCTGTTCGGGCTGCTCGGCTGATTCCTGCCCTGATCTGCATTTACTGTCTGTTTCACTGTCTCTGGCCGCTGCGTGGTTACCTTTACGGCGATGTGACGGGCTGGACTGAGCGTGGTCATTACTTCGCGTGGCGGATGATGCTGCGCGGCAAGTCTACCGGGCTGCGGTATTACATGACGCACCCTGCGAGCGGTGAGACGTGGGTGGCGGATATCGATGGTCTGCTGCATTCTGAGCAGTCAGCTCGATTCGCCACTGATCCTGAGATGATTCTGCAGCTGGGACGAACGCTGGCAGACATGCATGAGCAGCGGGAGGGTGTTCGGCCACTGGTGCGGGTGCTGGCGTTATGCTCATTCAATGGCCGCCGTCCGCAGCTGCTGATTGATCCTGAAGTCAATCTGGCTGCCGAACCGGTCTGGCCTCGGCGGCGTGACTGGGTTCAGGCACTGACGGAGCCATTGCCTGACCGGCCGTGGACGGTTCCGAAAGATGAATGGGAGCAGTCTGTGAAGCTGCCATCGCTGCCGTGGAACACGAGGGCCACGGCAGCGGCGAAGGGGGAGACATCCGGTATTCCGGAAAGACAGCCTGCGGCTGCATCACCATCTGCGGGCCCGACCCCGGAAGGACCGCAGAGAAGCTGACCGGGCGATGCAGTGCAGGCTGTCGTTTGGATCTGAGTCTTTTTGGAAGTCAAGAAAAAACGAGCTGTTTTTGGGGTTTACTGAGGAGTTTTCCTGTGATTTCAGGCGTTTTCTGTATTCTGCGACGTTTCACGGCACTGCGAATGCTCCCGTGCATGCTGATGTTCCTGCCACTCTCAGCCGTGAAGGCTCAGCTGCCATCGGCTGCGGACGGCTACAAGGCCGGGCTCTATCCGGACCGTGTAATCCTCACCTGGAATGGTGATCCCGCAACGACTCAGTCGGTGACCTGGCGAACCTCCACCGCGGTCGCTCAGGGCTGGGCCGAAATCACCGTCGCCGACTCCGGCCCTGCTCTGGCGGTGAATGCCAGCCAGATTCAGGCGAAGTCTGAGGTGCAGGAGACGCCGACGGGTCCGGCACACTGCCATTCGGTGACATTTACGGGGTTGCAGCCAGGGACGCTGTATGCTTATCGCGTGGGTGACGGTGATCGCTGGAGCGAGTGGTTTCAGTTTCGGACGGCATCTGCGGGTGCAGAGCCGTTTTCGTTTATTTACTTCGGGGATGCACAGAACGATGTGCGTTCGATGTGGTCCCGGGTGATTCGATCAGCATATCGGGATGCACCGAAGGCAGCTTTCATGCTGCACGCAGGGGACCTCATCAATACCGCTGAGGTGGATGCGGAGTGGGGTGAATGGTTTGGTGCGGGTGGCTGGCTGAACGGGATGGTCCCCAGCATTCCGGTGGCCGGCAATCACGAGCAGGCGAAGATGGCGGACGGGACTCGCAGTCTTTCGCGTCACTGGCGCCCGCAGTTCACTCTTCCGGAGAACGGTCCTGCCGGCCTTGAAGAATCCTGCTACACGCTCGTCTATCAGGGTGTGCGGATTGTGGCGATGAACAGCAACGAGCGTGCTCAGGAGCAGGCTGCGTGGCTCGATCAGCTGCTCACCGACAACCGCGAAAAGTGGGTGATCTGTTCCTTCCATCATCCGATGTTTTCGACCGGCAAGGACCGGGATAACCGTGAACTGCGTGCTGTGTGGAAGCCGGTGCTGGACAAGCACCGCGTGGACCTTGTGCTGCAGGGGCACGATCACACGTACGGCCGGACAGCACTGGAGACGCCGGTTGGCGGGGCAAATGCATCAACGGGAGAGAAGGTGCGGGATACGTTTACGGGCACGGTGTACGTGGTGAGTGTCAGCGGGCCGAAGATGTATAACCTGCAGCGACATCCGTTTATGAAGCGTCACGCTGAGGATACTCAGCTTTATCAGCTCATTCACGTCAACGGCGACGAGCTGGGCTTTGAAGCTTACACGGCGACTGGTGAGTTGTACGACGCGTTCACGCTGACGAAGCAGTCGGGTGGAATCAATCAGTTGCAGGAGCGTGTTCCGGAGACACCGGAACGTCTGCGTCCACCGGTGGCCGCCGAGGCCCCGAGGAAGGCGTCTGAGGCATTGAGGAAGTAGGCCGGGCAGCCCGGCCGGGCTGTGGGAATCAGCGTTGCCGGCCCGACAGCTTCGGCGCGAGTTGAAGTTGTCGGGCCTTCTGTCGTTTTCACTGGCGAATGATTTTTTTCTTTCCGGATAATCGAGATGAACACAAAGCTGATTTTTTGCAGTGGCCTGAGTCTGCTGCTGGCCGTGAGTATTCAGGCGGCGAAGGCTCAGCAGCCGACAGGGGCCACGGCCCCTCGCGTGGAGACGCGGACCGTGTCGTTCCAGCAGGGAGTAAACGGCTATACCGGCACCCTGGACACTGAGATCTGGGCGCTGGCACCGCACACAATTCTTGAGAGTAATCCGAATTCGTCCACGGATGCTGACAACGACGGGGGTGAGAGTCAGTGTCTGCTGCGGTTTGACAATATTGTCGGTCTTGCTGCGTGGCAGGTACCGCCGCGAGCGGCTGTGGTGAAAGCGAGGCTGCTGGTGAGTGCCTTTGATCAGGGGAGCACGGTCAATCTGCATCGGATGCTGGTGCCGTTCGACCGATCGGCGACGTGGTCCAGTCTGGTTGCCGGGGTATCAGCGGATGGTCTGGAGGCCAGTCGGCATAAGGACGCATTTACATTCGGGAAGATTGCGGCGAATTCTTCTGAGATCATTTTTGACGTCACAGACACAGTGCAGCTGTGGGTGGGCGGCGAGGCGAATCATGGTTGGGTGTTTCTGAACACCGGCGGCAACGGCTGGGACTTTTACGCCTCTGAATTTTCGGACGTGAAGCAGAGGCCTCGGCTGGTCGTGGAGTATGTGGCGCCGGTGGCAGCTTCAGAGTCAGCAGCGGTGACCACGGTGAGGTAGTGCAAGGGAATTTGATTTTTCGCGGCGACCGCGGGTGCGGTTGTCGGTTTGGAACGGGGTCTATTTTTCAGAGAACGGGAGCAGTGTGATGTCAGGACAGGCAGCAGGAACATGGTTTGGAGATCCGTCACATTTTCAGCGGCCGCGGCGCCGGGAATTTCTGTATGCGGGCTGGCTGGCGGGTTTAGGTCTGAGCATGGGTCAGTTGTTCCGGCTGCAGGCGGCCGGTGCGAAGAATGATGCTGCGGACACAGCGCCCGTCGCGGCGAAAGCGCGGTCGGTGATTCACATCTACCTGCAGGGTGGCTTCGCTCACATGGACAGCTTCGACCCGAAGCCGGACGCACCGCTGGAGTACCGCGGTATACTCGATGCGATCCCCACCCGCATGCCGGGTGTGTTCTTCAGCTCGCACATGGAGCGAACGGCCGCGATTGCTGACCGACTGACAGTGGTGCGGAGCATGACGCACACGGAAGTGGACCATCAGCGGGGTGAGCACAGCATGTTCACGGGTTATCGTCCAAGCCCGGCGCTGGTGTATCCGAGTCTGGGAAGTGTGGTGTCGCATGAATTCGGGCCGCGGGGACCGATGCCGCCATACGTGGTGGTGCCGAATGCCGGCAGCCAGTTTCTGGGGAGTGGTTACCTGAGCAATGCGCATGGTCCGTTTGCGTTGGGAGCCGACCCGGCGCGGACAGGATTTCAGGTGCGGGATCTCAATCATCCCGCCGGAATTGATACGGCCCGCTTCGAGCAGCGGAAGTCGTGGAAGACGCTGGTGGACGAACATTTCCGCCGCCAGGCTCAGGATGACGCTGTGACGACCATGGATTCGTTTTATCAGCGCGCCTATTCACTGCTGGATTCGCCGGAATCGAAGGCTGCGTTCAGCCTTGAAGGGGAAACCGCGGCCACTCGGGAACTTTACGGCATGAAGCCTGCCGGGCCGGTGATTCGTCCGGCTGCCGGTGCCAGGTTCCTCATTGCCCGCAGGCTGGTGGAGGCGGGTGTGAGATTTGTGACCGTGACGTTCGGGGCCTGGGATACCCATTCCTATCATTATCGGGGTATCGAGCCGCAGA
Organism: uncultured Chitinophaga sp.; assembly: GCA_964561125.1. Lineage (GTDB taxonomy): Bacteria > Planctomycetota > Planctomycetia > Planctomycetales > Planctomycetaceae > SXXK01. The sequence goes on along the minus strand of CAZLOQ010000128.1, from coordinate 8,442 downwards.
TGCCGGACCTTGATCGGGGTTTCGCGGGTTTGATCACGGACCTTGAGCAGCGTGGGATGCTGGATTCAACACTGGTGCTGATCACCAGCGAGTTCGGTCGCACGCCAAAGGTGAACGCCGGTGGTGGTCGCGATCACTGGCCGCGGGTCTTCAGCATTGTGATGGCGGGCGGTGGTGTGAAGCGTGGCAGCGTGTTCGGGGCGTCTGACGGGCTGGCGGCGGAAGCCGCTGATCAGCCGTTGTCCGTAGAGAACTACGCCACAACGATTTACCACCTGCTGGGAATTGACGCCAGCCGCAGTCTGATGTCACCGGGCGATCGCCCGCAGCGAATTGTGACGGACGGCGAAGTGGAGCAGGGGCTGCTGGCGTGATGAGTGAGGATGGGCGGGCGAGGCCGTTGCAGAAGTGCTGAGTCCGGATTGCCCGGTCGCCACGAGGCGTCAGCATTGCGTTGTCTCCCGTATTTTGCGGCGGGAAGGCGATGCTGACGCATTTCGGTTGACCGGGGCACCGGGGTGTTTCGCCGCCGGTGCATTGGCAAGATTGTTCAAAGGGGGCTGATTGATGTTTCGGAATATCCTGCGGCTGCTCCTGTCAGTCGCGATTTTCTCTCCTGTTCTGCTGGCGGCACCGCCATCGATGGAGCGGCTGCAGCCTGCAGCCGGTCAGCGTGGGACGACCTTTACGCTCACTGTGACGGGTTCCGGTCTGCAGCAGGTCACTGAAGTGCTGTTGTACAACCCCGGCATTGTCTGTGAATCACTGCAGCCGCTGTCCGATACTTCGCTGGAAGTCACACTGAAGGCCGATGCTGCTCTGCCGCCTGGTCCTCAGGCGCTGCGTCTGCGATCGCCGGGCGGTCTCTCCGAACTGCTCACATTTCAGCTCACAGTGCTCCCGGTTGTGCCGGAGCAGGAAGACAACAATACCGTAGCCGAGGCCCAGTCGGTACCGCTCAATTCCACAATCGTTGGCGTGGTGTCGGCAGCCGATGCGGACTGCTTTCGTGTGTGGCTGGGGAAGGGTCAGCGTCTGAGTGTGGAAGCGGAGGCCATGCGGGCCGGCGGTTCGATGTTTGATGCCGTGATCAATCTGTATGACGACAGTGGTGCGTGGCTGGTGTCGATCGACGACACGCCGCTCACTCGTCAGGATCCGTGGCTGAGTTTTGTGGCTCCGGAGGAAGGCGATTACGTTGTTGAGATTCATGAGGCTGGTTTTGAGGGAGACGACGACAGTCGTTATGCGCTGCACATTGGCGACTTTCCGCGACCGTCGACCGTCTGGCCACTCGGGGGGCAGGCTGGCACGCGGATGACGGTCGAGTGGCAGGACACGACGGCTGGTGATTTCAGCCACGAGCTGGAGCTGCCAGGGCGTGGTGGTCGGACGATTTCGCTGTTCCCGGAGCGGGCTGGAGTCGTGGGGCCGGTGGGTGTGCCGTTTCGGGTCTTCTCGGGCGTGAATCGTACGGAGGGTCTGGACGATTCGACAGCGATCGCAGAGCTGCCGGTGGCTTTCAACGGTCGGCTGGCGGCTGCGGACGAGACGGACACGTGGCGGTTCCGTGGAGCAGCGGGTGAGCGCGTGCGGGTCGAGGTTTGGGCGGCGCGACTGGGGAGTGCGGCGGATACGTTGCTGGAGGTCCTCAGTGCTGATGGCAGGCTGATCGCGGCGAGTGATGATGAAGAGAGCCACGACAGTGCGGTGAACGCCTTCCTTCCGGCGGATGGACTTTATGAAGTGCGGATTCGGGAGAAGCGCGGGCGCGGAGGCGTGGACTGCTTCTATCGAATTGAGGCTGCCGTTTTCCAGCCGTCGATAACGGCATTTGTCTCCCGGCCTGACCGGCGGTCGCAGGAGCGTCAGGCGATCGCGGTGCCGCAGGGGAATCGGGTCGTCACATTTCTGGGTGTGCAGCGACGGGGTTTCGGCGGTGCAGCGGCACTGGCGGCAAGTGGACTGCCGGCGGGTGTGGAGCTGCAGGGTGCTGCGATTCCAGAGGACCGTTTCTGGGTTCCCATCGTGATGCAGGCCGCCGCGGATGCTCCGCTGGGAGGAGCGCTGGCAGACATTGAGGCAACTGCGAAGCATGGCGATCAGCTTGTGAGTGGTCACTTTCTGCAGCGGGTGGATCTGGTGGCAGCTTCGGCTGATCAGCTGTTCCACGCGGCGGAAGTGGATCGGCTTGCCGTGGCGGTGACGGAGGCGGTGCCTTACAGCGCCGAGCTTGAGCTACCTCAGGTTCCGCTGGCGGTGAACGGGACGCTGACGCTGAGGGTTCAGGTGCAGCGAACGGATGAGTTCACGGGACCGCTGGAAGTCAGTTTCCCCTTTTTGCCACCGTGGGTTGACGGTCCGGATAAGCTGGTGATCAAGTCGGAGGAAACTTCCGGGGAGTACGTGCTGCGGGCATGGCCTCAGGCAGAACCGCGGACGTGGCAGTTGTGTGCTGAAGTGCGGCCGGCATTGTCCGGGCGGGATGATGCGGCGATGGGTGTGCCTCGTGAACCGGGATCGCGACGGTCGCGTACGCGTCCGGTTCCGCGGACGGCTGTGGCCACAGCCCTTGTACCGCTGACGATCGCAGAGTCTCCGGTTTCGGCGGACGCAGTGCGGATTGTTACGGAGCAGGGGCGAGCGGTTCGGGCTGTTGTTCGTCCGGTGGTGCGTGGACGGCTCCCTGAGCAGCTCAGCGTGGCCATCGAAGGGCTGCCCAACCGTGTGAGTTCGCAGGCGCTCGTCTGGGATGGGCGTAAGGCCGAGCTGAATTTTGAGATTCTTCCGGAGACGACGGCACCTGTGGGTGAATTTGCGGACATTCAGGTGCGTGTGTCCGGGGTGCTTGACGGGCAGCCGGCTGCATGGCTGGTGGCTGGCGGCAGTGTACTGCAGCTGGAGTCACCGGGGGGCCTTGTACTGGATGCATCGGGGCGAGCACTGAGCCGGCTTGAGAAGCTGCGGCGCGATGCTGCTGCGGCGACACCGGAGGCAGCGCCCGAGGGGAAGTCAGCTGATGATTCAAACTGAGAGAACTGAGGAATCCGAACGGAACAAAATAGTCATCAACAGGGGACAGACGATGTTGTCAAGGTTGTCGATACGGGGTTTGAAGAGCTGGGCCGCCGGAGTTGCCGCAGGAGTTGCTGCAGGAGTGCTGATGCCTGCTGTGATGGCGTCTGAAACGCCGGTGGCAGCGCTGCGTGTGTATCCGGAGGCGGTCTCGCTGACGGATGCGCGCGATCATCAGCGGCTGCTGGTGCTGCAGCAGAATCCGGATGGCAGCACGGTGGACATCACGGCGACTGCCGAGTTTTCGGTGGACGTGGATGGACTTGTGCGGATCGAGTCGGGTGTTGTGCGACCGCAGTCTGACGGCAGCGGTCGGCTGCGGGTGCAGGCCGCGGGTTTGACAGCGGAGGTGCCGCTGCAGGTGATGAATGCGGAGTTGACACCGGACCTGAATTTCCGCAGTGAAGTTCTGGCGACGCTCACGAAAGCCGGCTGCAACAGCGGCAAGTGTCACGGGTCTGCATCGGGCAAGGACGGATTTCGTCTGAGTCTGTTTGGTTATGATCCGGCGGGTGACCAGTACAGGCTGACCCGGGAGATTCCGGGGAGGCGTGTGAACCCGGATTCACCGGCAGACAGTCTGCTGATCCGCAAGGCGCTTGGGGAAGTGAATCACACGGGTGGCCAGTGCATAGAGGAGGGTACGGCGTTTCATCGAACGCTGTTGACCTGGATCGAAAACGGTGCACCGGCGGATGCTGCGGAGGCTCCTGTCCCGACTGGTATCCGGGTGTATCCGGAAGAGGCGGTGTTTGCCGGGCCTGGCGGTGCTCAGCAGTTGCTGGTGATGGCCTCGTTCAGTGATGGCACGGATCGGGACGTCACGGAGTTGAGTGTGTTTCTCAGCAATAATGAAGCGTCTGCGGCTGTGACGGCTGGAGGCGGGGTGACAGCGAACGGCCGTGGTTCGGCATTCGTGATGGCGCGTTTTGATCAGTTCACGCAGGGGACGGCAGTGATTGTGCGTCCAGGAGCAGCTTATGAGTTTCCGCCGCTGCAGGCGGTGAATGAGATTGACGGCCACGTGTTTGCCCGCTGGCAGGCTCTGCACCTGCTCCCGTCTGAACTGTGCAGCGACGAAACGTTTCTGCGACGCGTCTATCTGGACCTGATCGGACTGCTCCCGTCAGCAGCGGAGCGGGAGGCATTTCTGAACGATGCCAATCCGGAGCGACGAGCGGCGCTGGTGGATCAGCTCATGCAGCGTCCGGACTTTACGGATCTGTGGGTCATGCGCTGGGCAGAACTGCTGCAGATTCGTTCAGCGAATGGTGTGAGTTCAAAGGGACTGCTGCTTTATGACCGCTGGCTGCGTGAGCGGGTGCATGCCGGTGTGACGATTGATCAGATTGTGCGTGAGCTGCTGCCGGCAACGGGCGGCACCTTTGAAAATCCGGCGGCTGGTTATTACCAGACCGAGACCACTCCGCAGCTGCTGGCTGAAAACGTGGCTCAGTCATTCCTTGGAACGCGGATTCAGTGTGCCCAGTGTCACAATCATCCGTTTGATCGCTGGACGATGGATGATTATTACGGCTTTGCGGCCTTCTTCAGTCAGGTGGGTTATAAGCAGGCGCCGGATCCTCGCGAGATTATGGTGTTCAACGCCGGCGCCGGGGAGTTGCGGCATCCGCTGGATAACCGCGCTGTGGAACCGGCCTTTCTGGGTGCTGGTCGCGCAGAGATTCCGGCTGGTGCAGACTATCGGGCGATTGCGGCTGAATGGCTGGCTTCGCCGGCGAATCCGTCGTTTGCCCGCAATCTGGGCAACGTGGTCTGGTCGCATTTCTTCGGCGTTGGGATTGTGGATCCGGTCGACGATGTGAGGGTGAGCAATCCACCGTCGAACCCTGCACTGCTGGACTGGCTGGGACGAAAGCTGGAGCAGGACGGCTATGACATTCGCCCGCTGGTGCGTGAGATCTGTCTGTCGCGGACGTACCAGTTGTCGACTGAACGCAACGAGTCAAATCGGCTTGACGAGCGGCATTTTTCACATGGCAAGGTGCGTCGTCTGCGCGCTGAAGTGCTGCTGGATTGTCTGAATCAGGTAACGGAAACGACGGAGGAATTTCGTGGACTTCCGCCGGGCAGCCGGGCGATTCAGATTCCCGACGGCCCTTCGCCGAATTATTTTCTGACGACCTTCGGCAGGTCGACGCGAGCGACCGCGTGTTCGTGTGAAGTGAAAACGTCTCCGACACTGAGCCAGGCCCTGCACCTGCTTAACGGCGAATCCACAGGCGGGCGGATTGAGTCCGGCGGGGTTGTGCGGCGACTGCTGGAGCAGCACGCGGATCCGCTGGAGGCGGCTGCGGCGTTGTATGAGCGGTGTCTGAGTCGTCGTCCGACGGCGGCTGAGTCGGCCGAGATCCGTCGGCGACTGGAAGCCAGTCCGACCGAGACACAGCAGCTGCTGACAGACCTGTTCTGGGCTTTGCTGAATTCCAACGAATTTATCTTCAATCACTGAGACGGGGTGTGATGATGCGGTGGATTGCTGTTTTTGTGGTGATGTGCGGAGTCTTCACGGCTCCGGCTTCCGCGATCGCTCAGCAGGCAGCTGAGGCGGAAGCGTCTGAAGTCACCTGGGACGAAGTTCGTGGTGTGTTTCAGAAGCGGTGCTTTGCGTGTCACCGGGGTGAACAGGCGCGAGGCGGTCTGGATTTATCAACGGTGGCTGCGATTCAGGCGGGTTCCACATCGGGAGCTGCTGTTGTTTCGGGCAAGCCGGAGCAGAGTCTGATTTACACGCTGCCGGCACATCTGGAGGATCCGAAGATGCCTCCGAACGGCACGAAGCTTCCGCAGCGTGAACTGGATCTGATTTCCCGCTGGATTGCCGGGGGTATGTCAGAGAAGGTGCGGGACGCGGGAGCGGCGGGTAAGTCGGATATGACGCCCGTTCGCGTGGGTCGGCGGATGCGTCCGGGCACGATGGCTTTGGCTGCGAAGGCTGGACATGCGTCTCCGGCACCAGCGTCCGCAGCACCTGCGAAGGCTCCGGCCGGTCCGCTGAAGCCGGTGTTTGCGAAGCCGGTGCGGCAGCAGCGTCGAGCTGTGACTGCTCTGGCTGCCAGCCCGACGTCTTCGCTGATGGCTGTGCCTGGTCATCGTGAGGTGATGGTGTTTGACTGGAGTGATCAGTCACTGCGGCAGCGAATTGCATTTCCGTGGGGCGATGTGTTTGCCTTAAGTTTTTCGGCGGACGGTTCGCTGCTGATTGTGGGGGGCGGCATTGGTGCGGAAAGTGGCCGGGCCGCTGGTTTCGATGTGCTGACGGGTGAGCAGGTGTTTGTGAGTGGTGAGGAACCGGATGTGGTGCTGGCGGCGGACTTGTCTGCTGACGGACGACTGCTGGCAGTCGGCGGGCCATCGCGCATCGTGCGGATCTATGATACGGTCAGCGGGATGCCTGTCGCGGAGATGACTCGGCATACGGACTGGATTCTGCAGCTGGCGTTCAGCCATGATGGTTTGCTGCTGGCTTCGGGTGATCGATTTGGTGCCGTGATTGTGAGTGAAGCGAGGAATGGTCATGAGTTTGCATCGCTTCGCGGGCATTCCGGCCCCATCAGTGCGCTGGCGTGGTCGGCCGACTCCAGTGAAGTGTTTTCGGCCAGTCAGGACGGGAGCATTCGCAGTCGCGAGCTGCATCAGGGAACCGAAACGCTCGCGCTGAATCCGAACCGGGGGCGAGTGCTGGATGCTGTGTTCCTGCCGGCTGGCGGAGTGGTGGTGGGAACCTCGGATCGCAATCTGGCGGTTGTTGAGTTTTCCGGTGAAGTCCGTCTGCTCGCGCAGACTGACGATGAAGTGGTGCGTCTTGCAGTCACTCAGGATGGCTCTTATGTGCTGGCGGCGGATGCAGCCGGACGTCTGCAGCTGCACAGTCTGGCGAACGGTGAGCGACTCTCGCTGCCTCCGGCACTGCTGGATGGAGCTGAATAGTCTGCCTGAGGCTGTCGATGTGTGCTGTTGCTGTTTCGGAGATTCTGTTTCGATGGTGATTCCAAAAATGCTCGCAATCCGACCTGTGTTGATGTTTGTTCTGTGCGTGTCAGCGTTGTCTCTCCGGTTGTCAGCTGAAGACTGGCCGGCGTGGCGCGGGCCTCGGGGTGACGGAATCAGTCCGGAATCAACGGCTCCACTGGAATGGGGTACAGAGAAGGGTATTGCCTGGAAAACAGCGATCCCCGGCGTCGGCAGATCCTCACCGATCGTCGTCGGGGATTCTGTGTACATCACGACCGGCACTTCAGAAGACGCCGCGCGACGCGTGCTGTGTCTGAAACGCAGCAGTGGAGAAATTGTCTGGAACACCATTGTCCACCAGGGTGCTCCGGGGAAGATGCACCAGGACAATACAACTGCATCATCCACCCCGACGGCGGATGATTCGCGAGTGTATGTGGTGTTTGTCGATGACGTCGGTCTGACTGCCGCTGCGCTCGATCTGAACGGGAAAATCCTCTGGAAGACGTCGCCTGGAACGTTTTATTCCAACCACGGTTTTGCCGCATCCCCGGTGCTTTACGGGCCGGGCGTGATCATCAACGGGCAGCAGGACGGAACTGCCTTTGTGAGCATGCTCGATCGGCGGACAGGGGCTGAGTTGTGGCGATATGTTCCAGAGGTGAATCTGCGGTCCTTTTCGACGCCGGTTCTGGCTCAGCATGAAGGCCGGGACCTGCTGATCCTGACAGGTTCCCAGCATACGGCAGCTCTGGAACCAGCCAGCGGAAAGCTCATCTGGAGTGTTCGCGGGCCCAGTGAGAAGTTTGTGTGCACGCCGTCTGTGGGACATGGGATGGTCTTCAGTTTTGCGGGTTCTCCGGACAAAAAGTCGCTTGCAGTGCGGCTGGGTGGACAGGGCGATGTCACGGAGACTCACGTGGCCTGGCGCAGTGAACGGGGTATGCCATATGTGCCTTCACCACTGCTTCTGGGCGACTATCTGCACGTGGTCAATGACCTTGGCGTTTACAGCTGTATTGAACCGGTGAGCGGAGAAGTGCTGCACACCGCACGGGCACTCGGGTCCACCTACAGCTCGCCCATCGCTGCTGCCGGCCGAATCTATATGTTTGAAGATACCGGCCGCTGCACCGTCTTCGAAAACCGTCCCGGGTTTCATGTGCTTGCGCGCAACGAGATCGGTGAGGAAGTCTACACGACCCCGGCTGTCGCCAACGGCCAGCTGTTCGTGCGTTCGGTTAATTCGCTGTTCTGCATCGGCAAAGCGGAGTGATCTGCTGAGGGCGTGCGCGGGGAATCAGGAGTGATTGGAGCAGCCGAGGATACAGGTGCATTGATAAAGGTGCATGGCACCTGGTGAGTGATCCGGGCCTGATGGGACTTATGAGA
>CAZLOQ010000127.1:0-17731 GCA_964561125.1 uncultured Chitinophaga sp. | reverse complement strand
GCCTTACAGGCCGTAAACACCGCTGGGCTGTTGCACGCAATCAAACACGCCCCGCGAAGCCTGCTGCTGCACACCCGGTTCACACCGACACACGCAGCGTTGGCTGAGAGCTGCCCTGACAGGGCGTAAGCTGCCGGGGGGCGACGTGACCTGGCATTTCATGCCAGGCTGATGGAGCTGGCCTTACAGGCCGTAAACACCGCTGGGCTGTTGCACGCAATCAAACACGCCCCGCGAAGCCTGCTGCTGCACACCCGGTTCACACCGACACACGCAGCGTTGGCTGAGAGCTGCCCTGACAGGGCGTAAGCTGCCGGGGGGCGACGTGACCTGGCATTTCATGCCAGGCTGATGGAGCTGGCCTTACAGGCCGTAAACACCGCTGGGCTGTTGCACGCAATCAAACACGCCCCGCAATGGCCGCTGCTGCACGCCCGGTTCACACCGTAAACGCAGCGGTTGCGGAAGAATCGCTTTTCCGTGGGACCGGTCGTTCAGGTGTTTCTGCCTGTTTCACCTGCGGGAGGTGAGGCGGGGAGTGGAGTCTGTGGCAGGAGCGACGGGTCGGCGGTTTGCCGGGCGTTTTGTTCCATGGCAGCGAGTGACTGCTGGATGGTGACGGCCACCACGTGATTGAATTCTGGTCGTACGGTTTGACGTGTGAGCTGATGGGCGCGGGTGTTTCGGAAGAGTTTGTCTGAGTAGCTGAAGGTGGAGATGATGGCGATCACGGCGAGGCCGAGGAGAGCAGCACCCCATGTGAGCCAGGGCCGCAGTTCTTCGGCACGGGAGACGACAACAACCGCGGGGACGGTGCGAATGCGGTCGGTGAGGAAGAGCGGGGTGAGGGCGAGATCTCCGGTGCCATCTTTTCCGCGGGCGGCATAGCCTTCGCGTTTGAAGAAGTAGCCGCCAAGTTCAACTTCGGGAGCCTTGCGGCCTGTGGATTCGGTGACCGGCAGTCCGGGGTCGGCGGAGAGGGCAAGGACGTGGACGAGTTGAGTGCCGGAATCGGACGTGGAGATCCAGGCATCCCATGCGGACCGGATGCCCCAGGAGTTGGCGGATTCGGGGAGTGGGGCGGCAGTGAGTCGACGGAGTCGACCGCGAAGGAGAAAGGGTTTGCCGCGGCAGGCTTCCGGAGCAGCCATGACAACGGGATAGCTGGCTTCCGGGAGTTGCCGGAATTTTTCGGGGAATACTTTTTGGGACAGCTTGAGGATTCCAAAGAACGAAGTGAGTTCGCGGCTTTCGATACCAAGAACGTCGTCGCGGATGTCCCGAGTCAGAGTGGGGGGAGCGTCTTCGGAGACGGAAGACGGGGTGGCTGGACCGGCTTCGAAGGCAGCAGCGCCTGCGCGGTCGATGACAGCGGCGGGATCAGCGGGCGCTGCCTGTGCAGGAACCACGCGGATTTCGTCGGATTGCAGGCTGCTGAGGGCCGGAGTGATGCCGGTGGCGGGTATGGCAGTGGAGTTGTCGGGCGTCGTTTCAGCGAGGAATTCGCGGCTGACGATCCAGACGAAGAGGAGAATGCCAAGACCAGCGATCGCAAGGGTGAACCGGCGGCTGCCCTGCAGCAGTTGCTGTTGACGATGGCTGATGCGGGAACGGAATCGCACAGGCTTACTCTCCTGTTGAGAATCATCGGCGTCAGGGCCATTTCCGCTGGGCCGCACTGATATTTTAGGCAGTTTGCGATCTGTTTGCCAGAAGAATTGACTCTGGGTTCTGTGGGGGCTTTCCCTGGCGTATCAGCCGAGCGAGTTTCCGCAGGTGGCTGCTGTAAATGCATTCTCTGGTGCGGATTTTGCTGAGCTGGTACGGTATCAGGGGTGGCGCACATCGGCAGCAACCGGTGACTGGCCATTCCAAATGGCCATTCTGAATGGCCGCTCCAAATCAGCTGACGGAGGCAGTAATGACAGTCTGGCACAGCGTATCCCCGACAGCCGCGACAGCACTGCTGGAGGTAGATCCTGCGATTGGTCTGACCACGGACGAAGCGGCGCGGCGGCGGCTGCAGTCGGGTGAAAACGTGCTGGCGGAAGCGGAAGGTGAATCGTGGCAGCGACGATTTCTGCGGCAATTTCAGGATCTGGTCATCGGGATCCTCGTCGCAGCCGCGGTGGTGGCCGGTGTGATGGGGGAGTGGGTGAACATGGTTGCTATTCTGGCAATCGTGTTTCTGAACGGCGTGATTGGTTTTCTGCAGGAAGCGCGGGCGGAGCGGGCGCTTGCGGCACTGCGACGCATGGCAGTGCCGATGGCGCGTGTCCAGCGAGATGGGCGAACGGTGTCGCTCCCCACTGCACAGCTGGTGCCTGGCGATATCGTGCTGCTCGAAGCCGGCGATCATATTCCGGCGGATTGTCGGTTGCTGACTTCGTATGTTCTGCAGGTGCAGGAGGCCGCACTGACGGGTGAATCGGCCGCCGTAGAGAAGTCAACTCAGGAAAATGCCGTGGACACTGTGCTGGGAGACCGCACATCAATGGTCCATTTTGGCACAGTTGTCGCCGCCGGACGTGCAACGGCGGTGGTGACGGCCACCGGAATGCGCACAGAACTGGGAAAAATCGCGGGGCTGCTGCAGCGAGCGGTTCAGGATGAGACGCCGCTGCAACGTCAGCTGGCAGCTTTGGGCCATTCGCTGGCCTTCCTGTGTCTGGCCCTGGTGCTGGTGATTTTCCTGACACGGCTTCTGCGGGGTGATGAGCTGGTTGAGACGTTGTTGTTGTCGGTGAGTCTGGCAGTGGCAGCGATCCCTGAAGGTCTGCCGGCGGTGGTGACACTGACACTGGCACTGGGGCTGCAGCGGATGGCGGCGCGTCGTGCATTGGTGCGGCGATTGCCGAGTGTGGAGACGCTGGGAGCGGTGACGGTGATCTGCACCGACAAGACTGGCACGCTGACGCGAGGTGAAATGACTGTACGTGAAGTGAAAACGGCTCAATCGAGATATCTGGTGACAGGTGCGGGCATAGAGCCACGCGGAGAATTTCGGCGCTGCGAGGTGTCAGCGGGGGGAGCGGCGGTTGTCGGGTCGCCGGGTGATGCGGGTACGGCGGGCGATGTGGGTGCGGCGGGCGATGCGAGTTCGTCGGGAAGCGAGACGGCCGGCTCTGCGCTGAATGACGCCGATCTGCGGCAACTGCTCACGACCGGGATGCTCTGCAACAACGCTGCGGTCAACTTCCGTGACGGTGCGGAGCCGCGGTGGGAGATGGTGGGTGACCCGACGGAGGGTGCGTTGCTGGTAGCGGGGATGAAAGCGGGGCTGGAGACGAGTCGGGACGGGGTGCGGATTCTGCTGGAGCGTCCGTTTGACAGCGAGCGGCGGCTGATGTCGGTGATGGTGCGTGAATCTGATGGGCGAGTGCTGCTGCATGTGAAGGGAGCGCCGGAGGCGATTCTGGAGCGGAGCCGGTTTGAGCAATGCGGGGGAGTGGTGCGCGAGCTGACCGGGGAGCGGCGTCGGGCGGTGCAGGAGACCAGTCGGGAGATGGCGGGCCGAGCCCTGCGAATGCTGGGACTGGCCTGGAAGGCATGCGGGGATGAGCAGTCGTCAGTGGTGGAGGAGTCGGATTTGGTGTTTGTGGGGCTGGCGGGGATCATGGATCCGCCGCGTGAGGAGGCGCGGGAGGCGTTGCAAAGTTGTCGGGAGGCTGGAATTCGCGTGGTGATGATTACGGGTGATCATCCCGAAACAGCTCAGGCGATCGGCTCTGAGCTGGGCATCACGGATCCCGGGCAAGTGGCGTTGACAGGTCGGGATCTGGACGGATTGAGTGACGATCAGCTGCAGGGGCGGGCCGGGAGCTTTCGGGTGTTTGCGCGGGTAACGGCGGAGCACAAGCTGAGGATTGTGAGTGCCCTGCGAGCTGCCGGCGAGACGGTGGCGATGACGGGTGATGGTGTGAATGATGCGCCGGCGATTCGTGCGGCGGACATTGGTGTGTCGATGGGGATTGCGGGCACCGACGTCACTCGCGAAGCATCAGACATGGTGCTGATGGACGACAACTTCGCATCGATTGTGAATGCGGTGGAAGAGGGGCGGGGGATCTTTGACAGCATTCGCCGGAGTGTCCAGTTTCTGCTGACTGGAAATTCGGGTGAGATGCTGCTGATGCTGACGGCTGCGGCTGCGGGCTGGCCTGCACCGCTGGTGGCGATCCAGATTCTCTGGATCAACCTGGTATCCGACGGTCTGCCGGCGCTGGCGCTGGGACTGGAGTCACCGGAGGCATGTCTGATGCGTCAGCCTCCGCGGCGTCCGACTGAGCGGCTGCTGGGGATGCGGGAGTACGGCCGAATCCTCATTCACGGCTCGATCCTCGCACTGATGGCCGCACTGGGTTTTGCGGTGGTGCAGTGGAATCATCCGGAATCACCGGGCAGTGCACGTGCGACAGCGTTTGGGATTATGGCATTTTCCCAGTTGTTTCTGGCATTTGGTTTTCGCAGCCGTGTGACACCAATTTTCCGGATGGGTCTGCTTTCAAATCCGTGGCTGCTGCGCGCGATTTCAGCTTCAGCATTTATGCAGTTCTGTATTATGCTGCTGCCGGGCTTGAGGACGGTGTTCGGGATTGAAGCGGCGTTGACGTGGGAATGGTTTGTGGTGCTGGGGTTTTCGGTAATCCCGCTGGCGGCGGTGGAGCTGGAAAAGGTCTGTCGTGGATGGGGGAGGCCGGTGGAGGCTGCGTTGACGAAAGAATAAGAGGATCCGTTTTCAGGAGCGGTCTGCATGGCGCGGCTTACATCACTCTGGGCTCTGCTGGGCACCACGGCGGTGGCTGTGTTTCTGTTTTATCAGGTGATCGCAGTGCTGCTGCTGCCGTTGTTTCTGGCGGTGGTGCTGGTGTTGCTGCTGCAGCCGCTCTACGCGCGGCTTCGAAGATCCTGCGGGGGCCGTCGGTATCTGGCGGCGGCAATCATGACGGTGGCAGTGCTGCTGGCGGTGATTGTTCCGGCCGCGCTGGCCCTGGGGATGGCCGGGCACGAAGCGCTGCTGGTGGCGGATCAGCTGCGGGACGGCCAGTTGCGTCAGAAGCTGGACAGGGCTCGTGTGCAGGCCGGGCTGGATTATCCGCTGGCAGAGGAGTGGCGATTTTTGTCTGAGTCGCTCGATCTGCTGTCAGCGGATGCCGCGCGGGGAGCCCTGGCTGAGGGCCATCCTCAGGCACTCGCCCGCGTGCGCGATGAATTTCGTTCGCTGGCGCAGCGAATCGGAGAAAATCGCCAGGCTGATGTGCGATCAGTGCAGACGGGAGGTGCGGCATGGGCTGAGGTTGAGCAGCTGCTGGAAGCGGCTGCCGAGGCTGCTCCGGGTACCTTTGCTGCACAGCAGGCACTCCGACAGGCTGACAATGCGTTCCGCCGCTGCCGTGCCGAGGCGCTCGGTGGCCCCTGGATGCTCACGCTCCGCGAGCTGGCGAATCCATCGCCTGCTGAACTGCGACTGTGGTCCGCTCGCGCCGCCGTGATGACGTCGGACTGGATCACGGCCATCGGAGGTGCGACAGGAGCGGTGATGACGCGACTGGTGATGAGTATTGTGATCTTTGTGTTCGCTGTGTTTTTCTGGTTTGCAGAGGGACCGCAGATCATTCGCAGTCTGATGCTGTTGTCGCCACTGGAGGAAAAATACGTCGCAGAGCTCCTGCGGGAATTCGAAGTGCTGGTTCGGGCAGTGGTTGCCGGGAGCCTGATTTCTGCAGTGGTGCAGGCCATGCTTGCGGGCCTTGGTTACTGGCTCGCGGGACTGGAATCGGTATTTCTGCTGATCGCGGCCACGGCACTGATGGGGATGGTGCCGTTCGTTGGGGCGACGCTGGTCTGGATCCCGGCCGGGTTGTGGCTGATTCTTGGCGAAGGTCGTTTCGGGGCCGGCATCTTTCTGCTTTGCTGGGGCACTGTTGTTGTTTCCACGATCGACAATCTGATTCGTCCGTGGGTATTGCTTGAACAGGCGGCGCTGCATCCTCTGGCCGCACTGATCGGTGTGCTGGGCGGAGTTCAGGGCCTGGGCCCGGCCGGCGTCTTCGTCGGACCGCTGGTGGTGGCCTTTGTGCAGACCCTGCTGATGCTGCTGCACCGGGAACTGGCCGAGGTGGAGAATCCGGCTGTACCGCCGCCGGTCAATTAGCCGCAGGCACTGTCAATGATCTCCTGCGGACTCACCGCTCGATGTTCCGCTGCCGACCGGTAGCAGGCATCCACAAGTGCCATGGTCTGCAGATTCTCAAGGCCGCTGACAGAGGGTTCCCGGCCTTCTTCGAGAGCGGTGAGCAATTCTGCCATGGGACCGATGAAGGCGTCAGGGAACCACGCGTCATCCCATGACGGACTGTGCCACTGGCCATTGTCATGGATCGTCGACCAGCGGATTGTGCTGGGAGTTCGTGCGGGGTATCCGGGCCAGCCAATCGTGCCCATGGCCAGCCCGTGGGTGCCTTCGACGCGCCAGTGAATGCCAATGTCTGCGGCCGCACCTTCGCGTGCCGGGCCAGTCCAGACGTCTTCGAGGGTCGAGGCTCTGGCACCGCCGGCAAATTCGAGGATCGACATCGCGATTCCATCGGCATGGGCAAATCGCCGGGCTGTTCGCGGATCCGGCCGCACACTTGTGAAAACTCGCTCCGGATTCCCCAGCCAGTATCTCAGGGTGTCCAGATGATGAATGCTCATGATCCGCAGTGTCACCCAGCCCTGCCGTTCCTGCCACGGCATCCAGTGCGGAATGGCACGCATGTCGATTGTAGCCAGCACAGGTTCGCCAAGCGCGCCGCGTTCCAGCAGAACCCGACAGGCCGCCACCGACTGGTCGTAACGCATGTTCTGGTTCACCGCCAGCACCACTCCGGCAGCAGCACATCGCTGCACGATCTGCCGTGCCTGCGAAAAACAGGTGCCCAGAGGCTTCTGCGCGAGAATTGCCCGGGGCCGACGGGGACAGGCAAGCACTCGGGAAATCACATCCGCCTGACAGTCCGGCGGAACGGCCACATCCAGCACCTCGACGTCCGGATGCAGAACCAGTTCTTCAATGGTGTGGCAGACTGTGCTAATCCCATGGCGATGTGCAGCGGATTCGGCTGATGACAACGACCGGGAAGTAATGGCCACCGGGTTCAGACCGTGCCGACGGTAGGCCTGCAGATGGCAGTCCACCATAATGAAACCCGCACCAATGCAGCCGATTCCCGGTGAAACATCCCGGGGAAGCGACGGACTGATCGCTCGCAGCACAGCGTCTGTTAAGCCTGCGTCTGTTGTGCCTGCGTCTGCTGACAGCGACATGGCCTAATCCACATCTTCGGTGAGGCCAAGGTACAGAAAGCGAAATGGAGCGATTAAGTATTTGAGGTAGTGGCACGGAATCCACCGCATGTCGAAACAGTGCGGGCAGCTGGTCGCCCGCATGCCCAGCAGAAACCACAGCCATGCAGAAAAACGCAGCGGCAGAGGCTGCAGAATCTTCAGGCAGAACGGACAGCGGTAGTTGAAGGTCCGCCACAGCAGCGACGGGACCTGCGCTACGGGGGTGCTGCGTTTGCCTCGACTGCGTTGTTTTTCCGGTGGTGCTTCAGATGGCATGGCGGACGATCTGATCTGCTGTTTGCGACGGAGTTTCACCAGGATGCGTGGAAGACTTTCAGAGGATCACCCATCCTCACTTCTCCCTGTCTCTCGGGTCCAGAGGAAATCGGTCATTTCCCGACAAATAAGACGTATTTCCGGTCCGGAAATCTGCAAATTCGCAGAAACAAATAGATTTCCCTAAGGGTATGACTGTATGCATGTTCATTCTCACACAAGGTTAACCGGCAATGGAAAAAAGTTTTCTCTCAGCATCGCCTGCGGTCCACCTGCCATTTTCTTTGCCAGTTCCTGTCGGATTGCATTATGATGATCGGCCGTTCCCTTCCGTCAGTTTCACTCCAGCTGGAATCTCCGATGGCTGCCATTCGCCCGGTCGTGTGTGTATTCAGTCTGACCGCGTATTTTTCGACCGTCTGGACTGCGGCTGCTGCTGCGGACGAAACGGCAGTGAAACCTGCGCCCGCGCCTGGTGCTGCTGTGTCTGCTGCTGTGGCGACGGACGAAACGGCCAAAAAAACGGGCTGGAAGCCACTGTTCAACGGGAAGAACCTGGATGGCTGGAAGGTGACCAACTTCGGTGGCGAGGGCGACGTGCTGGTGGAAAACGGCGAAGTGGTGATTACCCAGGGGGCCGACCTGTCAGGGATTCACACTGAGCAGAAGTTGCCGAAGGTGAACTATGAGGTGGAGTTTGAGGCGATGCGGGAGGCGGGCAGCGACTTTTTTGCCGGATTGACATTTCCGGTCGGGGACAGCTTTTGTTCGCTGATCTGCGGCGGCTGGGGGGGAGGCGTGTGCGGGATTTCCAGCTTCGACGGCCTGGACGCTTCAGAAAACGAAACCACCACGTACCAGCAGTTTGAGAAGGGCAAGTGGTATCGGATCCGACTGGTGGTGAAGACCGGTCACATCGCGGCATGGATTGACGACAGTCAGATTGTGGATGTTGACACGGCCGACAAACGGATCAGTGTGCGATTTGAAGTGGAGCGATCGAAGCCGTTTGGATTCAGCACCTACGCGACGACGGGCCGGATTCGCAACGCTCGGATTCGCACACTGACTCCGGCAGAGATTGCCGCACCGGGAAGAGAGTGAGCGATCACGGATAGTGAGTGATCACTGTTAACTTCAGCGGTCGATAATCGGTTGCGGTCAGTCCGTTCCCATTCTGTTTCAATCAGAAAGCTTCCAGTGTCTGCAGTTCCGTTTGCGTATGAGCCCCTGTTCCAGCTGGGTATCGGAGAAACTCCCTGGCGGCTGCTCACAGCCGAGCACGTTCAGGTGCGCAGTTTTCAGGGCGAGGACGTGCTCTGCGTGGCCCCAGAGGCCCTGACACTGCTGAGTGCCCAGGCATTCCACGACATCAACTTCTTCCTCCGCCCGGCGCATCTGCAGCAGGTGGCTGCCATCCTTGACGATCCGGAAGCTTCTGAGAATGATCGCATGGTCGCCCTCACCATGCTCCGCAATGCCGACGTCTCCAGCAAGGGAGTGCTCCCGTTCTGCCAGGACACAGGCACCGCGACGATCGTCGGCAAAAAGGGACATGCGGTCTGGTCCAGAGGCGATGAAGCCGCGCTGTCGCTGGGCGTCTACCAGGCCTACACGGAAAACAATCTGCGTTATTCCCAGAACGCTCCTTTGACCATGTGGGACGAACGCAACACGGGCACCAACCTGCCTGCACAGCTGGATCTGTCCGCCTGTGACGGCGGGGAATATCAGTTTCTGTTCATCTCCAAGGGTGGCGGATCGGCGAATAAGTCTTACTTATTTCAGGAAACGCGCGCCATTCTCAACCCTCGCACGCTCGTCAGCTTCCTCACCGAAAAGATGAAGTCGCTGGGAACTGCCGCCTGCCCGCCGTATCACCTGGTGTTCGTCATCGGTGGCACTTCTGCAGAAGCCACACTCAAAACGGTGAAGCTGGCTTCCACAAAATATCTGGATCATCTGCCGGTCACCGGAAGTCCTGGCGGCCGCGCATTCCGCGACGTCGAACTCGAATCGCAACTTCTGGAAGCCGCCCGTAACTGCGGCATCGGAGCCCAGTTCGGCGGGCGTTATTTTGCGCTCGATGTCCGCATCATTCGTCTTCCCCGGCACGGCGCTTCTCTCCCGGTCGGCATCGGTGTCTCCTGCAGTGCTGATCGCCAGGCCAAAGGCAAAATCACCCCGGACGGCGTGTTTCTTGAACGCCTGGAAACCAACCCGCTGCAGTACATCCCGGAAAGGCTGCGTGAGAGTCAGGACACTGGCGCAGTGCGAATTGACCTCAATCGCCCCATGCCGGAAATCCTCACAGAACTCAATCGACACCCCATCACCACCCGACTCCTGCTCAACGGTCCCATCGTCGTTGCCCGCGATATTGCCCATGCCAAACTTCGCGAACGACTTGATGCCGGCCATCCGCTCCCCGACTATTTCCGCAATCACCCTGTCTACTATGCCGGGCCGGCCAAAACGCCGCCGGGATACGCCAGTGGTTCCTTCGGTCCCACCACAGCCGGCCGCATGGATTCCTACGTCGACCTCTTTCAGTCCCACGGGGGCAGCATGGTGATGATCGCCAAGGGCAACCGCGGTGCCGAAGTCACCCGCGCCTGCAAACAGCACGGCGGCTTCTATCTGGGCAGCATCGGCGGCCCCGCGGCCATTCTTGCGAAGGAAAACATCCGCTCTGTCGAGGTTGTCGAGTTTGCTGAGCTGGGGATGGAAGCCATCTGGAAAATTGAAGTCGTCGACTTCCCCGCCTTCATTCTTGTTGACAACAAAGGCAATGACTTCTTCGCCACCATCAACGCTGACCAGTGCCACTGATTGTCTGCCACTGAACGCCTGATGCTGAACGTCCGATGCTGAACGTCCGATGCTGAACGTCTGATGAATTCAGTGGAGTGTGGCCAGCCACGCCAGCAGATCAGCAAGTTGTTCGGGGGTCAGATTGCCGACGATACCCTGAGGCATCATGGAGATTTCCTGTTTCACACGGTCTTCGATCTGGTCGCGAATGAGGTCTTTCGCCAGTCCCGCAGCGTCGCGCAGAGTGACTGTTTCGGCGCTTTCCAGAACGACGAAGCCCGTGTGAATCTTTCCATCCTGCATGGCGATGGCCCATGTGTCGAAGCCCTGCGCGATGCGGCGACCTGGATGAACGATTGATTCCACAAGTTCGGCAGGTTTGTAGCGTTTTCCGATATCGACGAGGTGGGGGCCGCGGGGTTGCTGGCCGTTGGCGTAAGTGTGGCAGTTGATGCAGGACTGCTGGCGAAACAGTTCACCGCCGCGGGCAGCGTCAGCGTTCTTCACGGCCAGCGTTCGCTGCAGCACGGTTTCATAGTCGAGGTTGGCGATCAGATCGGGGTTACCGGGGTCAGCCTGAGGCACTTTGATGGCCTGCGATGTCTCGGCCATTGCGGGTGCAGTGACTGAGCCCTCAAGGTTCATCACATGTTTTTTCAGCAGTGCCAGCAGCGTTTCGCGCAGCTGCGGGCTGCCTTCCTGCAGAGCCACCGTCACGGCTGCTGCGATGCGTTCGGATTCGGCCCATGTCTGGCGATGATAGACGGGTCCGGTGGTATCCGGTCGAGTGCCCCACCAGCCCGGGCTGTCGGGGGTGAAGTCACCTTCGCGGTGATACAGGCGGATGAGTGCTGCCCAGAGGTCGCTGCGGTCCGAGTCATTCGTGGTGACGGCGAGTTTTGCGAACAATCCATCGACAGTCCGGGCATCGTGGATCCGCCGGAGGACGGCGAGTGCCGCGGGCCGGTGCGGACCATCGAGGGCTGCAAGGCACGGATCGATGGCCTGCAGATCCACGAGTGCCTGAATGGCGAGATGCGGGAGCACGCGTCCGGGATCGGCTTTCCGCCATGCATCACCGTCGCCGGCAGGGGCGGGTTCGGTGCGTTCGGTGAGTGTCAGGAGTTGTTTTGCGGCGCGTACATCACCCGCCCGGGCAATGGCCACAATCGCCGCCACGCGGACTCGGGGATTGGAATCATCCAGTCGCGAATAGATTGGTCCGAAGAGACTTTTGTCGATCTGTGTCTTCCGATCCGCAGCCGCTCGCACAGCATGTTCCTGCAGTTCGGGATGCATCATCAGAGACACGAACGCAGCGCGGAAGGCCGCGGGGTCTTTTTGTCGGAGCGTCCACAGGGCAGCAACGCGGCCGGTGAGCGGCAGTCGGCTGTCCAGAGCTAATGAGCGCAGCAGGTCGCCGGGCAGGGCCGGGCGGCGGAGGATTTCGCGCTGGACATGGAGTCGCATGGCATCGGAGGGATGCGACAGCTGCTGTACCAGGGCTGCATCGCTGAGTTCGGCAGGAACCACGGGCGGTCGCGGAATGAACCCGCGCGGTGTGATCATTGCCACAAAGCCGACATCCGGTCGGTCGAACGCGAAGCCTCCGTTCTTCCAGCTGGAAACAAACAGCCGACCAAAAGCATCAGCATCCGCGTCGGTCGGACGCGGGAGCTGTAAGAAGCTGTCCTGCTGCGCATCGAAAGTGGCTTCGTGAGCGGGCAGGCGGTGACTGAAGACTTCGCTGCGGCCCCAGTCGCAGGTGAGCAGCATGTCGTTCCATGGTGCCGGCCAGCGAGCATCCTGAAAATACAGCGCGCCGCAGCCGGAACCGCCACCATAATCCGCCAGTGGCGGCATAATCTCTTCGGTGAAGTTGATGTACTGAGACGGGTAGCCGTAGTTGGCGGTGGGCAGAACATGCGACAGACGAATATCCCACCCGCCGCCATCGTTGGTGTTGTCGCGGGTAAACACATTCAGGAAGGGGTCCACGGCGATATCCACGATGTTTCGCTGGCCCCAGCTGAACACTTCCATTTCCGTACCATCGGGACGCACCCGCACCACTCCGCCACCGCGACGACTGAGCACTGTGCCGTCACGACCCACAGCCCGGTGGAAGCCAAAGTCACCGACCGCGATGTAGATCCAGCCGTCAATTCCGAGACGAATGCCGTTGGTGGTGTGATCAGCTCCGCGACGGTTGACCTCGTCTGTGCTGATGCCTTCCACAAGCACTTCGCTTTCGTCGGCCGTGCCATCGCCGTTCGTGTCACGAAACACGGAGAGCAGCGGCGGATGGAGCACCCACAGCGAACCGTTGTCATAGACCAGCCCGCGGGGATGATCCATCTTCGCAAAGTCATTGAACTGATCAGCGCGACCGTCGCCGTCTGTGTCCACACACCGCACCACGCGACCGCGGCCCGGATCCTTGCCAAGCGATCCCTGTTCATCCACACCAACGAATAACTCGCCATGGACGGACGTGGTCAGACACACGGGATATGTGACGTGGGGCGGAGCGGCGAACAGGGTGACATCGAAATCGGGTGGCGTTTTGACATCTTCAACAGCGGCCGCAGGGGCTCCGCTGAGAAGCCCTTCCGGAAGCGCCGGAAGATCGCCGGGAACCGCTTCCACTTCCCAGATGCTGCCCCAGCCTCCGCCGGAACCCAGGAACGTGATCTTCAGATAACGCACACCGTCGGCCTTGACGGCATCCACCGACAGCCCGTTGCGGTCCCGGTTTTCAGAACGATCGGCGAGCAGTTGCCAGTCCTGTCCGTCGACGGATGCTTCCAGTTTGTAGCGGTAGGCAGTGTTGCGCTGCTCCCAGTGAATGCGGATGTTTCGCAGAGACTGAGGTGTTTCCAGATCAAGGATCAGCGATTCGCCGCTGCCGGGGCCTGCGGCGCACCAGCGGGTGTCCAGTCGTCCGTCCACGGCATTGGGGGCAAAGTTCTTTTTGCCTGTTTCTTCGCTGGAAGCTTTTGCTGGTTTATTGAACACGAGGTTTCCATCGCCGCAGCAGCCCTGAGTGAGCACCGGGGTGGAACCTTCGATGGGAGCGTTCACGAGAGCGCGAATGGCCTCTTCCTGCTGAAGTGTGGCCGGAGCGAAATGCTGGTTCGGGTCACGTCCGGTGGCCCAGATCAGTCCGCGGGCGACCATATCAAGCCAGACCGGTTCGACCATGGTTTCGTTATAGTGACCCACCGTGGTGGCGAAGACGCGAGTGCCCCGGTAGTCGTTGGTCCAGACGCAGACCTGAGATTCGTTGTTGTCCATTCGCTTTGCGTGAGCCAGCGGTGTGGCAGAATCAAAGACGCGAACCGTGTGGTACAGCTCACCTTTGGGCACCATGAAGCGCTCCCCGAAACCTTCCATAATCGGATGTTCGGGTTTCAGGTTTTCAATTGTATAGGCGTAGTGCGGGCCATGGCCGGGTGACTGCACACCGCAGAATTCGAACCAGCGGTCATCACCAACCCGATAGCAGTGCATGGCGCAGTGAATGAGCACTGCAGGAACACCCTGCTGATGAGCTTTCAGAATGCCATCCACAAAATCCCGGTCAACCACACCGGCAAAACATTCGTTGTGCACCACCACATCGAAACCAACAGCCCAGTCGGGATTACTGTAGAAGGGAATTTTTGTATCCGTTGTGGTGCCCCCCTGATGGACGATGGTCCACTGAATGTTCGCACGTGCGCTGAGCCCACGCGTGAGGATTCGCTTCTGGCGTTCGTAGTCGTGGCAGCATCCGCCGGTGATGAGCAGTGCCCGGATGGGACGATTTTGGGCGGAATTCTGAGCGGAATTCGGGGCAGAATTCGGGGTGGCGTTCGGGGTGGCGTTCAGGACAGCAGGCGGCGCTGCGGGAGGCTGCACGGCACCTGCCGGTGTCGACACAAAAAAAACCACCGCGGAAGACAACAGAAACAAAATCATCAGTGCGTGGCGTCGCATAATGCTGTCCGCATCAGAAATCAAAAAAGATTGGCATTCGGCTCCCGTAGCGGAGCACTCCCTGCCAGACTATCGGGAATTCCGCGGAATGCAACTGTTGTCCCCGTTCGCTGCGCGCGGTATTCTTGAGCGGGGCGCAACGCAACATTTGCAGGAATCGGAAAATTATGGCATCCCCTGCCCTTCTGCCACACCCATTCACCAGACCGCTCGCCTGGCTGTGTCTGGCCGCCGTCCTGTTCCCGCCACCGCTCCGCGCAGACGAATCCCCTGCAACCACAATACAGGACCCGCAACAGCACTTCCTGACGCACGTCGAACCGCTGCTCCACGAAAACTGCTACGGCTGCCACTCCCATGCTGCCGCCGTCATGGAAGGTGGACTTACACTCGACTGGCGTTCCGGGTGGGAACGGGGCGGCGATCGCGGCCCGGCCATCGTGCCCGGCAATCCGGACGCCAGTCTGCTGATTCAGGCTGTCCGCCATCAGCATGCCGAACTGCAGATGCCCGAAGACAAACTGGAACCGGCCGCCATTGCGATCCTCGAAGAATGGGTGCGGTCCGGGGCAGCGGACCCGCGTTCCACACCGCCACAGTCGCGGCCCATCGACGCCGACTGGTGGTCCCTGCGGCCGCTCAAACGCCCCGCCATTCCTCCACTCCCTCCCGCAGCCGCCAGCACAACCATCGCCAAACCCGCAGAGGCTCTGATCTCACCCAACCCCGTCGATGCATTTCTCTGGTCCGCCTGGCAGCGGGCCGGGCTTCAGCCAACCGCGGCGGCCGATCGGCGCACGCTGATTCGTCGGCTGACCGTCGAACTGCACGGGTTGCTGCCAACTCCCGAGGACACGGCGGCCTTCATCAGCGACCCGGATCCGCAGGCTCTGGAAAAGCTGGTCGATCGCCTGCTTGATTCACCCCGTTACGGCGAACGCTGGGCGCGGCACTGGATGGATGTCATTCATTTTGCTGACAGTCACGGCTATGAACATGATGTTTTTCGCCCAAACGCCTGGCGATATCGGGACTATTTAATTGCCAGCTTCAACGCCGACATTCCGTGGGGCCGGTTCATTCGCGAACAGCTGGCCGCGGATGTGTATGCCGCCGGTCAGCCTTCACGCCGCGCAGCACTGGGCTTTCTGGGAGCCGGCACCTACGACCACAGTGCCGCAGCCACAGCCCCCAGGAACTTTGAAAATCTCGACCGCGACGATATGGTCATTCAGACGCTCACGGCCTTCTGCAGCACCACAGCCGGCTGTGCCCGCTGCCATGACCACAAGTTTGACCCGGTCACCCAGGCCGACTACTACTCGCTCCAGGCCGTCTTCGCCGGAATCGGCAAAGGGGATATTCCCTTTGATGCTGATCCTGAAGTCTCGGCCGCCCGCCTCCGCTGGCAGCAGCTCAGGGAGGCCGCCGACCGTCGCGACCCCACTGTGCTGCTCACACCCGAAACTCAAGCCCTGATCGCCGCAGTGCTCCCGCAGTCAGACGTCGGAGCTCTGTGGGAGCCAATCGCACTCCAGACCTTTCGGTCACTTGAAGGTGCCCATCTGCGGCAACTGGATGACGGCTCCCTGCTGGCAATCGGTCCCCGGCCCGACACGGACACCACCGAATTGACATTCACCGCAGACGGCCTCACGCAGGTCACTGCAATCCGTCTTGACGTCCTGCCCCACGAAACATTCCCGGCCCTCGGGCCCGGCCGCGCCGTAAACGGCAACCTGCACCTCAGCGAAGTCGAACTGAAGATTTTTTCCGGTGACCGGCACGAAGGCCGAAGCATTGCCTTTCAGCGCGCGACGGCCGACTTTGAACAGGATGGCTGGACCATCGCCCACGCCATTGACGGCAACATTCAGACCGCCTGGGGCATTGATCCGCAGGAAGGCAAAGCCCATTTCGCCGTGTTCGAACTGAAGTCCCCGGTCAGTGTCGTGCCTGGCCTGACATTTGACCTGGTCCTGCGACAAAGTCATGGACGCGCTCATACGATTGGTCGCCTGCGTGTGAGCCTGACCGATGCGCCGCCAGGCACCGCTCAGGCATACCCTGCCGACCTCCAGGCACTGCTCGAGATACCCGCCGACAGACGCTCACCTGACCAGCAGCTGCAGCTTGCCGCACTCGCCCTCAAACTCCGGGCCGAAGGCGAACTTCGTCAACTCCCGCCGGCCGAATACCTCTACGCCGCCGCTCCCGTCGCCACAAACGAACGCGGCACCATTCGTTTCGACACGCCCCGTGAAATCCGCGTCCTCAAACGTGGTGATGTTGACCAGCCCACCGACCTCGCTCTGCCCGGTGCACTCAGCATTCTCGAACCGTCAGCCGGACTCCCCGCACGCTTCAGTCTCCCGGATGGACAGCCTGAATCCGCCCGCCGTGCTGCACTCGCTGAATGGATCGCCTCACCCGCTAACCCGCTCACCTGGCGGAGCGCCGCCAACCGCGTCTGGCAGTATCACTTCGGGCGTGGTCTGTGCGAGACACCAGGCGACTTTGGACGCATGGGCAGTCTGCCCGATCATCCTGAACTTCTCGACTGGCTCGCCTGCGAACTCCGCGACCATGGCTCCCTCAAACGGCTCCACCGCATCCTCTGTCTGAGCACTGCATGGCAGGCATCCGCCGATGCTTCTGAACAGGCCCTGCAGCTGGATCCGCACAACCAGCTGGTCGCCCGACGCTCACGACAACGGCTCGATGCCGACACCTGGCGCGACTCTGTGCTGCTCGCCAGCGGTCGGCTGGACGACACCATGGGAGGCCCCGCGATCGCCCACTTCTCCTCGCGGCCGGGTGCCCAGCTGACTCCCATTCTTGACTACAGCACCGTCGACTGGGACGCGCCCGGAATGACCAGACGAAGCATCTATCGGGTGGTGTGGCGCGGCATTCCGGATCCGCTCCTGGAACAGCTCGACTTCCCCGACCTCGGACTCCCCGCCCCGATCCGCGGTCAGTCCGTTTCGCCCCTGCAGGCCCTGACACTGCTGAACAATCGCTTCGTCCTGCATCACGCCGAGCATCTGGCACAGCGAGCGCTGCGTGCGGGCACCGACGTGGAAACTCAGGTCACCAGCGCCGTCAACTCCACATGGCAACGCCCCCCCACGACCTTTGAACTCAACGCCCTCAGCCGCCTCGCCCGCAGCCACGGACTCCCCGCCGTCGCCAGACTCCTGCTGAACAGCGCGGAGTTTCTTGTTGTGGATTAATTGGACAGCGCCAGGTTCGACGTTCCGTTCACTTCTGACTGCCCACTGCCCGCTTCCCCCTGCGATTTCGGCCTGTAAGGCCAGTTCCACCAGCC
>CAZLOQ010000126.1:0-17810 GCA_964561125.1 uncultured Chitinophaga sp. | reverse complement strand
GCGGTGGGCGTTGGCGGGGCGCAATTGAGAGCTGCCCTTACAGGGCGTCCATTTTCGTTGGGCGGCTGACCCGGGGTTGCACCCTGGGCTGGTGGAGCTGGCAGCAGCATTTCCTCCCCGGTCAGGTCAGACCCGGCCAGACATCAGCAGTTTGTTGCGTGTCACCGCCGGTTGTCGCGCAGGTGTGTCTGGTCTCCTGTGCATCCGCCCGGTCGCTCAACCGCGAGGACGGACGTCCAGTCCATTTCAAGCGTGGCGGACGGGCGGGGCTGATGCGATTTCGGCTCTGCATTTCCCAGGATTCCTCCTCTGTTCACCATTTCCGGCTGCCTCCAACTCTCCGCGCTGTTATGATCCACGAAGTCGGCAGAGGAGCAGGTGTTCGCTGAGTGGTGACATTCAGAGGAAAGTCCGGGCTCCACAGGACACGATGGTGGGTAACGCCCACCATCCGCAAGGATCGGGAAAGTGCAACAGAAAGCAAACCGCCGAACGTCGTGCGGCCGTTTTCGGGCGGTCGTGCGGGTCGTGGCAAGGGTGAAACGGTGCGGTAAGAGCGCACCAGCAGACCGGGTGACCGGCTGGCTGGGTAAACCCCATCGGGAGCAAGGCCATGCAGAAGGGACAACGGTTTTACCGTGGCGAAGCGGTCCGTTTCGCAGACCTTCGGGTGGGCTGCACGAGACGCCAGGCAACTGGCATCCCAGAGAAATGAACACCCTCGACAAAACCCGGCTTATCGTTCCTCTGCCGACCATTCCCACACCCAAGGCAAATCAGGATTTCAGGCGATGATCAAGCGACCCCGCAGCGGCGGTGGCTGGAAGGCCATCATCTACAGTCTGCGTCTGGCCCAGCGTGTCGGCTGGTGGAATATGCTCCGGGCCATGCGTTCCAGGAACACGTGCAAGACGTGTGCGGTGGGCATGGGTGGCCAGCTGGGGGGAATGGTGAATGAGGGCGGCCATTTCCCTGAGGTCTGCAAGAAGTCATTTCAGGCGATGGCATCTGACCTGCAGGGGGCGTTGCAGACGTCGGCCATCACCAGCATGTCGCTCAGTCAGCTTCGCGGCATGACATCCAGGCAGCTCGAAAATTCCGGTCGTCTCAGCGAACCGCTCTACCTCGCTCCAGGCGCCACAGCTTACCAGCCGATTCCCTGGGACCGGGCATTATCTCTGACGGCCGAACGCATGCGGGCAGCGGGACCTGAGCGTTCATTTTTTTATGCGAGTGGCCGGGCATCGAACGAGGCGGGATTTCTGTTTCAGCTGCTGGCACGGCTCTTCGGGACCAACTACGTCAACAACTGTTCTTATTACTGTCATCAGGCCAGTGGTGTGGGACTTGGCATGGCTCTGGGGACCGGAGCGGGCACAGTGCGTCTGGAGGATCTGGATCATGCGGACCTGTACATTCTGATTGGTGCGAATCCGGCATCCAATCACCCGCGGCTCATGCGTTCGCTCATGCAGCTGCGTCGTCGTGGCGGTCAGGTGATTGTGATCAATCCGCTGCAGGAGCTGGGGCTGAAGAACTTCCGTGTGCCCAGTGACGTCCGCAGTCTGCTCTTCGGCACGGACATTGCCAGCATGTACGTGCAGCCGCACGTCGGCGGTGACCTCGCACTGCTCACAGGCATCGCCAAAGAGGTGCTCGAATCACAGTCTCACGATGCGGCGTTCATTGACCGTCACACAGAAGGTTTTGCCGACTTTGCTGCTCACGTGCAGCAGGTTGCGTGGGACCGGATCATTGAAGAATCCGGTGTGGCTCGTGAGCAGATCAGGCGGATTGCAGAGGTTTACAGCCGTTCGAAGAACGCGATTATCGGCTGGTGCATGGGCATCACGCATCACCTGCACGGCACTCAGAGCGTGCACACGATCGCCAACCTGGCGATGCTTCGGGGCATGGTCGGCCGTGAACATGCGGGGCTGATGCCGATTCGCGGCCACAGC
Organism: uncultured Chitinophaga sp.; assembly: GCA_964561125.1. GTDB lineage: Bacteria > Planctomycetota > Planctomycetia > Planctomycetales > Planctomycetaceae > SXXK01. The sequence goes on along the minus strand of CAZLOQ010000126.1, from coordinate 15,849 downwards.
AACGTGCAGGGGCTGGGCACAGTGGGCGTCACTCCGGCGCTCAAACAGCACATGCTGGAACGATTCGAAAAGCGGCTGGGGATCCAGCCGCCCAAATCCCCCGGTCTGGACACGATGGCCTGCATGGATGCCGCGTGGGACAAGCGGATGGATTTCGCGCTGTGTCTGGGTGGCAATCTGTACGGCAGCAATCCGGCTGCGGCGCGGGCGTTTGATGCAATGAGCCGGATCGGGACGATTGTCTATCTGTCGACAACGCTGAATACGGGACATGCGTGGGGCACCGGCCAGGAAACGCTCATTCTGCCGGTGCTCCCGCGGGACGAAGAGCCGCAGCCCACAACTCAGGAATCCATGTTCAGCTTCGTGCGACTGAGCGACGGTGGCCCGGCTCGGCACCCGCAGGCGCGCAGCGAAGTGTCCATTCTTGCGGATCTGGGACGGCAGGTGTTCCCGGCTGATTCCCGACTTGACTGGGCCACGATGCACAGTCACAAGGCCATCAGAGAGCTGATTGCCGACATGATTCCAGGCTATGAAGAGCTGAAAAACATCGACGGCAATCGTCAGGAGTTCCACGTGCCCGGGCGGGCCATTCGCAACTACCAGTTTCCTACGCCCTCCGGTCGCGCACGGTTTCATGTGGCACCGCTGCCCGGTCGTCGGCTTCAGCCGGGCCAGCTGCAGCTCATGACGCTCCGGTCTGAAGGTCAGTTCAACAGTGTGGTCTACGACGAAGAGGACATTTACAGGGGCCAGGAGCGTCGGGATGTGATTCTGATGCATGCTGAAGACATTCGTCAGCTGGGTCTGACGCCTGATCAGCGGGTGCGGATCCGCAGTTCAGCCGGCGAAATGCGGTATATTCTGGTGCGGCCGTTTGATATTCGTCAGGGGAACGCGGCGATGTATTACCCTGAGGCGAATGTGCTGGTGCCGCACGACGTTGATCCGCTCTCCAAAACACCGGCCTTCAAATCCATCGCCGTTTCCATCACACCCGAATCGTGAACTCCCGGCAAATTTCCCGGTTTTTCGCTTAACTCCGCAGGCCAAAGGTGCCAGGATAACGCTTTGGCGCGGACACTGGCACTCGTCCGCTCAACCGGTTTCGCACTCTTGCTCGCCGATTGCCGGCTTCCGGATCATGAAGCATCTGACCTCTCTTTTCGACATCACCCCGGACCAACTGCACGCCATCCTCGATCAGGCACAGGAACTCAAACAGCTCTTCCGCCAGGGACAGCGTCCGCAGCTGTTTCCCGGTCGAGTGCTGGTGCAGCTCTTCGAGAAGCCGTCGCTGCGCACGCGGAACAGCTTCGAAGCCGCCATGATTCATCTGGGTGGTTCCGGAATCTTCCTCACGACGGCTGAAGCCGGACTCAACGGCCGCGAAAGTCTGCCGGACGTCGCCCGTGTGATCAGTTCCTTCAGCGACCTGATCACCATGCGCACCTTCTCACAGACACTCATCGAAGAAATGGCCGCACACGCATCGTGTCCGGTGATTAACGGACTTTCCGACGAACGCCATCCCTGCCAGGCCCTCACTGATCTGCTCACCATCCGCGAAACGCTCTCCAGCCCCACCCAGCGACATCTGGTCTTTGTCGGTGACGGCAACAATGTGGCAATGTCGCTCGCAATTGCAGCCGCGATGACCGGCATGCCGATGACTCTGGCGGCGCCGGACGGCTTTCAGTTCACCGCCGACTTCCTCCAGCGGCTCACTCAGCGCTACCCCGCCCACCAGGTCCGCTGCAGCCTGGACGCGGCAGAGGCCGTTCGCACGGCTGACATTGTCTACACGGACGTCTGGGCCAGCATGGGACAGGAGGACGATGCGGACCGTCGCAAAGCGGCCTTCGCCGATTTTCAGGTGAATGGTCGCCTGATGTCGCTGGCACCGGCATCAGCGGTCTTTATGCACGACCTGCCTGCCAAACGCGGCCTTGAAGTCACCGACGAGGTGATTGACGGACCGCAAAGCATCGTGTTTGCTCAGGCCGAAAACCGCATGCATCTCGCCAAAGGCCTCTTCGCCTGGCTGCTCAGTCGCTGACTTCATCATGGAACTTTCCGCATTTGCCCGCCAGGTGCTCTTTTCGGCCGACATCCCGGCCAAGCTCGCGCGCCCCGCAGAGCTCACCGACAATTCCCCGGAACCTGCTCAGCGTGTCGACACACCGGCGCGCCCGGAATCGCTCCGGTTTGCCGCCCGCCGCACTGCTCCCCCAATGCCCAAATCCGCATCGCTCAGGGACCCCGCCAAACGTGCGGTGGCTCACCACATCATGGCGAACCACGAACTTCAGGCTCTGGAAGTCATGGCCATGGTGCTGCTGGCCTTCCCCGCAGCTCCGGCAGAATTCCGCAGCGGGCTCGCCCGCATCATGCTTGACGAGCAGCGTCACACGCGACTCCACATTCAGCGGGCTCGCGAGCTGGGTCTGAGTTTCGGGGACAGGCCCGTGAACGGCTGGATCTGGACGAAAGCCCTGGAGTTCCGTTCAGAGCTGGAATATGTCGCCGGACTGCCGCTGGTCTTTGAAGGAGCCAATCTGGATCACACCGTGGAATTCGAGGAATGGTTTCGTGCCGCAGGCGACCGCCGCAGTGCTGCTGTAATGCGCGCCATTCACCACGATGAAATCCGGCATGTCCGGTTCGGCATCGAATGGCTGAGACGCTGGAAACGCCCCGACCAGTCAGACTGGGACGCGTGGACTCAGGCGCTCCACTGGCCCCTCAAACCATCCCGCGCACGGGGTGATCGTTTCCAGAGTAATGCTCGTCGTCAGGCTGGCCTGTCGGACGACTTCATCCGGCTTTTGGGGGCTTGGGAAGAAGATCCGGAAATGCCAACCTGAGCGGGCGCGGGGTTCAGCAAAGCCGTTGGACAGGTCACTTGGCCGCAACGGGTATGGAACTGCACATTTGCAGCGCCAGCAGTGGATAGGCGGTTCCGCTGTAAGTGATGAAGTGCCATGAGTCGGTGTTCAGCGATCGGGTCCACCAGCGGCCGCTTTCCCGCTGATTTGCAGAGATCCACTGGATGGCTTTCTTCAGACGCGGATCATCGGCGGGAATGTTATGTTCCCGGAGGACGATGACAGCAAGTCCCGTCATGTGTCCGTCACCGGCGGGGTTTTCGAATTCCGCTTCCGCTCGCAGCTTTGCCGCGCGGTTCCCGCCGCCCCAGGCCTCCGGAGCGGCAAATGTCCGCATGGACCAGCTGCCGTCGGGACGCTGGTGTTTCCAGAGCATTTCGATGAGTTGTTGTCTGCGGGCATCGTCGAGGAGTTGCGGCATGCGGGCGGCGGCCCAGAGCTGCAGCACGCGTCCATAGTCATGGGGAGCACCGTTCTCGCGGCGGAGATAAACTTCCAGCTTTTCAACGGCGGCTTTCAGTTCCGGACTGCCGGCTTCTGCGCGGACAGATTCCAGCCAGCCAGGGGCGGCAGCGGTGGCCATGGCAGCGACGGTGGCTTCGTGCCACGCATCCGATTCAAAGGGTGGCCAGCAGTCGAGGGTGCCCCACGTGCCTTCTTCGGTCTGGATCGAGAACATCAATTCGAGTGCTGTGGCGGTTTCTGGTGAGAGCTTTCCGGTGACGTGTGCATCCCATTCGGCGAGTCCGGCAGCGATGTAGATCACCTGTGCGGGGCGGGTGGACTGGCGAAGTCGGTCCGCCGGTTGCTCTTTGAGTTTGCTCAACTGATCCACGAAGAAGCTGCGATTGGCTTCAGCGGGTGGTCCGAGGGTTGGTGAGAGTGCCGGACGGATGGTCATGTAGGTGCCATTGGTATGGCAGCTGACGCAGTTCCTGCTGCCGCTCCATGCGACCGATCCCTGTTCGAGGTACCGGGCTGCAGCGGCGGTGGAGAGTTGTTCGCGAACGGCCTCTTCTGCAGTCGCTTTGGGTATCTTCAGGTCCTGAAACGCATACTGAAAGTCGTCGGCGAGAGAGTGGGGGGCGGTGCAGAGGAGTGAGAGGCAGGCAGCGAGGCGAGCGAGGCGTTGGAGTCGGGACATTCCGGCACCTTTTCTGGAGGGGGGATGGGGGCGGTTGGCTGGAGCGGGGACGCAGCGTGCAGGGAGCGATGTGGACGACGAGTGCAGGGGTGGAGTAGACACGGTCTCGGGGGATCTGGCAAGGGAACGACGTTGACGAGCGGGCGTGCAACTTTCGCCGATGCAGGCAGGGGCCGGACCTGGGTGCCGGAGATTCGTGAACATCGAGGGGGTGACATTGGCAAACTGGAGTAGCCTTGAGCCGGGCGTCGAGTATGATTTGCGTCCTTGTGGAACAGCAGGCCAGGCAACTCATGCCAGCCTGCAGACACGCATACGGTACGTATCTGCGGCAAAGTTTTCGGGGCGTTTTCTGGGCGATTTATGCAGGACACAATTCGCTGGGATGTGTTTGATTCGTGCCGGACGGTGATCGTCAAGATTGGCACCAATGTGCTCACCACGGAATCTGACCGGCTGAATCTGCCGCGGATTCAGTGTCTGGCGGATCAGATTCACCGGATCCAGCAGACGGGCAGGCGGGTGGTTCTGGTTTCCAGCGGGGCGGTGGGTGCGGGGATTGGGATTCTGGGGCTGAACCGTCGTCCTGAATCGCTCCCTGAACTGCAGGCCGCTGCGGCGATTGGCCAGCCATCGCTCATGCGGACATGGGGTGATGCTTTGGGGCAAACCGGTCATCACACCGCTCAGCTGCTGCTCACAGGAAACGACTTCCGTAACCGGCAGCGATACTTGAACGTGCGAAACACCCTGCGAACGCTCTTTGATTTCCGTGTGATCCCGATTGTGAACGAGAATGACACGGTGAGCATTCGGGAGATTGCAGTGGGCGACAATGATCAGCTGGCCTGCATGCTGACAACGCTGCTTCCGGAGCCGCTGCTGGTGATCCTTTCCGGCATCGAAGGCTTGTATGACGGTCCGCCCTCACAGCCTGGCAGTCGAGTGATTCCGGTTGTGGAGAAGCCTGATGAATCGCTCCTGCGCCTGGTGGCGAACGAGCAGAGTACGCGGGGACGCGGGGGGATGGGGAGCAAGCTGCGAGCGATTCTGTCGGCGACGGGAATGGGTGAAACGGTGATCCTGGCGAGTGGGCGGAGTGATTCGGTGCTGGACGACATCCGGCTGGGAAATTCGACGGGCACGCTGTTTCTGTCGCGTGCGGAATCGGTTCCGGCGTGGAAGCGGTGGATTGGCTTTGGAGCGCCGCCAGCTGGAACGCTCATTCTGGATGACGGGGCCGTGCAGGCAGTGAGGCAATCGGGACGTTCGCTGCTGGCGGTGGGTATTCGTGAAGTGCAGGGCGACTTTGAACCAGGCGCTCTGATCGGCATGAAGACACACGACGGCATCGAGATCGCCCGGGGGCTGGCGAACTATTCTGCGGATGAAATCCGCCGGATTCAGGGGCGACGTTCGGATCAGATTGCCGCGGCACTTGGGCACGTGCCGTTCGGTGAAGTGGTGCATCGGGATAATCTGGCCCTGGTGGGCAGCTGAATTCCGGGAGCGGGATGAGGCTGATGTTTCCATCAGCCGACAGCCCTCAGCCTCCGGTGATTACTGAAGAAACTCAATCGACAGCGTCGGGACAGGAGCCGTTTTTCATGCAGTCATTGCGGGTGATTGATTCGCACACGGGCGGTGAGCCGACTCGAGTGATCATCGAGAACGGGCCCGAACTGGGCCGGGGAACGATACCTCAGCGACTGGCTGTGTTTCGTGAGCGATTTGACGACGTGCGGTCGGCCGTGATCAACGAGCCGCGCGGGTCAGATGTGCTGGTGGGGGCTTTGCTGTGTGAGCCACACACTCCGGGCTGCGACGTGGGTGTGATCTTCTTCAACAACACGGGCTACCTTGGCATGTGTGGTCACGGCACCATCGGGCTGATGGTGACGCTGCGGCACATGGGAAGGGTTCGTCCGGGTCCGTGTCGAATTGATACGCCGGTCGGTGTGGTGACGGCCGAACTGCTGGATGATCACCGCGTGTCGCTCAGAAATGTGCCGGCCTGGCGTTACCGGAAGGCAGTCACGGTGGAAGTGCCCGGACACGGCCCGGTGACGGGAGACATCGCATGGGGTGGGAACTGGTTTTTTCTGGTGAGCAATCACGGGCAGGTTCTGCACGCAGGTGCCTGGCGTGAGTTGTCAGACTTCACGCAGCAGATCCGCGCGGCGCTCGAAGCAGCGGGCATCACCGGAGCGGCTGGAGGCGTGATTGACCATATTGAGCTGTTTGGTCCGCCTTCGGGAGCTCACGCTGACAGCCGCAATTTTGTGATGTGTCCGGGCGGAGCATGGGATCGTTCTCCCTGCGGCACAGGGACCAGCGCCAAGCTGGCCTGTCTGGCCGCGGACGGGCGGCTGGAGACAGGCGCGATCTGGCGGCAGGAGAGCCTGGTTGGGAGTGTGTTCACGGGGTATTGGGAGGCGTCGGAGGAGCGGATTGCGGACGCAGAGGGCCCGGTGATCTCACCGACGATTACGGGATCTGCCTGGGTTACGGCAGAGTCCATCCTGCTGCTGGACGATTCCGACCCCTTTCGCTCGGGAATTCGGCAAATTCAGGAGTTTTGAGGCCTGCTTTTTCTTCCCGGGAGGCCCACAAACAGGCGAGAATTCGCGGTATTGCGACAGCACGAACAGGAATTCAGAAGAAGTCAGCACACAGCAATGGCAACAAAACAGCGGACGGTGGTGATTGGTGGTGGAGTGATCGGGGGCTTCACGGCATGGTATCTGGCGCAGGCCGGCCATGAGGTGACCATTGTGGAACAGGGGCAGTTCGGTCGTCAGTGTTCGCATGGGAACTGCGGTTACGTGAGTCCCAGCCATGTGATTCCGCTGGCCCGCCCCGGTCAGGTGCTCAAAGGCCTCAAGGGAATGCTCAGCACCCAGACTGCCCTCCGTATCAATCCGGCAAAGCTCATTCCGCTGGCTCCATGGCTGATTCGTTTTGCGTTGCGGTGCAATGCAAAGGCAATGCTGGAAGCAGGGCGAGCCTGTCATCCGCTCCTGCAGTCTTCGGCTGAACTGTATCGACAGATCTTTGAACAGCAGCAGATGCTGGTGGACTGGAAGACGGACGGTTTGTTGTTTGTGTTTCGCGACCAGCACGAATTCGCTGCCTATGAAGAATCGGACGCCTGGTTAAGAAAGAACTTCCAGATGGGTGCGGAGCCCCTTGCAGGGGCGGCCCTGACAGCGTTCGAGCCGGCCTTGAAACCCGGGCTTGCCGGTGCCTGGCTTTATCGGTGCGATGCACACCTGCGTCCGGGCAAGCTGATGAGTGAGCTCAGGCGGATACTTGTGCAGGCCGGTGTGCAGATTGTTGAGCAGTCCGCATTTACGGGGTTTGCCGGGAATGGAAGAGCGGTGGCATCGGCCGCAGCGACGGCAAGTGGAGAGAGTTTTGCGGCCGATCACTTCGTGGTGGCCACGGGTGCGTGGACTCCACTGCTGCAGGAGGCCGTGGGCGTGCGGCTTCCGATCCAGCCTGGCAAGGGCTATTCAATTACAATGGCACGGCCTGGGTTATGCCCGAAGTACCCAATGATTCTGGAGGAGTGTCACGTCGCGATCACTCCATTTGAAGAAGGCTACCGGGTGGGCAGCACGATGGAATTTTCCGGTTACGACACGAGCTTAAATCGAGCGCGGCTGGACTACTTGCGGAAGGGGGCGGCCGAATACATGCATGAGCCGACAGCCGAGCCGGTGGAAGAGGAGTGGTATGGGTGGCGTCCGATGACGGCGGATGGGATTCCTTACATCGACCGGTCTCCTCGATTTGCCAATGTATGGGTTGCAGCGGGGCACAGCATGCTGGGAATTTCAATGGGGACGGGAACGGGCAAGCTGGTCAGTGAGTTGATCACGGGAGTGAAGCCGCATCTGGATCCGCTGGCGTATCGCATCGCTCGTTGAGGAAAAACATGGCGCAAGGTGAGTCGCTGTTACGACGTCGCCTCTCAGCTCTCTGCAAAACCGCACGTACGGGGCCGTATAAACCTCCTGTGTTTACCCGATTCAGGTGACCTGAGGAAGGGCACCTGCTGGAAGGGACGGCGGATCGAATAGTCCAGGCTCGCTCAGCCAGGCATCAGGGATGGCCCGGCTTGCGAGGCGGCTAACTCAGCATAGCCACGAATTCACCCGCTTCGCCACGAAGTCACGCTGATACCCCAACAGCCGCACACGGTGGTGGAGACGGCCGGGAACTTCACACCGCGGGCGGCATGAGTCTCATTTGTCTTGTCTCGGTTTACGGTCAGTTTCAGATCACCTTCCAGAGACGCATCATTTCCTGATCGACGGCGAGCAGCTCAGCAGGTTCCCTGGAGGGAGTGACCTCGGCCGCGTTGGCTGATGTCGTCACGGTCCTGCCCTCCGGTCTGTTTCCAGTTTCGCTGGGCAAACGAAAAAAGCCGATTGCTGATCAGCAATCGGCTTTTCTGTTGATTGAACTGGGACTGACGCAGGTACGACGATCAGGCCGCGGGTGCGAGTGCCTTGCGTGAAGCTTCGACGATTTCGTTGAAGACTTCGGGGCTTTGGATGGCGAGTTCGCTGAGTTGTTTGCGATTGAGTTGGATACTTGCGAGCGTCAGGCCGTGCATGAAGGCGGAGTAGGAGAGGCCACGGCTGCGAACGGCGGCGGTGATGCGAGTAATCCAGAGGGCGCGGAATTCGCGTTTGCGGACGCGACGGTCGCGAGTAGCGAAGGCGCGGGCGCGGACGAGCGTTTCTTTGACGGTACGCAGGAGTTTGCTGCGGCCGCCGAAGTTACCGCGTGCTTCCTTGAACAAACGCTTTTTGGCGCGATGACGAGCTTTTCCGTAACGGGCACGCATGGGAACCGACTTTCAGAACGACAGATCTTTTGGGGGGGGCGGGGAAAAGGCAGCAAGGCGGCCACGACGACTTGCGATGAATTACAGGCTGGGGCGAAGAGCATCGACGATTTTGCGAGCTTCTGCGCCATCGACCACACCATCCTGCCGCAGGCCACGTTTGCGTTTGGCATTTTTGTGGCTGAGCAGATGGCCGCGGTAGGCCGAACGGTGCTTGGCTTTGCCGGACGCCGTGACGCGGAACCGCCGCTTCATTCCCTTGTGTGTTTTCTGCTTTGGCATGGACGATCCTTTGGACGAGACAGTTCCGCTGAGGTTCCGCCTGCCATGTGGACGCCACAAAGGGGCGCCGCAGGAGGACGGAAAGGGGCCTGTGTTTGAACGTTAGAGTTGCCTGACTTGTTGTGCCGGACGGTGTTGGCTGTGACGTGCTGAGCAGTCTGCGGCCGGGTTGACCGCCGGAAACGAATCGAGCAGTATAAAGGAAGTCCTGTGGTTTTGTAAAGTTGGCGACTTGCTGCCAAACAAAATTTCCTGCGACTCTTCGGAAAAGCCGGAGGGGGAACACCATTGCACTCAGAATTCGCGAGTTTTCGGACGCTTTGGTCGGGAAAATTCATGGTTTTTTGAAAATTTGCCTGACAGCAGCCGCCCGAAATCCATGGCTTGCTCCAGCAGCTAGCGGCCGGAGCCGGGGGTGGGGACGAAGAAATATTGTTTCATTCGGAAACGGTTTTGCCATTCTCGTGTGTTTGCGAGATTCCACTGTTTCCAGCGTTTTCACACTCCGTTCATTCCCCTAAATTGAAGAAATTCAGCCCCCAAAGTCCTCTGGATCTGCTGGCATGTCAGCCGCAAATGCCTCATCCTCCCCGACCGCCGGACGACGGCCTGCCATACTGCAGGCGGAAGTGCTCTGGCCGGTCCTGGTCGTGTGTGGATTATGGCTGGCCATGTCCCTCGGCACAAACGCATACCTGGCATGGGTGGAAACCGAATATGATCGGCTCTTCGCCGAAAACCTGAGAGCCATCCGAAAGGCGGCGGATATCGATGCCGATGTCTGGCGCCTGTACGGTGCTCTGCGGGATCCCGCAAGCGACTCAGCCGGAATGTCGGTCCAGCTGGAACTTGTCCGCAGCCGTCTTCCCGGCCTGTCTGCAGTGTCCGACGACGATCAGAGTGCGAGGCAGGACCTGCAGGAAGAACGCTCTTTGCTGTCGCATGTTTCTGAGTTCCTCGGGGCAGCGAAGGCGGCCCTGAGTGCCGAAGACGGTGGGCAGCAGGCTGGCGTCTCGGTCTCCGGGGAACTGCCGCTGCTGAAGCTGGCGACGAGTGTCTCTGAATCTGCCACGCTGGTTCGTACGGCACATGGAATCTGGATTGACGAGCGTCGGCAAATGCTGGCAGAACTGCATTTCCGTGTGGTTCTGCTGCGTTCGTGCATTCTGCTTCTTGGCCTTCCTGTGGGAATTCTGCTGGGCTGGCGAGTTGCCCGCCGACTGCAGACGACGGCGGCCCGGATTGCTGTCACTCTGAACGAAACAGCGCTGGCGGATCCTGCATCCGGAATGACCGTCCAGATCACTCGCGACAGCACATTTGACGACGTGCATCGCCAGGCAGAGCGGGTGGTTGAGCGAGTCAGAGCCGTGCTGGGTGAACTCCAGGCTGCGCGGCGGGAAGTCATCCAGTCGGAGCGTCTGGCGGCAGTTGGTGAACTGGCAGCCGGGGTCGCTCACGAACTTCGCAACCCATTGACATCCGTCAAGCTGCTGCTGCAGCACGCGGCGCGGCAGCCGGCGGACTATCGGATCGGGGAGCAAAAGCTGCAGCTGATCCTTGAAGAGATCCGCAGGATGGAGGTGACCATCCAGGGCCTGCTCGATTTCGCTCGCCGCCCCGCGCTCAAACGCATCCGTCATGATCTCCGCGAAACGCTCCAGCGAAGTCTGAACCTGGTCGAGGGCCGTATGCAGCAAAGCCGAGTGCTGCTGCAGGTGGACATCGGTCAGGAACCACTCTGGGTCATGGCCGACGCCGAACTGCTCAGCCAGGTCTTCGTCAATCTGTTTCTCAACGCCATCGAAGCCATGGCCACCGGGGGTCAGCTTCGAGTGGCAACACAACGGATCGGTTCCGGCGGTCGTGTGCGGCTGACAGTCACAGACACCGGCACTGGCTTCCCCGCAGAAGTACTCACACGACTCTTCGAGCCCTTTGCGACGACAAAAGAGCGGGGCACGGGACTGGGACTGGCCATCTGTCGGCGGATTATTCTTGAACATCTGGGGCAGATTCAGGCTGGTAATTCTGCGGAAGGCGGAGCAGTCGTTACTGTGGAACTGCCGCTCGAACACATGCCCCCCGGAAACCTGCCTTCTGCCCCGGCTCCAGTTTCCGCCCCCGGACGCCTGACGGATCTCCAGATGCCCCCTTTCGCCGGCAAACGCTGATCTCCCCGAATTTCTCCCCCACTTCACAGATTCAATCCCATGGAAAAGCTCCTGATTATCGACGATGAACTGCACATCCGCACCACAATCCAGTCAGTGCTCGAATCGCCCGGATTACAGGTACTATCCGCAGCGAACAGCAGTGAAGCACTGCAGCTGATGGAGCGTGAGTCTCCACAGATCGTGCTGCTGGACATTCGCCTCGGAACCCAGTCCGGAATCGATCTCTACTCCGAATTGCGGCGTCTGAATCCGCGACTGCTCGCGATTTTCATTACCGGGCATGGAACGGCGGAAACTGCGATCGAGACCATGAAAATTGGCGCTCTCGACTACCTCGTCAAACCTCTGGACCTCGATGTGCTCTCAGCCGCAGTCGAACAGGCGCGGCAGATCTGCCGGCAAATGTATGCTCCCGCCGCCATCAACAGCCCGCCTGAACCCGATTCAGGCTCCGATCGACTCATCGGCAGCGGCGCCGCGATGCAGTCGATCTGCAAGCAGATCGGCAGAATCGCACTCCAGGACGTCAATGTCCTGCTCGTCGGTGAAGGCGGCACCGGACGAGAACTCATTGCCAGAGCCATCTACCAGCACAGTCGCCGATCCCAGAATCCATTCCTCTGCTGCAACTGTGCAGCCATCCCCGAAGCGCTCCTTGAAGTCGAACTCTTCGGCCACGAAAAGGGCGCGTTTGCCGGAGCAGAACACAGACGTCTGGGAAAGCTGGAACAGGCTCATCATGGAACAGTCTTCCTGGAAGGTATCGAGGAATTGCCGGCGGCCACACAGACCCGTCTCCTGCGACTGCTCCAGGATGGACAGTTTCAACGGATCGGCGGAACAGAGATTCTGTCCGCGGACGTCCGCATCATCGCCGCCGCCTCGACCGGAATTGAAGCCGCCGTTGCCGACGGACGCTTTCGCAGTGATCTTTACTACCGGCTGCGGGACGTCACCATTCACGTGCCCCCGCTGCGAGATCGCAGCGAAGATATTCCCGAACTCGCTCACTACATGATGTTCCGATTCAACCAGCAACTGGGTACCTGCGTCACGTCAATCTCACCTGAAGCTCTCGAAAAACTCCAGTCGCACCGCTGGCCGGGCAACATCCGCGAACTGCAGAGCGTTCTCCGTGAAGCCCTCGTGCTGTCCACAGGCCCGACACTGCTCCCCGAACTGCTCCCGCTCGAACAGCGAAACGATCTCGCCGATGAACCCTTCCCCGCAGAATCACCGCCCCCTGGCATTGATGCCTGGCAGGAGCTCGGACAGTTCGCCGAACAGGTACTCAGAAGCGGAAACGGAGATGGTTACCGCACAATCATCCAGCGGTTTGACCGGATCGTCATCCTGCAGGCCATGGATCTGGCAGGCAAGATGCAGTCCCGCGCCGCAGAACTGCTGGGATTGAGCCGCCCCACGCTCCGCACCAAACTCCGCGGCATACTCAGCGCCATCGAACAGGAAAAACACGCAGCCAAACCCCAGGCTCCCGGAATCTGAACGGCCCCCCACAGATTTCCTGAATAGGGCGCTGCCGCCCCCCCTGAGTTGCTGGAAATGATTCTGCCTGATCTTCTATACTCCGCCGAGGACGAATCCCCTGCCCGTTAAGCGCCCATTTACACCGGAAAGGCACCGCGACAGATGTCACAGAACCCCTTTGAGACGTCTTATATTCCCGGGGACCTCGCTGAAACCATCGAGCGGCCGGACGGTGAAGTCCTCGCTGACCGGGCAACCAGACTGGTTGCAGCCATCCTCGATGGTATTCTGGTGATGTGCATTACGCTGCCAATCCAACTGGGCACCGGTTACCTCCAGATGGTCACCGCCCAGCAAACACCGCCACTCTGGCTGGAAATCGGCGTTAACCTCTCCGGAGTCGCCGCATTGCTTGCTCTGAACGGCTGGATGCTGGCCAGTCGCGGTCAGAGCATCGGTAAACGATTGCTGGGCATCCAGATTGTATCCTGCGTGGACAAAGGTCTTTTGCCCTTCGGTCGCGTCGTGTTGATTCGCTCTCTCTGGCTGACTCCGCTGGCTCTGGTCTCGGTATTCCTGCCTGTTCAGGCGAAGTCGATCATGGGATTTGTTATCGGTGCGGTTTCATTGATTGACTCACTGCTGATCTTCGGAAGCGATCGACGCTGTCTGCACGACCGTCTGGCTGGATCGATGGTGGTGAAATTTCTTCCTGACCGCAACCGGACTGCAACCTGAAACATCGGACGTCGGTTACTGCAGGCTCCAGGCCGGTCGCAGCAGTGCGGGATCGTCGAGGTTACCTCCTGAAATCAGCGCGGCCACTCTGCGACCGGAAAAGACCCGGCTGTGCTGCTGCAGGACTGCCAGTGGCACCACACCCGATGGTTCTGCAATCAGCCGGCAACACGCGGCCAGATCGGCAACACACCGGCAAATGACTTGTTCGCTGGCACAGAGGATGTCATCGACGAGTGCCCGAATAATGGGGAAGGTGAGCGATCCAAGGGGAGTTCGCAGGCCATCGGCAATGGAATCCGTGCGGAGTGCCGGTTCGATCTTTCCGGACTGCAGACTCCGCCGCGCGTCGTCCGCCCATTCAGGTTCAGCCCCGATCACGCGGATTTCAGGACAGAGTTCGCGGATGGTGATGAGTGTTCCGGCGAGCAGTCCGCCACCGCCTACGGGAACAATCAGCGTGTCGAAGTCCGGGAGCTGTTCGAGGAGTTCGAGGGCTGCGGTTCCCTGCCCGGCAATCACCTGCGGATCGTTGAACGGATGAACCAGGGTGGCACCGGTGGCCGAGCGAACGTCAGCGGCGGTCTGTTCGCGGGCAGCAGCCGTGGGTTCGCAGAGGATTGGTTCGATTCCAAGGCTGCGGACGGCCGAGAGTTTCACTGCGGCGGAATTGGTGGGCATCACGATGTGGGCCGGAATTCCGCGACCGATGGCGGCACGCGCAAGCGCGGCTGCGTGATTGCCGGACGAATGGGTCACAACGCCACAGGCTGCCTGAGCATCGGACAGGCTGAGAACTGCGTTAAAAGCTCCGCGGGCCTTGAAGGCCGAACCCAACTGGAGATTTTCGCATTTGAGCCAGAGTTTTGAGGCCGTGCAGCCCGGGAATTTTTCAGCGGCCAGCACTGGAGTTGAGCGAATGACTGGGCCAATCGTGGTGGCAGCGTTCAGCACGTCCTGAAAATTCACGGCGAACGATGAGGCCGGGGCGGAGAGCATTAACACGTCCGAAAGTGGCAGAGCGTTCCCGGAAGGAGCGGTAGGTTAGTCGAGTTCGAACCGGGGGGCGGTGAAGTCTTCTGTGGTGGTGGTTTGTTCAGCAGGCCGGACAGCGGTGCGGGCGGGGGCCGGATCTGGGGTGCGAGGAGTGGAAGCAGCGGGGGAATAGGCCACGGACCGTTCGGCCTCGCGCGTGGCGTTTCGGAATTCTTCCTGGAAGCCGGAGAGCCCCTTTTTGAGTTCGGCCATGCTTTTGCCGAGGTTCCGAGCGACCCCGGGGAGGTTCTTGCCGAACAACAGCAGTGCAATGACCCCCACGATCATCATTTCTGAAGTACCGATGCCGGGCAGAAATCCCATGATTCAGGTCCTGGTGGACAAAACGAATGTCGCTGGCAGGACGATCTGCCAGCCAACGGGAATACAGTTGCCGGGGAGCGACGGAGCCCAGCCTGCCGGAGCCGCCGGAGAAGTACTGTCAGAGGTTACTGAAGACGATCAGACGCCGCTGCGTCGTCTTCACCTTCGCGCATGCCTTTTTTGAACTGATTAAGGCTTTGACCAAGCGATCGCATGGTGCCGGGAAGCCTGTTGCCGAAGAGCAGCAGGGCGATGGCGAGGCAGATGAGCAGTTCGGCGTAGCCCGGAGTCCACGCGAGAGACAGGCTGTTGAAGAGCGAGGAAACGATGGATTGCATGGCGAATTTCCGTCTGTCAGAAAGCAGGGAGGAGGGCGGTCGCTGGAAACATTTTACCAGGTGGGCAGGCAGAAGTCTCAGGAAGCCTGAAAAAAAACGGGGAGCCGCGCTGGAATCCGGTGATTAGGTGGGAAGTGAGAATTCTGACGCAGATTGAAGACAAATGACCACAGCGTGAATGACTGGGTTATTTGTCGGCGAGGATCTGCGGGACCAGAAAAAAACGGCCATCAGTCCGGCAGGCATTTGCTAAAGCGGCGTCCGGACTCAGGCTGGGTGCGGGAAGATCATCGCGAAAAACATTCTCAAGCGGCACCGGGTGCAGCAGCGGTTCTGCATCGGAGGTGTCGACTTCATCCAGCAACCGCACGTAATCAAGGATTGCCGTGAGCCGCTCGCAGGATTGCTGGAGTTCTTCATCAGACAAGGCCAGACGCGCCAGGCGAGCGACTTTCCGGGCTTCAGACAGTTCCATGGGGTGGACTCTGTGGGTGAACTCTGAAGGATTGAATGCAAAACCGACGGCACGTAAGAATCCGGGCGCCGGGGGTCAGTCCGGCCGTCGGTTTTGCAT
>CAZLOQ010000125.1:0-18296 GCA_964561125.1 uncultured Chitinophaga sp. | reverse complement strand
TGATAAAGGTGCATGGCACCTGGTGAGTGATCCGGGCCTGATGGGACTTATGAGACTTATGAGACCTATACACCTATGAGACCCATGGGTCCTATGGGTTCTATAGGTTCTATAGGTTCTATAGAATCCACAATGCGTCACAAGGTGCCATGCACCTGAGCACTGCACCTGAGCACTGCACCTGAGCCCAGTACTGTGGCCGGCGTTGCGGCGGAAGCTGAAGTCGGCGAGGCAGCCGAAAACGAACGATTCTGTTTGGGCATTGCCGGCCCCCTGTGCTGGAATCAGCCGGGGGGTGACAACTTCAGGGATGTGGAATCTCGATAAAGACATCCATCTGCTGACCAATAAAGATGGCATCAGCATCCGCTGTGATCTGGTACAGCACCTGCAGCACGCGAGTATCCACTCGCTCGGTATTGTCTCCGGTAAGTGACCGCTTGGGCAGTACAAAGGGCTCGACCCGCATGAACTTCAGCGGCAGGGACTTCGCCGCATCCCCCCGCAGAACTCCTGTGGCCGCACCCGCTTTCTCAAATCGCGGCACGTCGTGCTCATCAATATCAACTCGCACATGTTTGCGACGGACATCACCAAGCATCACCAGTGCCTTGTCGCCGACTGTATCAACAGCCTCTCCGGGACGCACATTCACCTGCAGAACAGTTAACTCAACTGCCCCCTCCGCATCTCTCAGCTCCGGCGTGCCAACGCGGTGCAGCTCCAGCTCAGTCTTCAGCTTTGAAACTTCCGCATCAGCCATCGCCACCGCAGCTCGGGCAATGATCCTGTCGGCTTCCCATGCCCCGGCGCGCAGCCGTTGTTCCTCGGCCAGCATCCCTGCAGCATCCGCGCGGGCTGCAGCCAGCTTCTGCCGACTGGCGACGAGCAGAGATTCAGTGGTCGCACCATCCTGCGACAGCTTCTGCTGGCGGGCATATTCATCTTCCCATTGCCTGAGGATCGCTTCAGACTGCTCCCGCCTTGCGACTACCGGCGGCAGATCCTCCGGGCGCGGCAGCTGCTCAAGCTTTGATAATTCCGCCCGCGAACTGATGGCCTGAGTTTCCTGAACGGCGATTTGCGCCCGAATCAGCCTTGTGTCAAGTTCGAATAAAGGCTCATTCGCCCGAACTCGCTGCCCAACCTGCACAAATACCTGGTCGACAATTCCCGGCAGATGGGTGCCAACTGCGATGTTCTCCGTAGCGGCCTCAACCAGCCCGGCACCCGCCACACGCTGCAGATAAGGAGACTGGGCCGGCTGAATCGGTGGCGGTGTCTGCGGAGTTTCCTTTTGTCTGCTGCGGATATGGCTGGCTCCGAACAGCAGCATTCCCAGCGCGATCAGGGGCAGCAGGATGTTACGCATGGTCTGCAGCATTTTCTGTCTGCTCATTGTTTTGCACCTTCCGTCCAGCCTCGGCAGCCGATTCGTCCACAAGTCCGTCTGCCATGGTTATGATTCGATCTCCCAGATCAAATACGCGGTTGTCGTGAGTCACCACGATGACCGCTCTGTCCTGCCGGACAGTCACTCGCCTGATCAGATTCATCACCGTGCGTCCGGATTGCGCATCCAGAGCGGCGGTTGGCTCATCACAAACCAGGAGCCGGGGCTCGTGGACGAGGGCTCGAGCAATCGCGACTCGCTGCTGCTGCCCGCCGGACAGCTGTGATGGCAGAGCCTGTGCACGATCTTTGAGTCCGACTTCGGTCATCAGCTCCATGGCCCGCCCGATCGCCTCGGCACGCCGAAGACCACGGATGATCAAGGGCACTGCCGCGTTTTCGACGGCCGTCAGCGACGGCAGCAGATTGTACTGCTGAAACACAAAACCGATGTTTTCGGCACGGAATCGCACCAGCCTGCTGCCCTGCAGACTGCGCAGGTCGTGGCCCAGCAGCGAGACTTCACCGCCCGTCGGATGAAGCAGCCCTGCCATAATTGAGATCAGCGTTGTTTTGCCACATCCGCTGGGCCCCACAAGGAGTGTCATCCGGCCATACAGAATGTCCAGATTAACGCCACGCAGAGCGCGTACCGTCGCTTCGCCGGTGCCGAAGTCCTTCGTAACACCTCTGCAGTAAACCGCTGCTGCTTCGATTGCATTCATCGTTTGCCGGCAGACAGAATGCCGGACTTGCCTTTCGCTACTTAAACACAATGGCCGGCTCAAGAACCAGGACGCGACGCAGACTGAGCAGACTGGAGAGCAGAGTGATCAGCCCCACCGCCCCTGCCGCGATCAGCGCAACCTGCCACGGCACCCACATGCCCCGCAAATCAGCCTGGCCGCTGAGTTCAGTGATTTCGAAAAACAGCGCAGATGCACCCAGACCAATCCCATATCCCATCACACCAACAATCGCGGCCTGAAACAGAATCATCCCGATCAGCCGCAGATTGGTGACACCCATGGCCTTCAGACTTCCGAACTGCCTCAGATTTTCCAGCGTAAAAAGATAAAATGTCTGACCGGCAATTGCTCCGCCCACAATAAACCCCAGCGTCACAGTGATGGCAAAATTCACGGGAATACCAGTGTTCTCTATGTAATAGCCAATATTCAGCCAGAAGAACTGATCCCACGTCAGGGCCTTCAGTCCGGCCTGCTGCGAGATCCGCGCTGCCAGTTGCTGCGGGTCATATCCACTGCCGGCTTTGGCCAGAATGAAAGACAGAGTGTTGCGCTGCGGCGGCATAAACTGTATCGCCTGGCTGTAGCGGGTATAAATGACTGGAAAGGTCTGGAACGGCGGAGTCACCCGGCAAATTCCCACTACTACCGCGCGACGATCATTCATATCCAATACTCGCCCCACCGTTACGGGTTCACCAGGAAACAACTGCCTGTACCCGTCTATGTCCAGAATCACTCCGTCAGGTCGACGCAGATCCGCATGCTGCCCCTGCAGCATCTCAGGCGGCGCCCCCGTAAATGACGCATCATCCAGACCAACCAGAATCCCCTGAGTGAAATCGCCATTCAGTGTCCTGACACGAATCATCGACTTCGAAAGACGAACAGCCCACTCCACTCCTGCGACCCCGCGAACACGCCCCAGTCGAGAATCCGGCATCGGTCGAATGTCGTCAACATTCCGCTGCCGCTGATCCATCACCCAGAGATCGGCAGATGTGATGTCGATGATCTGACTGGATGTCCGCCGCATCAGCCCGACAAAAATGGAAGACTGCTGAGCAATCAGCAGTGTGCCAAAGGCGACACCAAACACGATTCCCAGATACTTCGTCCGGTCTCCCGTGAGCATCTTCCACGCCAGCCAGTTCATCAGGATGTCTCCGCCGAGCTTTCAGCCCCGAACTGAAGGGCACACTGCCGAATCCCGGCCAGACTGAACGAAACAATCTGCCGACTTACAGTTTCCACATCCAGCAGCTGTTGAAACTGCTGCTCACCGATCAGCAGCTGCCCGATCGGACGATGATAGCGATACAAAAGACACTGCGCCACAACACTGAAAGCCGTCTGCTGCCGCAGCAGCAGCGGAGCTGTCGCGGGCAGCATCTCGCTGACAACCTGCAACAGTTCCGCAAACATGGGCGAAACGAATTCTTCGACCAGCACACGACAGGCCGTCGTGGGACGCGCAAGTTCACGAACCATTAACTCTGTCTGCCAGGCCGGTCGGTCCCTCGCCAGCATCAGGCTGAGCATCTGTGTGATAATGCCGGCCAGCTTGTCCGGTGGAGACATTCCTTCCGGCCAGTCAAACCGGGTGACACCCTGCTGGCAATGAGCCTGCCTGACACACTCGATGTACAGCTGTTCCTTGTCACCAAAATGGTAGTGGATGGCCGCAATGTTGACATTCGCAGCCTGGCAGACTTCACGTACGGTGGTTGCCTGAAACCCTTTTGCCGCAAAGAGTTGTCCAGCAGTGTCGAGCAATTTTCGGCGTGTCGGTTCCACTAAAACATCCGATTAAATCAAACGATTGACTGACTCAGGATATCGTGGCGGGTTGCTGTTGTCCAGCGAATTCCATACTCATTTCTCTGCCAGCTGCTGAGCGGGAGAGGACATCGGGAGAGAGGAACTTCAATTCTTCTGCGTCGGGTCCATTGAGGAACTGAGTCACTCCGCGATAACCGTTGCGATCCGCCAGTTTCCTGAGGCCGTTTCCGTCGGCTTTGACGACGTGCGGATGGCAGTTGTAGTGTTCGCCCGAGACGAAGAGCAGCCATTGGCCATCGGGGGACCATGACAGAGCGAAGACGAACGGATGTCCCGTCTGCACATGCATCCGATCTGAGCCGTCGGCATTGGCCAGATAGACCTGATAGTTTTCGTGATAAGAGATTCGCAGGCCGTCCGGCGAGCTGCTGAATCCATACGCAAAGCCGCTGGAATCCTGCGTCAGGTCGCGTTTATTGCGACCATTTCGGTCCATGCAGAAGGTGTCCAGGCACCGGGTTGATTCGCGAGTTCTTCCGCGATGGGGCGTTGTTCGGTGCCATCGGCGAGGACGAGCATTGCGCGGCTGGTGGTTCCGAGAAAGATTCGGCGGGAGCAGCGATGAGGCATTGGTCAGTGACTTTCACTTCCTGCGGGGAACTTGATTTCATGGCGTGTCTGCCGGGGTCCATGCGGGCGAATCGTCGGCGAGCCGGCGATATTCCTGCTGCAGGAGCGTGGTGAGTTCTGTTTCCTCCGCAAGACCTCGGCCGGCCAGATTCAGCGTTTCTCCGGGGTCACTGGTGAGATTATAGATTTCCAGATCGGTGAGCTGAGCCTGCTGTGCGAGTTTGAGGCGTTCGGGAGTGAGGTTTTCGTAGCGCGGGAGTTTTCCGCTGTTGAGTCGTGCGAGGACTTTCCATGGTCCGTGTCGCATGGCAACCCGGGCGTCATTGATGGCGTTATAGTAGGCCCAGAGCAGGGGTTTGGAGCGTTTCGGGGTTTGGCCATCGCGGAGCAGACCGGCGAGGCTGATGCCGTCGAGGGGACGGTCGGGGGGTGGTTCGGCACCGGCAAGCTCAAGCAGGGTTGGCAGAAGATCCAGTGATGAGACGGGGACATCGGATGTCTGTCCGGGCTGAATGCCTGCGGGCCAGTTCATGATGCCGGGCACATGGAAGCCACCGTCATGGGTATGCAGCTTCATGCCTCGCAGGCCTCCGGTGGTGCCCCAGGAACGTTTTCCGGCGGTGTATCGTCGGAGCGTTTCCGGGCCATTATCGGAGGAAAACACAATCAGAGTATTCCTGCGGACGCCCAGCTGTTCCAGTTGCTGCAGCAGTCTTCCGACGGCTGCATCCAGATTGTGTACATTGGCAAAGTATTGCGCCTGATCTTCATTCCATGCGGCGGGCTGATATTGAGCAACGAGGTCCGGGGGTGAGGCGATTGGTTCGTGAGGTTCGTGGAAGGCGATGTAAGCGAAGAAGGGGGCGGTTTCCGGGGACGTGTTACGCTGTCTGAGCCACTGGACGACTTCGTCAACCACAAGTCCGCAGCTGAAGCCTTCGAGTGTTCCGACGGACTTGCCGTTGCGGACGAAGTTGACGGGGTTTTGGTGCGATGGTCCGGCGTTGTTCTGGGTGGCGAACCAGTGGTCGAAGCCAAAATCCCCGGGCTGCGGCTGATCCGGACTGTTGAAGCGGCTGTTGCAGTGCCACTTGCCGGACAAACAGGTGTCGTAGCCGGCTGATTTGAGGAGTGCGGGAAGAGTGACTTCGCTGCGTTTGAGATGCACCTGATCGCGGGCATCAGATCTGCTGCCGCGATCATCCTGGCCTTTGCCGACCTTTGCCGGGGTGCCTTTGCGAGGCGGACCTTCGCCGACGGCCGGGATCCAGTCGTAGATGCCGGCGCGATTGGGTGAGCGACCGGTGAGCAGTCCGGCCCGGGACGGGGAACAGACGGGGGGGGCGGAATAGAAATCGGTGAAGCGAATCCCTTCAGCGGCCAGCCGATCCAGATTCTCTGTGCGAATGACGGGGTGCCCCTGGCAGGAAAGATCGCCGGCTCCGAGGTCATCGCAGAGGATCACGATGATGGAAGGTCGGGGATCAGCGGCCGGGAGCGGGTTGCTGGCGGGAGTCAGGCAGGAGACCAGCAGCAGGCAGGCAAGTGCAGCGCGGGGCATTTCCGGGGGCCTTTCAGTGAGAATGCGTCAGGGCGTCTTTCCGCTGGTCGTCGCACGACTCGCAGACTGACTCACGGCAAACGAGATTTTTTCGAGTTTCAGCTGCTGACACAAATCATAAACAGTGACAAAGTCCTGAACGTGGATGTCATCGTGGATATTCAGCACCACCGGGGCGGAAGGATCTGCGGCGGCGAGCTGTGTCAGTCGGTTGCGGAGTTCGCTCAGGCCGGCGAGTGGCTGGTCGTCGAGCAACACTTCCGGGCCGACCACGGTGCGGCCGGCTGCGGCCGGCTGCAGTCGAATTCGGATCGGCGGATGTTCCCAGCGTTCTTCAGCAGCGGTGGACGTCGGTGAGATTTGCGTGGTCCCCTGCAGGTTTGCCGGCAGCAGCCGATCTGCCACTGAACCAATGGACGCGCAGATGAAGAAGACCAGCAGCAGAAAGACGACGTCGATCATTGAGGTCATGGGATCGACGTCATCTTCAGTGGAACGGGATGCGGAGGGCAGTCGCATATCGGTGTGTCCGTGGGAGTCAGCGGGCGACGGGCGGTTCGCTGACCGCTGTCTGTCCTGAAACGGCAAACTGAATACCCCGGATCTGGTGAGCGGCACAGATTTCGATCAGCTGGCGGATTTCTCTGTAAGCCGCGTCCCGGTCCGCACGAATGCGCAGGTGTCCGGTTCTTTCTCCGGCCGCTGCGGCTGCTGCAAGTTCCTGAATACGAGTTTCGACCTGGGCGTGTGTGAGCGGTTGTCCGGCGATGGACCAGCGACCGTCGGCTTCGACGGTGATTGTCAGGTGCGTCAGAGCGCCCCCGGGATCATCCTGTCCGCCGACGGCACCGGGGAGCTGCACGGCCTGTGACTGTTCGCTGCGCAGAAAATAACTGGCGACCAGAAAGAAAATAATCAGCAGAAAAACCACGTCAATCATTGGCGTGATATTGAAGCGAAACGCAGATCGTCTGCTGACCGTTTGCGGCACACGCATGGAAGAAGCCTCTGAGAAACCGGAATGTCCATCCCCGGACCCGGTGAGGGATGATAAACCGGTTGAAGGCCAAAGGCGAGCGGTTGAGTTCAGGGCCAGGCGTTTCCGCAGTCGCGTCGGCCGGCTGTGGCATGAAGCCAGAACCACGCTTCTGCGTCGGGCGGCGTTTCAGCGGGCTGTGTTTCGCCCGGGGGCAGGATTCGTTCGGCGGGCTGCAGCAGGATCGGGCGTCTTGCGTAGAGCCCCTCTGCGACGCCTTCCGCTTCATCGAGTCGCAGCAGATTTTCCTGAGTCACGACGTAGAGTTCGCCATCAATTTCACGTCCTTCGGGCCATTCGACGAGTCCCGGGTAGCTGCCGAGGTCGAACAGGCGGTAGAGAGGCTGAGTGCGCGCGGTGCTGAGAAACCGAGCGGTATGGAGCAGGTGATGCAGTGCATAACCGCGCTTGAGCGAACCGTAGACGAAGACGACAGACTGCGTCATGGGAATGACCGGGAGGGCGTGAGTCGGAACCGTCTGGATGTTTCCGTGGGTGGCAGATTACGGCTGTAGCTGAGTATTGTCAATCAGGGTGCTGCCGCCTGTTTTCGGGCGGCTGCAGCAGCGTCAGCATCACCGAGCCGATCGCAGCAGCGTGCAAGGGTGTCGAGCATTTGTTTGAGGAAGGGGCGGTCGAGCGGTCGGGGAGTGTTGTCCTGAATCCACTGGCGTTGCAGTGGAATGGCCTGTTCCAGTGCGGTTCGGGCGGCCTGAAAGTTGTTGTGTTGGTAGTCGAGCCGGGCGACATGTTCAAGCAGTTCAGCATGGGTGCGTGCACGAAGCGGGTTTGCGGAATCCGGTATGAGAATTTCACTGCTGATGGCGAGTGCTTCGCGGTACCAGGGTTCGGCTTCGAGCGACCGTCCACTCAGCTCGTACGTGTGACCGAGCGAGTGCAGGGAGTCCATGAGTTCGATGCGGAATTCGAGATATTCGGGGCTGAGCTCTGCGATTCTGCGTGCGTCTTCGACCCAGGTTCTTCCTGTCTCTATGGCCTCGGCAACTGCACCTGTCTTCATCTGCAGTCCATGAACCCGATCGCGACTTTCGAATGCAGCAAGGCGATAATCATGAACAGCAGGGAAATCGAGGTGCAGCGCGCGACGCAGCCGGAGTGCTTCTTTGTGTTCGGTGAGCGCTCTTGTCGGGCGATTCTGAAATTCGAGCAATCGTCCCTGGTTATGGAAGACACCGGCGATACCGAACCTCAGTTCGCGTGTGAGGCCGGTCTGTGTTTCCACGGCGGCGTAGAGCTTTGCAGCTTCGGCATATTCTTTGGCCGCCTGATCCAGCTGCTCAATACCGACAAAGCTGACTCCCAGATTTGAATGCATGTTTGCAAGCAGCAGCAGGGCGGCTGCCGGAGATTCGGCACGCTGCACGATTTGTTGCTGAAGGCGAATGGCCTCCTGAATCAGCGGCACGGCATCAGCGGCACGATTATTCCTGCCAAGCACTGTTCCGAGCGCGGAGCAGGCGTCTGCGACAGCAGTTTCGATGGTTGTCCGCTCCGGATCGGAGCATTCTCCAACGAGCCGCCGGAGAATTTCGAGCGACTGCGAGAGGACCGTCTCGGCTTCGTCAGGGCTGCTCTTCCGCTGATCATTCAGCCGCCCCAGTTCCTGGAGCGAAAGAGCCAGCAGAAGGGACAGGTCGCGGTGGGGTTGCGAGCGGGCCTCGGTCGTCGACAGTGTGAACTCCGTCAGCTTGATGGAATTCTCCAGCAGCTCGATGGCCTGCGGCCATTCGCCGATTGCGGAGTGCTGGCGAGCAAGTTCGAGGCTGACCCGTGCAAATCTGGTGACAGCTGCCGGGGATGTCTGATCTGCGGTCCGCAGCTGCCTTGCAAGTTCCCGGTAGAATGCGATTGGCTGTGTGAGCAGACGATTGCGGAGTTCGGCCAGCTGTGCCGAATTCTGCAGCAGCGGCTCGGTTTCGATCGCCCGTCGGAAACGGTCGATCGCGCTGATGGCCAGCTGTTCGCGGGATTCGGCATGGTCACGCAGCACGCCAGCCCGGATGCGTTCGGCGTCTGCCTGTTTCTTCTCTGATTCGACATCCTTCAGAGCCTGCCTGAGTTCCTGCTGGCGGATGTTGAGAGTCCTGTTGTGGTCAGACTGCAGAATGGTGATGCCGGCGAGCATGAGGATGCTCATCACCAGCAATCCGAAACCAGAAGCGGCTGCTGCGCGATGTCGCAGCAACCAGCGACGAAGTCTGTAAGAGAGAGGTTCGATCCACGCTTCCACCGGGTCGTCTGCGAGCCAGCGTTCCAGTTCCATGGCGAGTGCCGCTGCATTGGGATATCGCTGCTGCGGATCTGTCTGCATGGCTCGCAGACAGACGGCTTCCAGAGCCGGAGGAGCGGAGGGGTTCAATGATCGCGGTGGGCGGAAGTCACCGGCAGCGACGCGTTCAATGAACTGCTCCGGTGTACTGGAGTCACTGGAAGAAAACGGTGGCCTTCCGGTCAGCAGTGTGTAAAGAATGGTGCCGAGGGAATAGATGTCAGAAGTTACGCTGAAGACAGGCTGCTGCAGCCGGAGCTGTTCCGGTGAGGCGTATCCCGGTGTACCGATTCCGCTTGTTCCCGGAACATTGCCGGCTGCTGCTGAATCCGCATCGCCATCACTCACAGGCGTACCCGCAGTGAGCTCCTCTGGATGAATTGAACGAGCGAGGCCCCAGTCGACGACGAGGGTTTCGCCATAGGCGCCCAGAAGAATGTTGGCCGGTTTAAGATCCCGATGAATCACCCCGCGACTGTGGGCATAGGCCATGGTATTGCAGACATCCAGCAGGCGGCGGACAAGCCGACGCAGGCTGGCTTCAAAGTCTGCCACCGGAGTCTTTGCAGAGTCATGCAGTTGTCGGATGCCGTCCTGCAGCGTTCCTGTCTGATCTCCGTGTATCAGTCGCATTGCGTAATAGGGCCGGCCGTCTTCCTGTTCGCCTCCAGCATACACCGGAATAATGCCCGGATGTTCCAGCTGAGCTGTGATTTCCGCCTCGCGGATGAAACGGCGTCGATAACGTTCATCGTCGGCAGCGTCGCTGCGAATTTCCTTGATCGCCACGTTGCGCTGAAACGCGGCATCCCGGGCAACAGAGACTTCCCCCATGCCCCCTCGGGCAAGCAGTTCCAGACGAAAAAAACGGCTGCCCAGCGCAGGCCGCACAGATGGGGACGTTTCAGACAGTTCAGACTGCACCCGCTGAAGTTCCTCCAGCACCATGGCGCGGTCAGGCTCAGAAAACTGTTGCACGAACTGTGACAAAGCAGGCCGATCACCGCGCTGATACGCGTCCTCATACTGCTGGCAGACTTCCATGAGCCTTCGCCAGACGGCCAGCTCCCGCAGCTTGCGTTCCACTTCCGTTTCAGGTTCCGTTTCAGGGGCCTGTGAGTTATTCATGTTTCAGGTGGACCTCCCAAAGCAGCCGGATCAGACGCAGCTTTTGTGCTACAAGGGAGTTTCTGCGTTTGAGCTGCTTAGCGATTTGTTCATTGGAAAGGCCTTCAAGCTTCCAGAGGGCTATCTGCCGCAATTCGCCCGTGGAATCCTCCTGATCCAGCAGCTGCAGAAGAAAAACCAGTTCGTCAGACGCATCCACAAGCTCGACAGCCAGATCTCGTCCATGTGTCTGCCCATACTGAGCATCCGACAGGGTAACCTGCTGAACAGATGGAACACGTTTCTGTGCGGTGGCCGTGGCGACCAGATTTCGGCTGCGATTGAGCGTGCACGTAACCAGCACCCGCCACAAACTTTCCCGATCACCCAGCGCGGGAAAGTTTCCGCGACGGGCCGCGGCACAAAATCCGTGAAAGGCACTGAGTGCCACATCCTCACCGTCCGCTGCAGCACCCGTCAAGTGGCGAATCCGACTGTTGGCCAGTCGCACCATGCGTTGAAAGTAGCGTCGCCAGAGAAATTCCACGGCGGCAGGATCACCCGTTGTGAGCCGTTCGATCCAGTGGGTGACTGATCCGGGACTTTCGTCAGACATGGACACGCCTGTGGGCGGAAATGCTACTTGAAAACCGCTGCAGGATGGCAAACAGGGTGATGTGGATTGAGTAGCGACACTCTGCAACTTAGTTGCAGACATTACAGAGAAACCAGCCACTGAAGCTGCCGATTCCCAAAAGCGGGAGACGATTAACTGGTCGGAGGAGTCGCCTTAGTGACGGAGCCTGCGTGCTGAATTTGAATTTCATGCAGCAAAGCATTGCGTTCCGTCTGCAGAGTCCGCTGATGTGTCAGGGCTGCAGTTCCAGGAGCACCTTGAGGACATCCTTTCGACTGGCCCGCTCAAAAGCCGCCACGGCCTGCTCCAGCGGGTAGCGGGCGGACACCAGTGGAGCCACCTGGACGACGTCGGCTTCAAGCAGCTGCAGGGCAGCGTCGAATGGGCCGCAGCGGGAGCCGAGCAGCGTGATTTCGTCGATCACAAAGGGCGCCATGTGCAGCGACTGGTCTGCGGCCACCGTCGTTTTGAGCACAACAGTGCCGCAGGGACGGACCAGCTGCAGAGCGGTTTCCAGTCCGGCGGGCGAGCCTGTGCAGTCAACGACAATGTCACAGGAACGGTCGCATTGCAGATCAGACAGCAGCACCGCAGGGATTCGCAGCTGTTTAAGCAGTTCCAGTTTTGCAGGATGTTTGCCGACGACGTGCACATCAGCGCCGTGATGCCGCAGCACCTGGGCACAGAGATTACCAAGTCGTCCATCGCCCAGTACTGCAGTGCGGCGTCCGGCCACCGCGAGCTGCTCGATAATGCGGCAGGCTGCTGCGACGGGTTCCACGAACACAGCTGTGGAAGTGGACAGCGTCTCCGGGACGGGATGCAGATTGTGTTCAGGGATCAGCACAGTATCTGCAAAGGCACCATCGTGATTCAGGATGCCCACAACGGTGCGCTCCGGGCAATGCGTCGGCAGACCACTGCGGCAGACAGTGCAGACACGACAGGCACAGTTGATTTCTCCGACAACCCGCTGACCGGCATATCTGCCGGAACGAGCGATGCCGACGAATTCGTGACCGAGTATTCCGCGAAAACCCATGTAGCCGCGACACAGCTGAAGATCAGTTTCGCAGATGCCTGCTTCCAGAACGTCCACGGCCACTTCGTCCGGCCGGGCTTCACGCAGCTGAGCCTCATTTGTGAACTGCAGCGAACCATCAAAGACAACTGCTCGCACCGATCTCACTCCGAATCCGGTCAATTCCGATTCCCCCCGGTGAACACATCCGCGCTGCGACCGTGAGGAGAACATTCAGTCGCATAATCAGCCGCAGGTCCCTGACCGAGGCTGAACTGCCTTCAGTTTTATATCAAAGCGGTACGGCGCAAGCCCGGTTTCGCCTGCTTTTCATTATGATTTGGGTATTTATCGTTTGTTTTTTGTGTCAGTTCCAGTCAGACCTGAGCGCACTTTTCCGGCAGCAGGGAGGCCGTTTTGGAATTTGTCGATTCCAGTCGTGCCGCCTGACGCTGGTTCCTGACAGCTGATCAAATCGACCCTCGTTCGGGTGCGTCCGTGCGGCTGACGGCTATTTCACCAGTTCCTGCCAGGCCCAGCGGTAGAGGTTTCTGGAATCGGTGTAGCGGGCTTCAGAGGCTGCGGACCCGAGTACGACGATGATAATGCGGCGTTCAGCACGCGTCGCGGATGAAACCAGACAGGCTCCCGCCTGATCAGTAGTCCCTGTTTTGACACCGGCGTAGCCATCAATGGCGAGGAGTTCGTTGGTGTTCTTCCAGAGCACGTTGCGCTGGTAACCACCGGGACCGGTGACGGTGGCACCACGCTGTCGGGTGGAAACGATGGTTTGCAGCAGCGGGTGCCGGAGAATGTGTCGAGCGAGCAGAGCGAGGTCTGCGGGTGTGGATTTGTGCTGCGGGTCCGTCAGGCCGTGGGGATTACGGTAGCTGGTCTGCAGCATCTGCAGTCGCTGTGCTTCCCTGTTCATGGCATCGACGAATCGCAGGAGCGGATCGGCGGGAAGCTTTTCAGGGGCCTCGACCGGCAGCTGCAGCGCTGCATGCATGCGGCTGCCGAAATGTTCAGCAATCGCAACGCTCATGTCATTCCCTGAAGGCAGCATGAGTCCATACAGGGCCTCGCGTACCTGTAAGGATTCGCCAGTGCGAATGTCGGCAGTGGAGCCTCGAGTCAGGTCGGCGCGGGCGGACATGGTGATGACTTCGTCGAGTACAGCGGGGTTTGCATCGGCAATGCGTGCAGTGAGCCATGCGGTCATCATTTTGGTGGTGCTGGCGAAATCCCGGGGGACGGTGGATTCAAGTCCGGCGAGTTCTTTTCCTGAGTCGGCGTCAACGATTGTCCATGCATCGCAGGAGACGAAGGGCGGACCGGAGTTGCCATCAGCGGGTGCTTGTGGAAGCATTTCTGAGTTCACCAGTTCAGGCCGGGGAACGTCGGCAGCCTCCACGACCGGACCCAGCTGTTCCCAGACGGCAGCATCCACGATTCCGGTGACAGGGAGTCCGGCGGTTTCCTGAAATCGCCGGACGGCAGCTTCTGTGGCGGGGCCGAAATCACCATCGGGGCCGAGGTCAGGGGAGGGTGACAGTCGGGCATTGAGAGTTCGCTGCAGCATTTCGACTTTCAGCCCGAACGCACCCTTACGCAGTTCCGGGGATACGCCGGATCCCGCCTCCCACGCGGGGTTGAAGTGGTCGAAAGCAGCTTTGGAAATGCGTCCCATCAGAAGGTGTGCGGCGTTGTCGTCATTCCAGCTGCGGTCGGGGTTGGCGGTGGTGAGGACGCAGATCAGGAATGCGGCTTTGGGGCCGTAGACAATTCCGGCATCACCGCGACTGGCGGAAACGGCACCTGTCTTGTGGGCGATTTTCGCGGATTGAGGGAGGTCACGGGCCAGCATGCTGCGGTCTTCGCAGTTCTGCAGGTGTTCAAGCATCTGCCGGCAGGATTCCGGGGTGGCAATGGAACCGCGGTGGAGGGCTTCCAGAATTCCGCAGGTTTCTTTGGCAGTTGTGCTGCCCAAGCCAAACTGGCGGCTGCGTTCCGGTGAAATTGTGGTGTCCCCACGATAGACGAATGAATGCAGTTGTGTGTGTGGAAAACCGAGCGACTGCATGGTCTCGGTAACTGATTTGAGTCCGGTTTCGCGGACGACCAGATTGGTGGCCGTGTTGTCAGACCAGCGGATCATCATGCGGATGGCATCGCGAACGGAAAACCGCATACCGGCAGAGAAGTGGTCTGTGAGGATTCCGGAACCGGGTACTTTGTCGGAGTCCTGCAGTTCGATTGTGCGGTCCAGGTCGAGTCGTCCGGCGTCGGCTTGACGGTAGGCGGTCACCATGATCGCCAGCTTGATCAGGCTGGCGGTGGGTTGCACGGCATCGGCCCGCCACTGGAATTCTTCTCCGGTCTCCAGGTGCCGCACGACCACACCGGCGGTGCCGGGATAGTTTTCAAGCAGGGGGTTCAGAATTTCAGGGAGCGATTGACCGAGAGCAGGATTGAGCGAGGAGGTGCCGGAGAGACACAGGAGGATCATCAGGCAGCGGACAGGTTGACTGAACAGCATCGCAGCACCGGAACGAGGAGCATTTTGGTGGAGCGGAAACATTAAGCAGAGCGAGTCATTGTTGCGACACCGCGACTCAGTCGTCTCACAGAACCGCACGGACAGGTCCATATAGGACTCCTGTTTTACCGGATTCAGGTGACCTTAGGAAGGACACCGGACGGCACGGACACCAGATCGAACAGATACCCTGGGCCTGCCGACCCGCACTTTTAAAAACGGCCCTTCAGGCCTGGAAGGCCGCCCTCAAACAGCTTTGGGTGCCAGCCCCAGCGCTGGGCAAAAAAAAGGGGAATCCATTAAAAATGGATTCCCCGAAGTCAGATTCAGGAGTCGACGTCAGGCTGCAATCACTGTGGAGTTTCCAGTCCCGGGGGCTGTGCGGCAACGGGATTGGCTGGCGGTGCAGTCTCAGTCGCTGGGGCAACTGCCTCGTTGGAGCCTCCGCCGCAACCGGCGATCATCCCGAGAACCATCAGAGAACAAAACAGCTTACGCATGAGTGTGAAAACTCCTGTTGGGAAACTGACGAAAATGTTGAATTGAGACCTGGATCAGCAGCGTTGCGATCAGAATTCGCCGATCACATTACCATCGGCCATGGCCGCGAGGTTCATGAAGGTGCGGCCAAGGGCACCATTACCGCCATCGATGTTCTTGCTGATTGCTCGGACAGAACCGTCGGCCAGAGCAAATTGAACAACGCCGGTGTGGAAGCTTTCGAACTGGTACCAGTTCTGGGTTGGCGAGTTGTTCAGGCCCCACGCAGCGGGGAACCCACCGGTTCCCATCCAGCCGAAGTTGAAGGTCGTACCACCCGTGACTTCACCAAACATCAGTGTGTTGCTGGTGCCATCGGTCATATCGCGGAAATTGACCTTGTGTTCGCGACTGCCGAAAATTCCGCGGTTTTGTGCCCAGGATGCCCAGCGCTGGATGTTGCCAAGGAAACCTGCGACACCGGCGTAATTTGTGTGGCCAAGACCGTCAGTCGGCAGGAAGTAGTAAGCGGTCATGCTGCCGCCGGTTCCCGTTTCGTACATGTGATTGAACGCAAAGCTGCCTGTTGAGCCCTGCTGGGGGTCGGAGGGGCACAGGAAGGCGGGGAGAGTAAACCGGGAGGCATTCCACGTGTTGGTGTCAGCCCAGTAGTTCGTTTCGATGAGCCAGGTGTTCGGGGAGGTGCCCGGGCGGTGATCCGGACCCTTCCAGACATTGATCCGGTTGTAGAGGTTATCCTGCTCGATGAAGGGCAGAATCTGAGGCAGAACACCCATCCACTGGTGGTCCCACAGAGTGAGATTGAGCGGGCCGGTCAGGCCAGTGATTGGCGTGCCGTAGCCACCACGGGGGACAGCGTTATAGTTGTCGTGGTGGTTGTGGCAGGCCAGTGCGATCTGCTTGAGGTTGTTCTTGCACTGTGTCCGGCGAGCGGCTTCGCGGGCCTGCTGAACGGCAGGCAGAAGCAGAGCAACGAGGATCGCGATGATCGCGATCACCACCAGCAGTTCGATCAACGTGAAACCACGTCGAGCAACCGTGCTGGGAGGCAGGGTCAACTTTCGCATTGAAAACTCCTTGAAGAAAAACGGGGAATGGAGAACGAGAATGGACCAGGCAGATGAAAAGCGACGTTCTGTTTCTGGTGAAAGTCGCGTTCTGGCATAGCTTTTTTCAAAGTACCAGCCGACATTCTTTGAGAAACGAACCAACGACCACTAAAAAAATCGCAAATTCCGATCCGATTTACAAAAATTTCCCGACACCTTCAACGACATCAAGAGTTTGGCCACCCCCGGATGAAAATGCAAAGGTTTTCCAGCTTTCACTCCCAGGAATCGGCGATTTTCTGTTAGATTCTGCCGGAAATCTTCACACTTCGTAGTGTTGATGCCCGGTTTTTGAGCAGCCAGTGCCTGCAAAATTTGCCAACGATCGGAAGGGATTCCGCTACCATGCTCAATCTGAAACCCGGACTGCGTGCCCTCATTGCCCTTGCCACTCTCGGGTATAGCGTAGCTGTCGCCTGCCCGTTCTGTCTTTCCCCGCCACAGACGTTTTCCGCTCAGTTTCTGCTCAGCGACTTCGTTGTCATCGCCGAACTGCAGACGTTTCAGGTTCTGCAGGAAGGCACCCTGCCAGTGGCAACTTTCCGCGTGCAGCGGCTGCTTTCCGGCGATCCGCAGATGGCTGCCGACTGCGGAATCCGGAGCGGTCGGCAGGTCACGCGAAATGCCGAAGCCGGCGGCCGGCCCGGCGATTTGTATCTGCTTTATGGCGACCTGGTTGACGCATCGGCGACACCCGTCGCAAGAATCGCCGATCGCCCGGCGACGACTTTCTCCGTGGATTCAAAGGCACAGCCGGCTTCCGCGGCGCAACCGCCCGCGTCCGCCACTCCGCCCGTACAAAACGTCAGCCTGCCAGCAAAGTCCTTCGCTGTTGACTGGAGCGATCACACCGGCATTTCTGCCGCGACGGCGGAATACCTCACCATGCTGCCGAACCAGACGCTTCCCGTCCCGCAACGGCTGGAATGGTATCTGACGCATCTTGAATCTGCGGATCCGATGATTGCGGGGGACGCGTGGGCTGAGTTTGGCATTGCATCTTATGCTGATGTTAAGGCCTGTCGGCAGCTGTATTCTGCGTCGCGTCTTCGCGGCTGGATCGCTGACCCCGGGATCAGTCCGGAGCGATTGGGGCTGTACGGCCTGATGCTGGGTTTGTGCGGTGATTCCGGGGACGCGGCATTCCTGCGGACTCAGTTGATTGTCGGCGAAACGGGTGAGTTTCGATTCGGGGCGGAGGGACTTCTGGCCGGCTGTCTGCTGCTGACAGGTGAAGCTGGCCTGGCCAGTGTGGAGCGGCAGTTTCTGCA
This sequence comes from uncultured Chitinophaga sp., assembly GCA_964561125.1. Taxonomy (GTDB): domain Bacteria; phylum Planctomycetota; class Planctomycetia; order Planctomycetales; family Planctomycetaceae; genus SXXK01. Next base: position 671 of record CAZLOQ010000125.1, on the reverse strand, counting down.
GCCGGAGACCATGCCCACGGCTCGTCACGCACTCCTGCAGACACTGGACTTTTTCCACACCTATGAACCGTCGCTGATTCCGCGCGAGAGAATCTGTGCATCGGCGAGGCGGCTGTTACGCGACCCAGTGCTGGCGGAAATGACGGTGATGAGTCTTTCACGGTGGCAGGACTGGCAGTCAATGACGGTGCTTGAACAGCTGTTCGACGAAACTCAGCAGGGTTCTGCGGGCGAATCGGATTCGCTGCACCGCTGCATCGTGCAGTTTGCTCAGCACTGCAGCCGGGCGGGATACACAGCGGTGGGGCCTGAGGTTCCGGCTGTGGATCCGACGACCGTGCGATTCAGTGGTGTGGCGGATCGGTTCTTGAAGCGAGTCGCAGGGGATCACGGGCATTTGCTGCGGGTCCGGGAGTCTGAGTTCCAGTCGCCGGCACCTTAGCGGCCGGGGGGAATTAGGGCAGTTTGTTCGCCCCCTGGTACGTGGTCTCTCGCTGAGTGCTGGCGGCTTGAGTGCTGCAATCGTTCCGAGGGTCTGTCCCCGCAGGCCGCTGGTCGCCGAGTGGAGGGTTGGCGTGTCAGTTCCAGTCAGAACCCACCGCGATTTTCCAGAAGCAGGGATGCAGTTTTGGAATTTGTCGATTCCAGTGGTGCTGCCGTGACGCAGGTTG
>CAZLOQ010000124.1:0-18310 GCA_964561125.1 uncultured Chitinophaga sp. | reverse complement strand
TCCTGTACACCATCGGCGGGGCTCAGCGGTCCGTCGCCAATGCGATGAAGATCGCCGACTACCGCGGCCCCAATGACCCGCTCGCAGCCCCCGGCACCGCGACCGCTCTGTACTCCCATCAGCAACTCCGTGAAATGGCTCAGTTCGCCGTCAATCTGGTTGACGCCATGGACCCGGACGATGTGATCACCAAATTCGAATACGACAAGAACCTCGGACCTGATCTGAATGATCCGGCCCGCGGTGGCTGGAACCTCGACGACGATCCATACACGATCGATTCCGGCGAAACTCCCGTGCCCGAGACCAGCAATGACTTCAATGCTGTCACCGACCGCGGTCGCTACCGTGAAGACGGCCTGACGCGCGGAGTTGTCTACGGCGTGGAATCGCAGCAGCTGGCCATCAGCGAAGTGCTGGCCGTCGGTCTTGAACCGCCTGCCATGAATCCCGATCACCCGGCCACAATTTACGATGACGAGCAGGGCCGCAGGCATCTGTTTGTGGAACTTCAGAACCTGCAGCCGCTGCCGGTCAGAATGGCGACAGACAAAGCCATCAACATGGATTCGGCCACGTGGCGAATCGTCAGGTACAACCGCACCGATCTCAATGACCCCATCGGCGGTCTGGCCAATGCCAGTCGGCCATTCCGCGCTCTCGCCTTCCTCGGTAACTCACCCGTCAACCAGACGGTCGGCCCCGGCGAGCGATACACGATGGCGACGGCTGAAGACAACTCAATCGTCTCCAGTGACCTGTTTGTGGACTTCGACCTGAATGGCACCTATGACGTGATCGCCCCCAATCAGGCGAACGGTGCGGCCCCACCGGGACAGAATACCAATCCCGGCGATGCCAACGCCCCGGAACTCAAACCCCGCACCAATCTGGACCTGATTCATCCGGACCATGCCGGCGGCTGGGCCATGGTGGATGAAGCGGGCAATGTCATCGGTACGGCCGGTGCGTTCCTCGAGGATCTGGAGGACTACGCCGGCAATGATCCTCAGGAGGATCTCTACGGCGGTGACTTCAGAGCGCTTGGACGAGCTGGCTTCGACCTCGTGCTCCAGCGTCGACTCAACACCGACATGCCGTCACTCAATCACGGTCTGATCCCCGGCGAAGATCCGAACCCGTGGGTGGACGTGGATATTTTCCGCGTGCAGTTTCTGGACTTTGCACTGAACGGAACGGACGACGACCTTCCGGACGAGATTCAGACCAAGCTGAACAACCTCACCAGCGACGAACGCCGCGAACCGCTCGACGACGCCACGCGTGCCCGCTTCGGCGGAAATCCGGCCAACTTCCGCTTCAACACGCTCACTGCCGGCAACAGTTCCACCGGGAGCGGCTTCAATCGCTGGCAGGCCCACTTCGACCGTGATTTCGCCAACCTCGGCGAACTGCTCAGCCTGCCGCTGGTCGGCCCCGAAAAGCTCACCAGCGCCATCGGCCGCATCAACAGCTCGCCCACACTGCAGGCTCAGCCCCCGGGTGCCACTGCTCCTGAACCGGAAGCCCTCGTGGCCGCCGCCGCTAAATTCCTGAGACCCGACTTCCCCAACGACAATGGCCAGTCCGATCTGGTCAATCGCGCCCGCGACAACCGCTGGTATCGACTGTTCCAGTTCTTTGAAGTGCCCTCCCGCGTGCATCGCATGCTGGGCAACTACGTCGCACTCTCCCGCGTTCCCGGCAAGGTAAACCTCAATACCATTCGCCACTGGGAGGTCTACGCGGGGCTGGTTGACAACCCCACAGTGCTGGATCGCATGCCCAAACCGGATGTTCCCAACGGCATCAATGTTGTCGGTCGTGTCACGCTGGATCGGACGCGTGATGAAAACAACAACTTCCCTTCCGCCCCCCGCGATCGCTGGATCGAATACCTGCGGGAACGCGACGGTGATTTTGTCAACGGCTATGACCCGCAGGTCGGTCAGCCGCGTAAGATGCTGGTCCCCGGTATGCCACGGTCCAACCCGTTTCATTCCCCCGGATACCGCGGGCCTGGCTATGAGGCCACAAGAAAGGATGACGCGTTCGAGACGACTCTGTTCCGCACGCTCGCACCTGACCGCCTGGATACGGGCGGAAATGCAGCGGAAACCAACCGCAACTGGCTGGAGCTGGGTAATGCCAATCAGCACACCACCCCGGACGGCACGGCGCTCATGCACCAGCATCAGATTCTGGCCAAAATGATCGGCAACACGACCACGGTGAGCAATACCTTTGTGGTGTTTGCGTCTGCTGCTTATTTCGAGGCAGTGGAGCACAAGGTGAATAACATCGGCACCGGCCTGTATCGAATCGGTTCACGAATCGACATCGACACGGCGGACGGTAAGACCGAGACCAACCCCGGCTGGGAACAGCGGGCTGTGTTTGTGATTGACCGCACGGACGCCTTTAAAGCATTTGACCCGGGAAGCGGAGATTTCGACTGGCAACGGCTTGTCAAAGCTCGCCTGGACATCGAATAATCTTCTCTCCCGCATTTTTCCGCAATTTCACCACCTCTGTCTCTTTTTTTTGCCGATCCGCCCGCGGATTTGCGTTACACCTTTCACCAATCGGTCCGAAATTCTCTTCTGCCCTTTCCCCGTCCTGTTTTTGGGAGTGTTCTCACATGAAAACGCGTCGTTCCCTGCCATCACCCTCCCCCCAGCGGCGCGGGTTTACTCTGATCGAACTGCTGGTGGTGATCTCAATCATCGCCGTGCTGATGTCGCTCATCCTGCCTGCCGTGCAGCAGGCCCGCGAAGCCGGCCGCCGCACACAGTGCATGAACAACCAGAAAAACCTCGCACTCGGCATGATCGCCTACGCCACCGCCCGTCGTGGTAAACTCCCGGGATCCGGGTATTATGGGGTCAACACATCCTCCGCGCCGATTTTCGTGCCACAGCGCAGCTGGGTTGTTGAACTCCTGCCCAACCTCGACCAGGGACCGCTCGCTGACCGCTGGAATCGCAACGTCGGCTGGAACAATACGGCGAATCCCAAAGCCGACCTCAACAACGCAGCCATCGGTCAAACCAGCATTGGTGCTCTGGCCTGCCCCAACGACGACTCCGCGTTCGCTCAGAACGGCGGCCTCTCTTATGTTGTCAGTGGTGGTTTCGGTGACACAAATGTGATTACGAACACAACCAGCCCGCTGACCTCCTTTGCTGACCTTGGCCATCACCCTTATGCTGAACCCTTCAACTGGGTGACCGCCGCAATGACCGGCGACTCCACCGACGATACCGTCAACGACAAAGACCGCGAAATTACTGAAGATACGGGCGTGTTCTGGGCTACCGCCGACTATAGCGCTCTGTCCAACATCGACGCCAGTGCCAACATCGGCAACATTCCTGACGGTGCGGCAAACACGATCATGTTCGCCGAAAACATCAACGCCGGTATCACCTCCTGGGCCAACCCCGACATGCGCGGCGTCTCCTTCTTCCTGCCGCTGGATACAGCGGCTGTAGTCGGCGCCTCCTTCGGTGCAGCTCAGAACATGGCCGCTGCCGGCCAGCCCTGGCGACTCAACCAGGCCAAGAGCGGTCCGGAAGGTACCTCTCCCTATCCCAACTCCAACCACGCCGGACTGGTCGTCATGGCCTTCTGTGACGGCACGGTCCGCCCGATCTCCGAGAACATCGACGCCGGCGTCTACACCCGCCTGATCACCCCATCCGGCAGCAAACTCCGCAGCTTCTCCGCCACCCTGCCAGACGTCTTCCTCGAAGAACTCCCGATCTCAGAAAACTCCTTCTGATTTCAGACGTTCCCAGGCAGATCTCTCAAAGCCCGGTTTGGCAACAAACCGGGCTTTTTTTTCAGGGCCGGACAGGTCGAGTCCCGTCCGACCTATTCGCGGCACCGCCTCTCCCGTCCGCCCCAGTACCCCGTCTCGCCCGTTCAAGCCTCGCAACACTCAGGTCCATGTCACCTTTGGACGCAAACGCAGACGCGTATCTCCTGCTTACGCACCTGAATACGCGGTCGGTCAATCGGGAGACTTGTTCGTCAACAGCCATATCACATGACGTCAACGACTTCGATGCCGAGCAGTTCCAGTCCGGTGCGAACAGCTCGGGCCATGAGATCGCAGAGGAGCAGTCGGCTGTGCTGGAGTTCCGGGGTTTCGGCGTTCTGAACAGAGCAGCGATCGAAGAAGCTGCTGAAGGCATCAGCGGTGTCGAAGAGCCATGCGGTGAGCAGATGCGGGCGGTAATCGGCGAGGACACTGTCGATGGCGTAGCCGAAAGAGAGCAGCTGCAGGGCAAGGCGACGTTCTTCGGGTGTGGGCAGGGTGATTTGTGCGGGGGTGTTGAGAAGGCTGCTGCGATCGATCCTGAGTTTTCTGAAGATGCCGCAGACACGTGCGTAGGCGTACTGCATATAGGTGGCGGTATCGCCGGACGTGGCCAGCATTTTATCCCAGTCGAAGGTATAGTCACTGTCGCGGCTGTGGTGCAGGTCGGCATATTTGATGCCACCGAGTCCGACGATTTCGGCTACGCGGCCGCGTTCTGAATCGTCGAGCAGCGGGGCTTCGCGCTGGTTATCGTTGTCATCGACGATGCGGCGGGCACGGGCGACGGCTTCGTCGAGGAGACTTTCGAGTCCGACGGAGTCACCGGCGCGGGTTTTGATCGGTCGGCCGTCGGGGCCAAGCACGGTACCGAAGGACACATGCTGGAAGCGGATGGAGCCGTAACCCCAGCGACCGGCCGTATCAAACAGCTGCTGGAAGTGCTGGGACTGACGTTTGTCGACGACATACAGAACTTCGTCAGCATGGAGTGCATCCCGACGATGCTGAATGGTGGCGAGATCTGTGGTGGCATAGGTGTAAGCGCCGTCAGTTTTGCGAACGATGAAGGGGGCCGGGAAGGCATCCTGAAAGACGCAGACAGCGCCATCAGAGAGACGTGCGAGCCCGGACTGCCGGAGTGATTCTACGACGCCGGGGAGCAGGGGGTTGTACCAGCTTTCGCCGAGTTCGAGGTCGAAGTGGATGCCGAGCCGCTGGTAGACCTGATGGAGGGCCTCGAGGCAGGCCGGGAGGAACTGGTTCCAGAGTGCCAGGTTTTCAGGGTCACCAGCATGCAGCCTGGCGGTTTCTTCGCGAGCGAGTCGGGCGATGTCCGGGTGAGCATCTGCGGCGGCGGCGAGTTCCGGGGTATTCCGGATCCGGTTGACGAGTTCTTCGGCGGACGTGACGGCGTCGGTGGCGGCGGCGAGTTCTTTGCGGGCGGCAGCGAGTTGTTTCTTTTGTTGATCCGGTGGTCCCTGAGCCTCGAGCTGCTGGAGTTTCTGCTGCTGTTCGGAGACCGTTTTTCTGAGCAGCGGGAGGCGAGCGGCGGTTTCGTGGTAGTCGCTGAGCTGATTGACGAGCCGGTACAGTCTGGCGAGTTCAGCGACGGGACTGGCCGTGAAGGCGGCGGCGTCGCGAAAGTGCCGGTAGCCATAGATGATCATGCCGAACTGGGTACCCCAGTCACCGATGTGGTTATCACTGGTGACGCGGTGCCCGGCGAAGCGGAGAATGCGGCAGATGGCATCACCGATAACGGTACTCCGGAGGTGCCCGACGTGCATGGGTTTGGCAACGTTCGGGGAGGAAAAGTCGACGACCACGTGGCGGGGTGCGGGAGTGGGCTGCACGCCAAGGCGATCATCGCCGCAGATGCTGAGGATTTTTGCGGCGAGAAATTCGGTGCGGAGGCGGAGGTTGATGAAACCGGGACCGGCGATTTCCGGTGGTTCACAGATGTCATCCAGCTGCAGCCGGCTGACGACCAGCTGGGCAATGTCGCGCGGAGGGCGTCCGAGCTGTTTGGCGAGCGACATGGCGAAGTTGGCCTGGAAATCGCCGAACTTCGGATCCTGAGCCGGGCGAATCAGATCAAGCAGCGGGGCGGGATCGGTGACGAGATCAGCGAGGGCCGGAGCGAATCGCTGACGGAGCAGGTTCAGGAGGTTCATGATGGGTGTTTTGCAGCGAGGGACGAAAGTTACCGGAGATGTGAGCGTTGTCGCGGTGCAGGGGTGTCGGGGTGCAGGGGTGTCAGGGTGCAGGGGCCGATGGAATCGCGGAGGATGACGTGTGGGAGAGGTTTGAGCAAGCTCAGGAGGGCCGGCCGGTCCCCTGTTTGCGTCGGGGGTGAAAGTCGGGCCGGACGAGTCCCGGGAGTACGTCGCAGTCGAGCGGTGCGGTGCGTCCGGCGCGGAGCAGGTCCCAGGCAATGGCGGCCATGGCGGCATTGTCGGTGCACAGCTGCAGTGGAGCGATGCAGAGCTCAATTCGTTCCTGACGGGCCATGGCAGCCAGCTGATCGCGGAAGAGCTGATTGGCGGCTACGCCACCGCCGACGGCGAGCGTCCGCGAGTGCTGCTGACGCACAGCAAGCCGGCATTTTTCCACCAGCACTTCCACGGCGGCCTGCTGAAAGGCAGCGGCCAGATCGGCAACGCGGTCCGCTGGTGTTTCCGTGAGCTGTTGTGGGCCGGGCACGCCGCGAGCAGCATACAGCAGTGCTGTTTTCAGCCCCGAAAAGCTGAAGTCCGGACGACCGCTGTGAAGCAGTGGCCGGGGCATACTGTAACGCGCCGGATTTCCGCCGACCGCCGCTTTCTGAATGGATGGTCCGCCGGGATAGGGCAGGCCAAGGATGCGCGCGGCCTTGTCGAAGGCTTCGCCCGCAGCATCGTCTGTGGTGCCGCCGATCAACCGGCACTCGGTGGCGGAACGGCAGTCATAAAGATTTGTATGTCCCCCGCTCACCACGAAGCCCACACAGGGGTAGATCGACTTATTGCGTCCCATGCCGCAGGCATAGATGTGGGCTTCCACGTGGTTGACGGTGACGAGAGGAATGTCAAGGAAAAATGCGAGCGTTTTGGCGGCGGTGAGGCCGGTCAGCAGGGAACCGACGAGACCTGGTTCGGTGGTGACGGCGATGGCTGCGAGATCTTTCAGTCGGCATCCGGCAGCGTCCAGCGCGGACTGGAGTATTGGAATCAACCGCCGCACGTGGGCGCGCGAGGCAATTTCCGGAACGACACCTCCCCATTCGTGGTGCAGCTCGTGCTGAGAAGCGATGATGCTGGAGAGCACTTCACCGTCACTGCGAACGACGGCTGCAGCGGTTTCGTCGCAGGACGATTCGAGAGCCAGCAGGAGCTGTGAAGGGGGCAGGGCAGGGATCGCTGATGCAGCGGAGGCTGGGTGTGCTGCGCTTTCAGCGGTGTCCGGAATTTCTGAGTTGGCTGGCATGGTCGTGGAGTTCACTGGGGCAGGCCGACGGGCTGAAGCGGGCAGCGGGAGGCCACAAACGAATGCGGAATGCTCTCGCCTTCAAATTCCACCGTCACGGTGGCTCGATGCGATCCCCCGGAAACCTCCGTGATCCGCCCGCGTCCGTAACGCGGGTGTCGCACCTGCATCCCCGGGCGATAGCCATGGCTGCCGGGGGCATAGTCGGTTGCGTCCGCAGCGTCCGCGTCTGCGGGGGGCTGGCTCAGTCCGGCAAGCTGGGCACCGGTCATGAGCAGAGGGCGGGCTTTGCCCTGCCGGGTCGCTTCATCGAAGCGGCGACGGGCCTCGCTGAGCCGGTCATCCGCCGCTGCAAACGGAGTCGGGGCCGCGCCCGAGGCCTGGGCGAAGCTGTCAGGCGATTTGCGAGCGACGGGACTGCGACCGCTGTTGGCGGAACTGAGCTGCAGTTCGGAGGAGATTTCCCGCAGGAAGGGACTGGAGATGGTTGTCCGCCGGATGCCGCGGAAAAAGCGGGTGCTGGTTTGGGTGAGCGTGAGCGAGTGCATGGCGCGGGTGATGCCGACAAACAGGAGCCGACGTTCTTCTTCGAGCGCCGCCGGGTCACCATCGCGGAGTGATCGTTCGTGGGGAATCAGTCCGGTTTCGAGTCCGGTGACGTAGACGCAGGGGAATTCGAGCCCTTTGGAGGCGTGCAGGGTCATCAGCGTCACCGCTCCGTGTTCGCTGTTGATGCTGTCCACTTCGCTGCTGAGTGTGGCCATTTCAAGGAAGCCCTGGAGAGACGGCGGGCCGGTTGTCGGATCGGCGAGTGAGGCGCCGGAAGGGTCCTCGGCGATGTCAGAGTGCTCGGCGATGTCAGAGTCTCTGGCACCGTCAGAGTCTTCGGCGTCATCAGTGCTGCCAGTGTCTTCGGCGGCGGTCCCGTCGTACTGTCTTGCGGCGCTGATGAGTTCGTAGACGTTGGCAGCGCGGTCTTCGTCGGGTTCTTCGTTGTCGTCTTTCCAGAGGGCCATGTAGTCGATTTCGGCGATGAGCTGTTCGAGGAGCGGGGCGACACGACCGGCGGACGACCGTGCATGCAGTCGCTCGATCAGATCGGTGAATCCGAGCATTGCTTTGAGGGTCCGGGCGGAGAGTCCCGGAACGTGCTTTGCCTGCAGGGCAGCCTGGAAGAGGCTGATGCGTTCGCGGGTGGCATAGTTGCGCAGTCGCTGGAGTGATGTTTCGCCGATGCCTCGCGTGGGCCGATTGATGACACGTTCGAAGGCCGCATCGTCGGCGTGATTTTCGATGAGTCGGAGCCAGGCGACGAGGTCGCGGACTTCTGCGCGCTCGAAGAACGAATAGCCGGCGGCCACCTGAAAGGGAATCTGGTGGCGTGCGAACGTCGTTTCGAAGAGTCTTGAGAGGGCGTTGACGCGATAGAAGATGGCAAAGTCGCGGAACTGGCGATGACCGGAGCTGACGTCGGCCAGAATTTCCCGGGCGATGGCGTCGGCCTCGGCTTCTCCGTCGGCATGGACAACCAGTCGCACTGGAGATCCCTCCGGGTTGTCCGTGGTCAGGCGGCCGCGATGTGGCCGACGATTGGCAGAGATGAGTCGATCGGCACAGCGGACGATGCGACCGGTGCTGCGGAAGTTCTGGTCGAGGCTGACCACAGCACGCTCGGGGTAATCCCGTTCGAAGGCCGTGATGTTTGCCGGGCGAGCTCCGCGCCAGCCGTAAATGGACTGGTCCGGATCCCCGGTCACGCACAGGTTGCGGTAGTCCTGTGACATGGCGTGGACAATCTGATACTGGGCGAAGTTGGTGTCCTGATATTCGTCCACGAGGATCCAGCGGAACTGTTCATCGAGGATACTGCGGAGTTCGGGTTCTTCGTGGAGCATGTGCACGACGTGCAGGAGCAGGTCGTCGAAGTCGACGGAGTTCTGTTCGCGGACTCGGCGTTCATATTCGGGGAAGACCATGCAGACAGCCGCGTCGATGGGGCCGGAGACGCGCTGTTCGAACCGCTGGCGGAATTCGGCGGAGGTGATCATGTCGTTGCGGGCGCGACTGATCCGCGCGAGCACTTTAGCGGGTTCGTGCACGGAGCTGTCGAGGTTCAGATCCTTCATGATCCGGCGGATGATGGCCGTCTGATCGGATTGATCGAGGATGGTGAAGTTGGCTCTGAGCCCGACGCGTTCCGGCCAGCGTCTGAGCAGTCGGGCACAGAACCGATGAAAAGTGCTCACCTGCACACGACTGCCGCCGGTCAGCCGACCGGCGCGGTCTGACATTTCCCGCGCCGCTTTGTTGGTGAATGTGAGCGCGAGTATCTGGTCGGCGGCGGCGCCGGTCTCCAGCAGCCTGGAGATGCGATGCGTGATCACGCGGGTCTTGCCGGACCCCGGACCTGCAAGCACCAGCAGGGGACCTTCGGTGTGTTCAACTGCAGCCTGCTGGGCCGCCGTGAGCTGGCTCGACATCGGCAACTTTCATCCGGGACTATGATTCATCTGAGACTGTTGAGACTGTGAAACGACAGACGATGACAGCCTTTGCCGCTACTGCAGATGCTGTTTCGCAAACTTCAGGTACTGGTCCCAGTCGTAATCGGTCACATCGTGTTTTCCACTGCGAATGTGATAGCCCACGTCGGTGTGTACGGGCTGGTTGAGCTCCGGCAGGGTGTCGGACGGGAGCGGTGATTTGCCGAACAGCCGGTAGACGGGACCGGCGTGGAACAAACCCAGATATTCACCGCGGGGATCAGCCCACTGGTCTTCGACGGCGCTGGCAACGTAGACCGGCCGCGGAGCAGACAGGGCGATGAGCTGGTGGTGATCCACGGGAAGAGCACCTTCGTTGTTGTCGTATTTGCGGTGGTTGAGACAGAACCAATGGGGAAACACGCGGTTGATGCGGGCGACAGTCTCGCCGAAGGCACGACGACTGAGAGCGGCGCCGCCACAGCCGGAGTTATTGGAGATCACGAGGGCGAAACGTTCGTCCTGAGCGCCTGCCCAGAGAGCCGTTTTTCCCAGCCGTGAATGCCCGAACACGGCAACTCGACGACCGTCAATCGCGGGATCTTTTTCGAGCACATCGAGGGCTCGGCTGAGTCCCCAGGCCCAGGCGCTGATGGAGCCGCCGGAGACCGGCGTGCGGACGCCCTGCTGGTCTGCAGGGAGCAGCGCGTGAATGCCGTTGCGAAATCCGTCGTCAAAGTCCGGGTCGATGTCACCGTAGTAGATTGTTGCCAGACCAAAACCTTCACGAATGATTTTTTCCACGGCCCAGCGACTGGATTCGCTGCCCCGAGTGGATTCGTTTGCTCGGTTGTTGTCGACCTTTCGTTCGCGATCGTTGCGGACCCACGATTCTGTGATGTGCAGCCGTGGATCGGCTTCGATGGCCTGGTTGCCGTTGAAATTCAGACCGAGAAAACAGGGGACGGGTTTGGTGGAATCTGCGGGAGTGTAGAGCAGCAGTTCCATGCGGGGGCCGGCATCGTCCGGAGAAAAAAACACAGTGATTTCGCGGCGTCTGGCGAGACCGTTCAGGGCGTCGGCGACATCGGAGCGGACGCGGGTCCGCAGCTGGCAGGAGATGGGAGGCAATTCGCCGAAGACATGCTGCTCGAACAGTCTCAGCACCTCAGTCCGTCGGGCCCCCACCCATTCTTCGGCCGCTGTAATCTGACGACCTGAGCTGCTTACCAGCGGATCAGGCAGCACATATGCGGGGATCTTCGCTTCATCGTAGTTGGCATCCTGTGCAGTGCAGAAGGACTGGCAGGCAGCCAGCAGGATGCTGAGAGCTGTGACGCGGAAGACCATGGCAGGGCCTTTGTGAGGTGAATATCGCGTGGAGGCTGGGCCGGGGAGGGACGGACGCCGAGGGTGTATCATGATCCCTTGCGGGGCTTTCGTGAAGTGTTCCGACGGTCTCTGCGACGGGGATTCCTGAAGTCGTCAAATGTCAGCGGCTCGATCTTCGCTCCTCCAGTGTTGCATTCGGGGATCTGCGACTGCAGGGGCGATTGCAGTTTTCTGCAGATTCGATTACACCCCACGCCGTAACGCGGGTCAGCTTTCAGCCGACCGTGCCTGATACTCCGTCCGGCCATTTGTCATCCACCTCTCAAGTACCCCGATTCCAGATGCCAGAATTTTCATTGCCGCCGCTTTCCTCCGCCGCAGAACTCCCGGCACTGCTCACCCTGAATTCCCTCGGTGAGATCGAGCTTGATTTTGCCATTCGGGAGCTGGGAGCATCGGATGAACAACCGCCCCTGCGGGCACTGGAAGTGATCGGGCGACACCCGGCTGCAGCCAGTAAGGCCATCCTGCAGCACCTGTCAGATCGGCTGATTGACTGTCTCCGCGTACAGGACGTTTTTCCAAGAGCGCTGGCCAATTGCCTGATTGTCGTCGCCTCGCTGCAGAACCCTCAATCATCCGTGGCGCTGCTGGAACTGATCGCCGAGGACGATGATATTGGCGAACTGCTCCTCGAATCTCTCTGGGATTTGCTGCCTCGCACTCTCGCAGCGACCATCCCGGACCTGACCACCTGGCGTGAGCTGGCGGACGACTTCGGCTCCATTCCTTACGAAGCGCTCATCGAAGCGCTGCCGTTCCTCGTGTACTGGAATTCGCTCAGCCGCAGCGACGCAGCCCGGCAGCTTATCGAGCACTTAGACGAGTTTGTGGACGACGACGTCAAGGCTTTCCTTGCGCCGGCTGTGGTCGATGCTCTGATGTGCCTTGCGGTTCCTGAGACGCAGAGTACCACGCATCTGATCAATGAGTCTGCGGAACCGGATCATCACAGGGACCCGGAGCTGATCGATGCGGTCTTTGCGGATACTGACGCCGCGGTCACCGCTGCAACTGCGCTGCTGAACAGTCAGCGACTGACAGACCCGGTCGTGAGTTTCCGTGAAGGTGAAGTTTTTCCTCCGCCCGACGCGACTCCCGAAGATATCTTCGAGGCTCTCCGGCTGCTCGACAGGAACTGGAGCGATTTTTCAAAACTGCTCCCGGCTTTTCGCCGTCTGCTCCGAGAACCTGACACCGCCCGCAAAGTTCTGCTGGATTACGTCAGGAAACATCTGCGTTTTGAGTCGGTTTCGGAAAACCGCGTGCAATGGCTGGGACGCGGAAAAAATCCTGGTCCCGCATTTGCCGTGCGACTGCTCCTTGAACTCCGCTGTCCGGAGATTCTGCCGCTGCTGCTGGCTGCATTCGAGAAGACGAGTTACCACTGTCTCGATTGTTTCAAGGGGGGGGTTGAGCCGGAGCTGGGAAGTCTGGCCGCGATGACTGCGCCGAATCCCGAATTTCTGGTTGAATGGATTCGCAGACTGGAATCCTGCGAGGAGATCGCATGTATCCTGACTTCATCGCTGGCATGGATAGTGCTGGAGGAACGTGCAGATCGTCTGCAGTGCATCACATTACTCCGCGAGCTGTTCGTTGACTGGGTCAACCGGCCTGCTGCGGCTGAATGGGGCCGGCGTGCCTACACAGCCAGCGTTTCGCTCCTGACGCTCGGCGACATTGACTTTTTCGGGAATCTGCTGTCTCAGCGGGAGGCCGTGCCCGAAAAAGTGGTCTCGCTGCTGATCCCCCCCAATCTGACTGCTCAAACGATCCCCGAAGAATTACAGAAGCGTTGTCTCCACGCTGCTCAGATTTGGTTCCTGAGCTGCCGTTTCATGTCAGCCTCCGACGAGGAGGGTGAGGAGCTTGTCCGGAAGTATGTCCGTGATCTGGAGTCGGACGATGGAGACGAAGATTTCGACGAAGCGGCCAACGGGATTCTGCCGCCGAGTTTCTCTGTCGAAGGACAGCTGCCGTCTGCAAAGCTGGACACGCAGCTGGTCTACTCCGAGATCAATTTCGATGATCCGGACGACGCTCCGAAAACGATCCGCAACACCGGCAAAATCGGCCGCAACGAACCCTGTCCCTGCGGGAGCGGTCGCAAGTACAAGAAGTGCTGCGGATCCTGATTTCACCTGAAAGCCAACCTCCATGCGTATTGCCGGCGTACAAACCGATGTCATCTTCCGGGACACAAGTGCCAATCTGGAGAAGCTGGAAGCAATCGTGACGGCCGAGTGCGCTGCGGGCACAGAGCTGACGATTTTCCCGGAATGCTACGCATCCGGCTACTGTTTCGATTCCCTCGAAGACGCCCTGCCGTTTGGTGAGAGCATTCCCGGGCCGGCGACTGATCGTGTTGCTGCGCTCTGCCGCCGGCTCCGCACTCACGTCATCTTCGGGCTCCTCGAACGCGTTGGCAGCACGCTGTACAACGCCGCCGTCCTGATCGGCCCCGATGGCCTGATCGGCAGCTACCGCAAGGTGCACCTGCCATGGCTTGGTGTCGACCGCTTTACAACGGCCGGAGATCGCCCGTTCCACGTGTTCACGGCGGCCGGTGTCCGCATCGGCATGCTCATCTGCTACGACGGCGGGTTCCCGGAAGCCTCCAGAGTGCTCGCTCTCGCCGGCGCAGACCTCATCTGCCTGCCCACCAACTGGCCGCCCGGCGGAGCCTTTATGGCGGACTATTCGATCAACGCCCGGGCCATGGAGAACGGCGTGTTCTTCGCTGCCGTCAACCGCGTCGGCACCGAAAATGGCTTCTCCTTCATCGGCAAAAGCCGCATCTGTCATCCCACCGGATCGACCCTGAGCAGTCTCGACCATGCAACCGAAAGCATTCTGCGAGCTGATATCGATCCCGCTGTTGCCCGCAACAAACGCGTTGTACGCATCCCGGGCAGGCACGTGATTGACCGCATGGCCGATCGTCGACCGGCCTTCTACACGTCCGTCATCGAGCCGCACCAGCTCAAACGCCCCGGCCGCGATGAACCGCTCCCGCAGGGCTGATACTTCACCGCTCACAGCCCTCATTTGCTCCCCGGGTCTTGCCAGGCTGCAGCCGTCCACGGTATGCTCTTCCCTGGTCTTCTCCTGTGGCCACCCGGGATACGCCCCGATGACATGCTTCCAAACACTCTGCACCCGTCTGCTGCTGATCACTGCACTCTGCAGTGCGTCCGTTCGCGCCCAGGAATCAGCTGCCGAGAAAACGTTTTTTTTCGAGTCCCGAATTCGCCCCCTGCTGGTGGAGCACTGCTACGAATGCCACTCCCGGCAGGCCAGCTCCATCAAGGGAGGACTCAGCCTTGACACCCGCCAGGCCGTGGCAGCCGGCGGGGATTCAGGCAAGGTCGTCGCCCCCGGAAAACCCGACGACAGTCTGCTCCTGCAGTCCGTTCGCTACGACAATCCCAACCTGCAGATGCCCCCCAAAGGCCGACTCACCGACGCTCAGATCGCCGACCTCGAACAGTGGATTCGCCTCGGAGCACCGGACCCGCGGGAAGGTACCGCAGTACCACGCACCAATGCGTGGGATCGTCAGCGCGGCCGCAGCCACTGGGCCTTCCAGCACATTCGCCCACCCGCAGTGCCGGCCGTTCGCAATACCGACTGGCCGAAATCTGAGATCGACCGGTTGCTCCTCGCCAAAATGGAAACCTCCGGGCTCACGCCCGCACCCGATACAAGCCGCGAACTTCTGCTTCGCCGCGTTACGCTTGATCTGACCGGCCTCCCGCCCACGCCGGCCGAACAACACCAGTTTCTCGGGGATCCCGCCAGCGACGACGAAGCTCTCGCGCGCGTCGTCGACAGACTGCTGAATTCACCCGCTTTCGGCGAACGCTGGGGCCGACACTGGCTGGACGTCGTCCGCTATGCGGATTCCGTCGGCAAAACACGCAATGTCCCCTTCCCCTATGCATGGCGATACCGCAACTATGTGATCGACGCCTTCAACACCGACAAGCCCTTTGACGACTTCATCGAAGAACAGATCGCCGGAGATCTGCTCCCTTCACGTTCCGCCCGCGATCGCGCTCAGCAGCTCGTAGCCACCGGCTTTCTCGCCCTGGGTTCCATGGATCTCAACGAACGTGACACCGAACAGTTCCGGCTCGATCAGATCGACGATCAGCTGGATACCATCGGTCGCGGAATGCTCGGACTGACACTCAGCTGCGCCCGCTGCCACGATCATAAATTCGACCCCATCTCTCAGGAAGACTATTACTCTCTCGCAGGCATCCTTGCCAGCACTCAAACGCTCACCGGACAGGTCAATCGCCAGGGCGGCAATCAGACCTATTTTCACCCCGAGCGTCTGCTGGATCTGAAGGCCGCGGCAAAGCTGCCACCCCCCGATAAATCTGACTCCGCTCCCTCCGCCGCACGTCTTGCACAGCTTCGCAGCCAGCTGAATACCCTGGTTCGCGAAAGCAAATCCTCCAGTCTCCCGGCCCCGCGGCAGAAAGCGGTTCGCAGTCAGATTGCAGCGCTGCGACGCGAGCTGGCGACAGCAGTCCCCGATGTCCCCACAGGTGCTCCCGCTCCCGCTGCCAAAAAGAAAACACAGACCAAACAGCAGCGGCTGGAAGAAGTCCCCTTCGACCCCAAAGCCGAACTCGCCATGGCCGCCGCCGAAGGTCCTCCGCGGGATCTGGAACTGCGACTTCGCGGCGAACCGGATCTCAAGGGAGAACTCGTGCCCCGGTCCATCCCCGTTGCACTCCGCACCGCCGGAAATCCGCGGATGCCGGAAAACGGCAGCGGGCGGCTGGAACTCGCGCAATGGCTCACGTCCTCCCGTAACCCGCTGACCTCACGCGTCATGGTGAATCGCGTCTGGAGCCATCTGTTCGGCCGTGGTCTGGTGGAGTCCGTGGATAATTTCGGGCTTTCGGGAGCGATTCCGGAACATCCGGAACTCCTTGATCATCTCGCTGCCGGCTTCATGAAGGACGACTGGTCCGTCAAGCAGCTGATTCGCCGCATTGTGCTCAGTCGCGTCTATCGCCTACGCTCGGAACACTCCCCTGAGCAACGGCAGCGCGACGAGGGAAATGTTTATTTTGCCCGGGCCAGCCTGCGGCGGCTGGAGGCGGAAACAGTGCGCGACAGTCTCCTTGCAATCTCCGGTCAGCTGGATCCCGCACGCCCCTCCGGTGCTCCTTTCGACCCGTCCTTCACCGGCGACCTGTCCCGCGCGGGGCGTGGCAGCAGCGAAGTTCAAAAGGCCTTCGCGCGGCCGATTCGCAGCGTGTACCTGCCAGTCTTCCGTTCAGAAATCCCGCAGATGTTCTCCGTGTTCGACTTCGCAGAGCCCGATCAGGTCAATGGACTGCGCGATGTGACCACTGTGCCCCCGCAGGCACTCTTCATGCTCAACAACCCCTTCGTCATCGACGCAGCCGACCGCATGGCAGCTGAGCTTCTGGAACGCAGCCCCGCTGATTCACCGGCTCAGGTGCGTCAGGTCTGGCATCGCGTCTACTGCCGCACACCCGCTCCCGCAGAGTCCACTGCCGCACTCGCGTTTCTGCAGCAGACTCCCGGCGAACCCCGCAAACAGCTCGCTGCACTCATTCAGGCCACCTTTGCTTCTGCCGAATTCCGTTATCGCCCCTGACCACCGGACTGAACCATGAACGCCCCGGCCAACTGCCTCGGACTGCCGCTTCCGGATCGCCGACAACTCCTGCAATCCGCTGCAGCAGGTTTCGGCTGGCTTGCTTTTCAGGCGCTCGCAGCAAAGGCAGCACCCCCTGAAGATGCCACTGACAAATCTCCGCTTGCCCCGCGTCCGCCACACTTCCCCGCTCGTGCCAAACGTGTGATTTTTCTGTTCATGCAGGGCGCCCCCAGCCATCTGGAGACATTCGACTGGAAGCCGGAACTGAAGGCCCGTAACGGCAAAACTGCCGGAGGCCCCGCCAGTCGCGGTAAGCTCCTCGCACCTCAGTTCGACTTTCAACCGCGGGGAAAAAGCGGACTGCCCATCAGCAGCCTGTTTCCGGAACTCAGCCGCCACGCTGATGAACTCTGCCTCCTCAACGGACTGCACACATCCAATGCGGCCCATCCTCAGGCTACCATCGCTCTGCATACCGGCAGTGTCAACTTCGTTCGCCCTTCACTCGGAGCATGGGTGACCTATGGGCTCGGTTCTGCCAACCAGAATCTGCCCGGTTTCGTAACACTCAATCCGTCCGGCCCCGGAGGCGCACAAAACTACGGTTCGTCTTTTCTCCCTGCATCCTTCCAGGGAACGCGTGTGCAGCCGGAGGCAGGTGGTATCGCCGATATCCGCACGCCCCATCAGACTTCGACTTCTCAGCGATCCCAGATTGACCTGGTTCAGGAACTCAATCGCAGTCTGCTCAGCAGACACCCGGGCAATGCCGAGCTGGAAGGCGTGATTCAGTCCTATGAACTGGCCTTCCGCATGCAGACATCCGTTCCTGAAGTCCTTGATATCCGCAGCGAATCCCGGGAGACGCAGGCGCGCTACGGAATCGACAGCAAAGAGTCGGCTGCCTTCGGAAGGCAATGCCTCGTCGCTCGCAGACTTGCAGAAGCCGGAGTGCGTTTCATTCAGATCACTCGCGGAGGCTGGGATCAGCACCGTGACCTCCGCGAAGCACTGCAGCGCAACAGTGCTGCCATCGATCGCCCCATCGCCGGGCTCCTCCAGGATCTCCGGGACCGCGATCTGCTGAAGGATACCCTTGTGATCTGGGGCGGAGAATTCGGACGCAGTCCCCAGGAACAGGCAAGTGGCGGTGATGGACGCCGACATAACAATCTCGGCTTTTCCATGTGGATGGCCGGGGGTGGTGTACGCGGCGGATTTCGTTACGGCGCTACAGACGAGCTGGGTGAGAAGGCCGTAGAGAACCGGATGAGCACCCATGACCTGCATGCCACTATCCTGCATCTGCTGGGACTTGATCACACCCGACTGACTTACCGCTACTCCGGCCGTGACTTCCGACTCACAGATGTCTATGGTGAAGTGGCCACCGGCATTCTCAGCTGAAGACAGCCCGGCTGCTGACCGCCCCGCCCCCCCCCCCCCGGACAACACCCCCGATTTTTTAGGACAGCGAAATTCATGGGTCTC
>CAZLOQ010000123.1:11807-18318 GCA_964561125.1 uncultured Chitinophaga sp. | reverse complement strand
CCGGTGCTGGCTGCGAGGGTGGCGACGTTGTTTGACGCTGCATCCAAAGTCACCGTGCCGTTGTTGGTGCGAATCCCGAGTTGATCGGCTGTCAGGACACCGGAGCCGATGATGGTGGCTGATGCCCCTTCGGCTTCGAGCCGGATATCGCCGCCACCGGCATTGATCAATGCTGCAATCGAAAGATTGCCGGTCGTCGTGGTGAGCAGCACATCGGAGCCTCCGCTGGTGATGCCAGTCGTAGAATCGACGGTTCCTGTTGCCAGACCATCGGCGTCCACAAACCGGATTTCGCCGGTTGTGCTGGCGGCTGCGATGGTATCCACGTCGTTTCCGGCATTTGTCAATGTGAAGGTGCCGCTGCCGGCGAGTTTGAGTCCGGCGGCGGTGATATCATGCCCGGCTGTCTGTGTGACAGTGCCGCCGGCCATGGTGAGGACGACGACCCCGGTGCCGTGGGCGCTGATGTCGCCGCCGATGGCGAGATCGCCGGCGCTCAGGGTGATGCGAATATTGCCGTTCCCCAGTGCGGTGGAGACACCGGTGCTGCCGATGGTAAGGTCATTCGTTTCATTGATCCCGATGTTGCCGCTGGTGGAGTTGGTGGCGGCGAGTTGGCCGATGGTGGTTTCGAGAGCATCTGCGGAACCGATGCCGGTGACGGCGGTGATGGTGACTCCGCTGGTGACTGCGCCGTTGGCGATGATGTCGACGTCGGTAAGGCCTCCGTCAAGCACTGCGCCAGCGGTGGTGTTGATGATGATGGCGTTCGCTGTGGTGTTGCCGGTTTGCAGGTTGGCGATGGTGATATCGCCGTCGGCGTCGAGGGTGATCAGGCCGGTTGCGGTGACGGTGGTGGCGCCGTCTGCCTGAGTGATGACGCCAGTGGATGTGCCCTGCCCTGCGTTGTAGTCGATAGCTCCCGTGCCTGCTGCGGAGATGTCACCTGCGGCATTCTGAATGATGTTATTGCCGGCATTCAGAGTGATGTTGCCATTGCCATTTGAGGCAGTGATGGTGGCGTTGATGGTGATGTTGTCGGTCAGGGCATTACCTGAGGCTGTGAGGGAGATAGGGTCTCCGGCGGACTCGAGCATAGGCGCATCGACAGTGATGGGGCTGAGAGCGACAATGAAAATGCCGCCGCCGGCTGACGTGAGTCCCGTCAGACCGCCCGTGACTGCTCCGATGACCAGACCGCCGGTGTTGGTTACGAAGATACCGCCGGTGCCTGTGTTAGCGGCGAGCACCAGTCCGTCGCCGATTGTGGTGATGGAGGTTCCTGAGGAGCCGATGCCGGTGGCGGCGTTTAAGCTGACGGAGGCGGCGGTGATGTCACCACCAGTTTTGGTGATATTTCCTGCTGATGACAGCAGGACAACACCGGTTGTTCCTGCTGTGATGCCGGCGATGAAGATATCCCCGGCAGATGTCGTAACTGTGACGTTGCCGGGTGATGTGAAAGCGGGGAGTGTGAGAGCGCCGGCGGAGTTCAGCACAACGTTGCCGCCGGCACTGGCGGTGATTGTGGTGTAGATGACCGCGTTAAGAGTATTGACGTTGGCGCCGGAGGTTGCGGTGATGGATGTGACTGTGGTGACGCTGAGGTCGACGGAGCTGTCGACGGTGCCGATGGCGGTGCCTGCGGACAGGGTTACGGTGTTTGATGTGATGTCGGCGTCGTTATCACTCGAGTCGTCAACGATGCTGCCAGCTGATGTGACGGAGACGTTATTGTCTGTAGCGGAAACGCTGCCGAGGGTGATGTTGCCGGATGTGACCGTGTTGAGGATCACATCGCCTTGTCCTCCGGCGGTGACCAACGTCGCCGTAAGGTTCCCGCCGGTATTCCGCAGTGTGATGTCATCTTCGGTATCGGCGGGTGTACCGTCAGGACTTGTCGAGACGGAGGTGAAGGTGACGGATCCGCCACCGAATTGTTCGAACAGGATTGTGCCGCCACTTCCTGTGGTGAGAAGGGACACTGTGGTGGTGGTGTCGGTCTCGTTGTCGACGTTGATGTTGCCGGCAGTGGAGGTAATGGAAATGGTCGTGCCGGCGAGTTCGAGGGGAGTGAGGTTGCCGATACCTGTCGTCGCCGAGAGGGTGATTCCCGGGGAGGTAATCAGTCCGGCGCCGTTGATGGCGCCGACGGTGGTGATGGACGCGGTGCCCGGCGCGTTATTGGTGACTGGGCCACTGATGGTCAGACCGTCGGCAGAATCGTTCACCGCGAAGCCGCCGGTGGTTGTGATCGCACCGAGTGTTGTGAAGAAATTCGCATTCGGGAGGCTGACGGAGCTGATTGTGCTGACGGTTAGAGTACCGGTGCTGATGACGGACCCTGTGCTCTGAGTGACCGCGTCTGTGACATCCGAGGCAACTCCGATGGTTACACCACCGCTGGTGGCTGTGATATTCCCGAGTGCAGCGGTCGTGGCATTGCGAACAGTGACGGCCCCGAGAGTTGTGTTTCCGGAGGTCATCTGAGACGCAGCGTTCATGTTGATTGCGGATGCTGTGGCGTCGAGCGTGATGGTGCCGGTACCGGAGTTTGCGGTGGCATCCAGATTGCCAAGGTCGCTGGCGGTGATGCCGAGTCCGGTGATGGAAATATTTCCGGTGCTGCCAGTGCGTACGAGTCCGTTGATGGCGACGGCACCGTTGACGGCGGTGATGGTGACGTTGTTGTCGATTGAGCCGCCAAGACCGGATACCACATCCACGGGTCCCTCGATGATGAGTCCACCGGAGACGTCGCGGAGAGAAAAGTTGCCCCCGCGGTCGACGTTCTTCAGCGTACCGATGAGGTTATTACTGTCAAGGGTGACGGTTCCGTTTCGGTTGGCCACTTTGAGGCTTGCTGCGGTGATGATGCCTGCCTGCGTGATCGAGCCGTTGATGTTGTTTCCCTGACCAGATTGAAATTGTCCGAGCACAACTGTGCCGGTGTTTGCCGTAAGAGCCCCGATCTGGGTGTTGGTTGCTGCATTGATCAGGATGGCGGGATCAGCATTGCTGGTCGTGGTGATCAGCGACGACGCGTGCAGAGCGATTGAGCCCGAATTTCGGGCGTTGATTTCCACTGCCCCTGCCGTTGCGTCGATCGTTACCGCTGTCGAGGTGACTCCTTCACCTTTCAACAGGAGTGCACCACTGGATTTGACATTTGCGTTCACCGCAATTACGCCACCAGTAGTATCGACGGTGACTGAACCGGATACATCGATTGCCGCGGTGATGGTCAGCCCATTGGCGTCGTTCAGTTCAAAGTTGCCCACCACGTTCACCGGACCAAGACTGCTCACGAGGTTGTCACCAGCGAGGAGAAAATTGCCCGATGCATTGACAGCTATGACATTTGCAGAAATCTGACGCTGGAATGGTTGTGTAAAGGCGGGCAGAGACTGCTCGGCGACTCCGAGTGTCACGGTGCCCGAGGTTGCCGTGATGTTGCCAAAGCTGAAGTTCGTCGCCGAGGCGTGCCGGATGGTAATGGCTGCACCGCTGTTTGTTGATATCAGTCGAGAGGTTGTGCTCAGTGCACCAACACCGGCAAAAAGATTTACAGCCCCCCCTTCTCCATCGATGGTGATGGTGCCGGAACCGGAGTCGATGACGACCCCGCCGACGGCGGAGATGCCGGAGCCGCCGGTGGCACCGGTGATGGAGATGTTGCCGGTGGTTGTGGTGACGTCGGAAGTGACGTCTGCGAAGTTGATGGTGGAGGAGGTGAAGGAGACGTCGCCTGCGGCGGTGATGGGACCGTTGATGGTGATGGAGTCGGAACTGTGCGTGCCGGTGTTGAAGGTGAGGTTGGTGATGCCGGCGGCGGTTGCGTTGGCGCTGGTGATGGTGAAGGTGTCGATGCTGGTGCCAACGATGGTGCTGGTGTCGATAATGAGGGTGGTGGCGCCGTAAACGTGGACGGATTCGATTGGCACGCCGCTGTTGGTTGTTCCGGAAATCACGATTGCAGGGACACCGGTAGATCCAAGTGCTGAGCGGAAGCCGGTGTTAATGTTGAAATTATTGTGGGCAGATAATGGATCGACCCCAACGGTGCTCACGCTGCCGACCGTTACGGTGGGTGCCGTAATGTCGACTGGCTCCAGATTACTGAAGGTGATAGTACGAGTTTTGTCTCCGCGGGAATAAGCAACCACACCCTGGAGGTTAGTTGCAACTGAACTGCCGGACGGGGTGTAGACAACACTGTCGCCGGCGCGGTTTGACGAAACGGAAAGGATATCATTGCCGCTCCCCCCACCACCGTTGTAAACAATATTGGGGATCGCGTCGTCTGCGAACGAGGCAAAATCGACGATCACGGTGTCGTCTCCATCACCGCCGTTGATCTGCAGCGTCGGGGTATTAATCGCGATTGGTGCGGGGTCACTGCCGACGGTGATCTGGGTACTGGAACCTGAGTAAGCAATGGTGATTGTCTGGGCTGCGGTGCCCGTGGTCTGAATGACGGCAGCTGAGGCACTGGCATCGTCGATTACTGCGCTGTCGATTGTGAGTCCGGCAGGTGGGGAGGGGGGAATCACGGCGAGGATGTCATCGTTGTCTGTGTTCACATTGCCTTCGTGCCCGCCTTTGATGCCGATGTAGGCGAGTGTACCGGAGGCTCTGCCGGCGAAGTCTACGACCGTATCGCCGTTTCGGGAGAGGACTGTACTTCCGGCTCCCATGCCGCGCAGAGTGAGGCCTTCAACGGCGATGGGAATCTTATTGCTCAATAAGTAACCACCGATCCTCGGTTCAATCAGAACGACATTCCCTGCGGCGGCGCTTGTGATTGCGGTGCTTTCGTGGAGGTTTGTGGAAGCGGTGGTGAAGTTGCTGCCGAAGCCGTGGATGCGAACGGTGGTTGTTGCGGGGCTCTGGAACTCAAGGATTTCAACGCCTGTGAGCGTATCAGTGCCGTCTGGTCCGGTGACCAGCAGGGAGTAGCTGCCGGCATCACCGCTGAAGCTGAAGGAGTAGCTGGAGTAGGCGGCGGAGAAGACAGCGGTATCGGTTCCGGCGCCGCCGGTGATGATGTCATTGCCGGCGCCGCCGGTGAGGCGATCGTCACCATCGCCGCCGTTGAGGGTATCGGCTCCGGCGCCACCGTTGAGGATATCGTTGTCGGCACCGCCGTTGAGCGTATCGTCTCCGTCGTCTCCGTTGAGCGTATCAGCGCCGGCTTCGCCGTTGAGGGTGTCGTTGCCGAGTCCTCCGTTGAGCGTATCGGCTCCGTCACCGCCGCTGATGGTGTTGACGCCGTCGTTGCCCGTGACGGTGTTGTCTGAGACATTGCCGGTGATGTTAAGGGGGAGATCGCCGGCGAGGGTGAAGGATGTGACGCTGGTTTCGAGTGTGAGATCGGCGGAGAAGGGTTGGCTGGAGGAGTTCGTAACGCCGGTGGAGATGTTCAGGGTAAGGTTGCTGACGGGGACTATGAGGGATGCGTCAGGATAGGCACCGGACTGGACGGTGATGGTGTCTGCGGATGAGGCAGAGTCGATGGCCCGCTGAATCGACGCAGCGGTATTGGGCTGGGTGAAGCTGTTAGCGGTCACGTAGACGTTATTCGCGTGAAACCGCACAAGTCCTCGGCTGGTGTCGTCGACAGCATCGAGGATGCGGTCAGCAATTGCCATCCGGTCAGCGGTTGTGCCTGAAGTCAAGCCGGTAAAGGTAACGGCCGTCGCATCTACGGGTGACTTAAAGCTTGTGGACGAGGTGGTGTTTCCAGTGACGATGCTGTAGGCGATGTTTGTACCGTCATTATTGCCGGATGGCAGCGAATTAAAATTGGGAGTACCGAAGCTGTTAGACGAAGGCGCCTCGATCGTCGTGTTTCCAAGATTCAGAGTCCCTCCCAACCCGAACAACTCGATGCTGTTTCCTTCGGAATTGTTGATGGAGACGTTGGAGAAGGAGATGCCGCTGACACTTGAGTAAGACTTGATACTCAGGGCGCGGCCCTGTCCGGAGGGGTTTATCGTCGCCAATTGAGGTCGGCGAAATTTTCCGGTGATTTGCACGTCTGTAAAGGCCATTGTTCCGGCAGCGGTCGGCGCGACAGATGTGGTCGAATACCCTGAAATGCTGATACCCGTATCAGCAGCAGTGCCGGATGTGATGCCGTTTACTTCCACACCGTTGAGGGTCAGGTTGCCATTGAACCCCAGCATGCTGATGTCGCCTACGCGGCTGGCGTTGGTGCCCTGGGCGGTTCCATTGCCCGAGAAGATAGTTCGGGCGGATCCCTCTTTCTGAAACGTGAAATTCGTGAAGTTTACAGCCCAGCCATTCGCATTTGACTGAAATCCATGCAGAGAATTACCAGAAAACGTGCACGCGGTAATTGTGAGGGTGTTTATGCTTCTGGCGGCCGAGGCCAAACGGATCCCAATTTGGTTGTTGGAAAAATCCGAGTGGGTAATGATGATGTTCTGGAGGTGGGATAGAGAGTTAGGATCGCCACTATTGGAGGTATCGCCGAAGGTCCCTTCGA
>CAZLOQ010000123.1:0-11797 GCA_964561125.1 uncultured Chitinophaga sp. | reverse complement strand
CATCGCTGCTTCCGCGAGCGTAAGGCCGTGGCCTCCGTTCGCGGAAGCAGCGATGTTGTGAAAGGCCAGGAAACCCAGAGTGCCTGAGCCAGGGAGGACTCGAATGCCCGTGCCGGGGTTTCCCGTACCAATTCCGCCAGTGACGCGGAGGTTCTGTACGGTCAACCGGTTGGAGGCGTCCAAACCACTCGCTGTGACCTGCACGACACCACCCGTTACCGCGCCGGAGATGATCGTGCTGGTTTGTGGGTCGGTGCCTCGGCCGGCACCGGACAAAGTGATACGCCTGGAGATAATCAGATTCTCGGTGTAGGCACCAGCGGCTACATTGACTGTGGCGCCAACCGCGGCAAGGTTGATGCCGGTTTGGATTCGCCGGGTCGCAGCGACTTCGACGAGGGCAGCCCCACCATTAAATGCGTTGACCGAGAGTTGTTGCTGCAGGTTGACGCGAGGTATGTTATTCAGCGTTAGTGTGGTCAGGTTTGTCGGGGCCGATGCGCTGTAGCCTGAAATGGCATTGGCACCGCCAAAGGTGATCTGCTGAGCAGAGGATGCGGTGCCATTGATGGTCAGGGCCGTGATGGAGGCATTCGACGTGCCGTCGAACACGTCTGTGGTTCCCGAGGTGCTGCCGACCCGTAACTTGCTGTCCTGAAAAGAAATAAAGGCATGATCGCCGCCCGAGCCCAGCGTCAGCGTGAGCGTCGTGTCTGTGACGCTGGAGGAAATACTGAGCAGAGTTCTGTCTTCCAGCGTTTCTGTGGCGACGGGGGCGTTGAGTGTTTGCTGGATTTCGGCGGAGAGCCGGGTGGGTTGGCGGCGGTGGCGGCGGCGGGATTTGGCGGAGGAGGTGGTGGTTTCGCTGGAGGCGATTTGACGCAGGGCTTTGAACCAGTCCGATTTCCGCATGGGTGGGTCCTGTGAGACGAAGGGATTGACGGGGGTTTTGCCGGGAGCAGCGAGTCTAATGAGTGTTCTCAAGGTACGGACAAGCCCGAACAAAGCAACAAAAATCGAGCCAGGCCGAAGAAAATTCCCCGACACGTCGAGCGGATGTTGGAATGTAAGGCGGCGGGGTGTGGACAGGTGTTCAAGTGCTGACGTGCGATTCGGGCCGATGCCGGGATGCTGTCGGTGATCGCACATGTGCGGTTCCGGGCGGCTGCGCCGGGTCACTGCAGGCGATGGCTCATGGAGACGACTGGAGAGAGCGTATTTTCCCGCATTTTGCGTGATCTGTCGGCTGTTGGGAATCTGCGGCGATCGTGCAGGTTTTGCCCGCTGGATTGTCTGGGAGGACTGTTCCGCGATTGCCGGGCGATTTGGGGCAGCGTGCTGTACTTGCAGACGCTGCGGTGCTGGCGCGTTCCGTTCAGCCCAAACCCCGTGAAAGACTGTTGCACTTTCGAAACAGCAACACAGGGCGCCCCAATTCTGCAACACGTCGAATTGGACAGGTGTGTCCAGTCGCCTTGGGCGGGGCGCTGGGGGGGGCTGAGAGCTGGCGTGGATTTGCGGCTGTCGTGCTGCAGCGGGTGTTTTTGGCCGCCTGGCGTTCTATTCTTCTCCGGCCGCGTCGTGTTGATTGCTGGTTTTCGGGTTGGCTGTTGTGTTGGCGGAGCGTTGCAGGTCGTAGATCACCAGTGGTTCGGCGGCGAAGTCTGCAGCGGGATATTTTTTGCGGGCGATGGTCACGGCTTCACCGCGAGCGGTGTCATCGACCCTGTATTTTTCATGTTCTGCCTGATGGTGAGCGGCGAGTTCCTGGTTGCCGAGTTGAGCGTGGAGCTGGCTGAGGTTGTAGTGCGCGTCGACGTTTTCGGAGTCGATATCGAGGGTTTGCTGGAAGACATCGGCGGCTTCCTGGAGGCGTTTTCTGCGTTTTTCGACGGCTGTCGGTTCATTGCCGCGGATCTGGAGTGCGCGATCGAAGATGGTTTGTCCGAGGAGATTGATGACGACGTAGTCGCGGCTGAAGTCAAAGCCGCGTTTCACGGTGTCTTCGGTGCGGAATTCGAGTACCTGGCGGAAATTTTCTTCGGCTTCTGCGAGTCTGCCCTGTTGTCGATTGATGACGCCGCTGAGCCAGCGGAGAGTCCACGGCCAGGCCGGTGGGTTGGTCTGTGCTGCGGCGCGCTGGAGTGCTGCTGCGGCTTCATCGAGTTGTCCGGGTCCGGCTTCTTCGACGAGGGTCCTGGCGAGGTTGAGGGGGCCGTCGAAGCGTCCGAGTTGTTCGACCTGCTGGAAGGCCTGGGCAGCCTGGCGGAGTTCGGCTTTGCCTTTGAGGAGCATGCCGATGCCGTAGTCATTCCAGCGTTGCCATTCGGGGATATCGCGAGGCGGATTGTTGACTCCGGGGTTTTGTGCACCGGCGACGGGGAAGGTGAACTGGTCTTCGGCGAGCACAAGGATCGGGAGTTCGTTGTGGTAGGGGGCATCGGGTTTGTGACCGCGAACCGGGCGTCCGAGTTCTGTGGTTTTGCGATCGACGAAGTCCATATAGGCCGCATCGAATTTGCGGTACAGGAGTCGAACTTTGGCGGTGATTGGTGAGGTGGTTTTTTCGGGTACCTGGAAGCGGTAGTGGACTGTCTGGCCGGCGCCTGGCGGTATCTGGTGCTGGTAGAGGGGGACGAAGATGTCCTGAGCGTTGCGGCGGTCGATGCGGTTTCCGTGTCGATCGAGCATGAAGTTATTGACGAAGTGCGCCCACTGGTCGACGCTGCCGTCAGGATTCACGAGGCCGCTGGCTCCCAGCTGGCTGTTGCCGCTGGTGAGGGTGACTTCGAGCCAGACTTCGTTGGAGTCGGTGGTGCCCTGGGTGAAGTGATGCCCCAGTTTGAGGGTTCGAATGACGGTTTCGAGGAGATAGGCTTTGCCGGGCTGGAGTTCGGGGACGAGTGGCCGCAGGGGTGCAGTGAGCTGGCCTTCGAGTGTGCCTCCTTCGCGGATCCCGAACAGATCGACTCGGAGTGTGCCTTCGAGCATTTTGCGGTGGCGTTCAATCTGATCTTCTTTTCCGATCATCCAGTTGATGGCTGAGTTGGCAGCGGGGAAGAAGTGATTGTGGGTTTTGAGCAATCCGGAATCATCGAGGAATTTGGCGCCGAAGTCGGAGGATTCCTGGGTGGGCATGTGGCAGCCGTTGCAGTCGGTCTGTGCTTTATCGGGGTAGTAGAAGCTGCGAGCCCCGTGCCCGGAGACACCGCTGAGGAGCCAGCTGTCGTAGTGGTTCTGTCCGCGGAGCCATTCCCTGTAGTGGTTGAGAGCAAACGGCAGGTGGACTTTGTGGCAGGCTCCGCAGAATTCCGCGGATTTGTGGAGCGGCTTGAGGAAAGTGCGTTTGTGAAATTCCGGTTTGGCTTTCACGAGCTGATTATTGACCCACTGGAGCAGTGGATTTTCGCTGGTGGCAAACGGGTAGTGGATGGGTTGTTCGATGGTGTAATCTGCATTTCCGCGATTGCTGTTGACGTGGGTGATTGAGTGGCAGACGGTGCAGGTGATGCCGGCCTGCGAAGTGGGGTGATGGAGCATATCGAAGGCGGGGTCATCGAAGGCGCCGCTGAAGAAGGGCACGGGATCATGACAGCCGGCACAGAATCGGGAGCCCTGAACTGTGCCATCGCGTTTGAGTCCGACTTCGCGTGTTTCGGCGACGCTGGCGAGGTAGGCGGGGTTATTGAACGAGCTGAAGCGATGGGCGCTGTGAGCCCAGTCGTCGTGGGCGTCCTGGTGGCACTTCATGCAGTAGGAGTTCATGTCGAGAATTTCGGCATCGATGAAGTTGCCTGTGGAGGTGCGTGCCAGCGAGGGAAAGAAGTACTGGAGTCCCGACGGCGGGCCCACCACGTTCCATTGCCGCGGGTCGGTCGACTGCCAGGCAACCATGCCGAGTGCGGTTGCGGCGGCCAGTGCCCCCCAGACGAGTCCGGTTTTCCAGCGGATGCCGGGGCCGACAAGTCGGTGCATCCAGTAGAGCCAGGCACCGACCAGTGGGCCGGCGACGTGAGCCCAGTAGACGGCGGATCTGAGCAGTGGGTGCCGGAGGTCGACGAAATTTCGGAGCAGCAGAAAGCCGGAACCGAGGACCAGCAGGCAGACGCCCATGAGTGCGTAGCCGATCATCACGGTGCGGCGAATTTTGCGGTCCTTCGCGTTTCGCCAGTGGATGAAACCGAAGACCAGAAAAGGCAGGATGATCGCCAGACCGAGGACCACGTGCAGGAGGAACATCCAGTTGTAGAAGTAGTCCT
Organism: uncultured Chitinophaga sp.; assembly: GCA_964561125.1. Lineage (GTDB taxonomy): Bacteria > Planctomycetota > Planctomycetia > Planctomycetales > Planctomycetaceae > SXXK01. Next base: position 7,538 of record CAZLOQ010000123.1, on the reverse strand, counting down.
GGTAGGTTTTGGAGTTCCACCAGCCAAGGAAGGTGACACCGCCGAGATACAGGCTGTTGGCGGAGATGATCGCCAGCAACCCGAGGACGAGATGGAACACGATGCGGAGTTTCGGACCGATCGCTTTACGAACCACGCGTTTGGGACTGTCAGACATCGCAAAACAGCTCCGCTGGAAACGGTCGTCCCGATTCAGACACCGGGAACGCCGTCAGACCCCTGTGAAGAAACCACGCACGCAGATGCGAACCCGGAGTCAGCAGTCCGGGGGCATTTCGAGGGGTTGTGGGTCTGCGGAGGACCACTGGCGGAGCCCGGCAGTGTCGGCGAATGCAACCTGAGCGGGGGGCGATGAAATCGATGCGGACGTACAGCCCTGATCATCCCGGGACCGGTGCATGGCAGCGACCGACCGAGGTCAATCCGGCGGGCCGAGGGAGTTACGGAAGTCTGGAGCAGATGCTTTGTCGGTGCGGGATGCTGCTGCCCGAGGGATGGAGAGGGAGGCCCCAATCGGGAGTGGAGGTAACTGCCGCAGGATCCCCAGGCGGCCGGGCCGTGCGCCAGCATGGTCCAGCACACGCAGGCGATGGACAGCAGAGGCAGTAGCGGAAGGCGAGGGTGACTGGGCATAGGGAGAGGGGGAGCAGGAGGGACAGGCAGCGTGTAGACAACGGATGTTACGACAGCCGAGTGGAAAAGCACGAACGATTTTCGGGGAGAATGCAGAAGAATTGAGCGATGGGCTGGCCGGAATGGGGGGAAATCGTTCAATCCGGGATCAGCAGATCGGAATCCCGCAGAAATCGCACGTCACTGAGGCTGGAGTCAGAGAGGGGATTACCGGCTGACTGGGGGTTGCCGTGAGGGGCTGTGGGCATCCACTGGGTTGCGTTGTCCTGTGCGTTGGCGGAGGGAATATCGGCCCCCAGGTGAATTCGATAGGCGACGCTGGCAAAGGACAATAAGTCGCCTGGCAGGAGTGCACCGCGAATGACCCGCTGTCCGTTGACGCGGGTTCCGTTTGTGCTGCCCAGGTCCCGGATGTAGACCAGTCCGTCTGTCTTGACGAGCATGCAGTGCTGCTTGGAAATGCTGGCGTGCTCGATCACTAAATCACACAGACGGTCGCTGCGTCCGACGACCGTAATGGGCGACGTGAGCGTGATGGCCGGACCACCGTTGCGGGGAATGAGTTGGGCCAGCATCAGGATGACTCCTGTCAGGACGAAGGGATCTGCAACGCTTTGGTGAGCAATGCCACAGCATACAATATTCGTCACCGGATTCGGCAATACACGGGATTTCCTGAGTTTCCGGCATTTTATGGACTGTTGCGATGCTGCGGCAACGCAATTGGCGGAAGAGAAATGGAGAGCAACAGAGAATCCCGATGGAAAGTCGGTGAATTTGCCTATAACTGCCACGGATGATGACTGGGCGGTTCAATCTCCAATTTTGTGCGGGATGCGAGTCATGGCAAGCAAAGGGAATGACGGTGTTCCCGGGTGGATGGGGCGGGTGCTGATTGTTGCTGCGATCTACAACCTCGTATGGGGAGCATTCGTAATCCTGTGGCCGACCGTGCCATTCGCATGGCTGGGCATTGCTCCCCCAAACTACCCCGGACTGTGGCAGTGCATCGGGATGATTGTCGGTGTTTACGGCATCGGCTACGGCCTGGCCGCCGGCAATCCGGTGCGTCACTGGCCCATCGTCCTTGTGGGGCTGCTCGGAAAAATTTTTGGCCCCATCGGATTTCTGAATGCTGCGATCACGGGGGAGTTTCCGTGGTCTGCGGGCTGGACCATTTTGACAAACGACCTGATTTGGTGGATCCCGTTTGCCGGAATTCTGCACTTTGCGTGGAAGCGGGATCCCGATTCTTTCCCGCGGTTATTGCAGCCACGCCCGCCGGTTGCGGGCCGTTCTGCGGGTGGTCATCGTGATTTTGCGCCGCGGGTTTCGCTGTCAATTCCGAACGACGGGACGTAGGGGTCGGGCTGTGAGGCGCGGAAACAGGCCGGAGTTCGAATGACGTGACGTTCAAGGCTGTGGATTTTGATCCGGAACGACTGTTTTGAGCAGGATCAGCTTGTCGTCGCCGTCTGCGTAGAAATCCGGGAGTGTGGCGACGATCTGGTATCCACAGCGATCATAAAAGCGGCGGGTGGTGTGATATTCAGGGCGTCCGGATGTTTCCAGATAGATGCGACGACCACCGGCTGCGGAGATTTGTGATTCGGTTGCCTGCATCAGCGTCCGTCCCAGGCCTCGTCCCTGCCGCTGCGGGTCGACGGCTATCCAGAAGATATCGTAGCTGGCGACAGTGCAGGCGATGGGACCCCAGCACGAGTAGCCGGCCAGGCCGGAATCACTGTCTGAGAACAGAAAGTAATATCCTGAGGCCAGCCCGCGACGGAGTCGTTCCTCCACCAGTTCGGCAGCGATATCGACTTCAAAATCATGAAACACGCCGGTGGCCTGCACGAGCCGACGAACGGAAGTGAGATCTGCAGGCCGGACTTCGGTGCGGAATAGCGGCAGTTGGCAGTCCGGCTGAAAAGTCTGAGGGCAGCGGGTCACTCGATCGCCTTCTTCAGCAGGTTGTGGGTGATGATCTGTACGCGTTCATCGGGGCCGTGCGGGCGACTGTAGTGTGACCAGGGGAGCGTGTGTCCGGGAGGATCTCCGAGTGCCTGGGCCCACCAGATAGTGGCGGCGTTAAAGACAAAATTGCCTTTGGGACCGGGATAAATGGTGGCTGTCCACTGTTGAGGATTGACGCCTCCCTGCCATGCTGTTCCGCTGGCGACGACCTCCAGCCCTGGGATTTCGGCAGGGTCTCCGTGGTACTCCCAGCCGATCAGTCCTGGTATGGAATCACCATTTTTGAGGCCACTGCCGCGAAACATCCAGTGGTCCGATCTGGTGATTGTCCAGTCTCCACCGCCGTTGACGGGTTCCACATTGCGAGCTCCCATCAGCAGTCCTTCATCGGGGCCGCGAAACGGAAATGGTCCGTGATCTTTTTCGCGGTCTTTGGCATAGGCATTTTCGCCCCCGTAGGGACCGCCGCGGAAGAGGATTCGATTGGCGCGTCCGTCTGAGGCGGCTCGCAGAGGACTGACCCAGCACACGCTGTTGCCTGACAGAAACAGCAGATCGACACCGGCGTCCCGCATGGCCGTGACACTGTCGAACTGCCGGCGATCCCAGTATTCGTCGTGGCCGATGCTGATGAAGCACTTGCACCTGAGTCCACGGTCGGGTGTGAGCATGTCGCTGTTGGAGCAGTAAGTGACGTCATAGCCGTGCTGTTCGAGCCAGTATGACATGGGAAACTCGTACGGCAGAAACTCACCTGCCCCGACGGTCAGCGGATCGTTCACGACCGACGCATACTGGGATTCGCGGCCATAGGGTCTGTCAAAGCTTACATCCGCCCATGGTCCCTGATTGCCTTTCGGATGCGTGTAGACAGAAAAGTTGCTCGGCCAGACGTTGTAGGCCTGCCAGGTGTTATCGGAACACTGGAAGAGCACATCCGCGGGGCGGTCATCGGTGACGATGAAAATCACGTAGCTTTGCCAGTAGGGTTCCTGGCCTTCGGGGATGGTGGTCAGTCGGCCGAGGTAGACGCCACTGAGCCAATTCGGGGGGATGGTGAGGGTGATGGCTGACTTCCACTGGCATTCGTGCAGGTCCTTTTCCCCTTTGGCGGGGTCAGACTGCGTTGTGGATTCAATGCGGTCGAAGGTTTGCATGAGCCGAGCACCTCTGCCGCCGTAGTAGCCTGTGCGGAACACTTCGAGGCGAAAAGCTCGGGCGGGGTTTGTGGAGACCATCACATCCAGTTTTTCTCCGGCCCTGACGCTTTGCCGGGAGCAATAGCCTTCAATGGGAACGGAGCGGCACTGAGATCCCACGATTTTGACGCGTGTGAGTTGCCAGTCGATGGCACCGGGCTGCGAGTTTTCCTGTTGAATGAGGTTTTGTGCGGCGGCGGGCGAATGGCAGGCAACCAAAAGGATCAGCCAGAAACAGCAAACACGACGCGACATCATTCTGACTCCCTGTGAATGTCCTTTTTGCGGTTGACTGCGGAAATGCGGTCGGCAGGTTGTGATGGGAGCGTATCGGGGGGAGCGAAGGGATGCCAGGTTGCCGTGGCCTGCCGCGTTTTTTTTTTCGTAAAGCGGCGAAAATGGGTGGACGAATCGACCGGAGCCGGGGGGCGAGTTGTGGGGAACCTGCTGAGCACGACTGGAGCCGCGACCGTGGGAAAGCGGGACGCAGCCTTTCGTCGCAAAGCTTACCGGGATATGAGTTTGCGATTCAAGGTGCCATGCACCCTGGCAATTACAGGCCGTAAACACAGTTCAGCTGTGTTTGCGGCCTGCAGGGCCAGCTCAATCAGCCTCGCATGAAATGCCAGGTCAGGTCAGGTCGCTCGCGGGCAGCTTCGCCCTGTAGGGGCAGTTCTCAGATGAACGCTGCGTGTTCGGTGTGAACCGGGTGTGCAGCAGCGGGCTTTGCGGGGCGGGTGATTCGGCGGGAGCCCGCGCTTTCCGGGATGAACCCGGATGGCTTTGGACGCACCGTGGCATGATTGCGCTGCGCTGCCATCACTCCTCTGTGTTCCTCTGTGCCTCTGTGTTTCAAAACCCATCCCTCCTCCACGTGGGCACTGGAGGGGCCTTGCCGGGGCCGTAGCTGAGAACTGCCCTGACAGGGCGTGTGTCTTCGTCAGGGGGGCTGACCCGGGGTTGCACCCCGGGCTGATGGAACTGGCCTTACAGGCCGTAATCGCAGCGTGCACACTCGAGCTTCAATCAGCCCTCGCGGCGAACATGGGCAAACGGGCCGATGATCTGGTGTTCGCCGATCACGACCCCGCGTTCAATCACGGTAAACGGCCGGATCACAGTATCCCGGCCAATCCGAACCCCGTATTCAATGCTCGTCTGAGCAGGGTCTTCAATCGTAACCCCGTCCAGCATCAGCTGCCGCAGGATGCCCTGCTGAATGCTCAGACGAACCTCCGCCAGCTGCGCTCTCGTATTCACGCCCAGCGCTTCCTCAAGCGTCAGACTGCAGGTGGCTTCAACGACCGCACCGGCGTCCATGAGCACTCGCGGACAGTCCGTCAGATAGTACTCGCCCTGACTGTTGTCGGGGCGCAGACTGCGGAGCGACTCCAGCAGCTGCGGAGTGCTGAACGCGTAACAGCCCGTATTGATCTCGGTGATCAGGCGTTCGGCAGGAGCAGCGTCCTTGTGCTCGACGATCCGCTGAAAACATCCCAGCTCGTCACGCACGATCCGCCCCAGCCCCTCATTGTTTTCGGTGCGTGCCGTGCCAATCACGCAGGCTGCCCCCGATTCTTCACGACGATCCAGCAGCGCTCGCAGGGATGCCCCGCGCAGGAGCGGAGTGTCGCCTGCGAGGATCAGTACATCGCCGGTGTGGTCGGCCAGCGCCGATTCGCACATCATCACTGCGTGCCCGGTCCCCTTCTGCTCGGTCTGTTCCGCAAACACCACGTCCGGGTGACCGCTGAGCGCTGCTCGGACAAGATCGGATCGATGTCCCACCACAACAACAAGCCGACCAGCCCCGGCCTCCCGTGCCGCATCGAGTACATACTCAATCATCGGCCGGCCGCAAACCGGATGCAGCACCTTGGGAATATCAGACTTCATACGGGTGCTGCGACCAGCCGCCAGCACCACTGCGATCGTTGAAGACATGCAATCACTTCCTGCTGCTGATCCGCTTCAGAATCGCAGACCGATCTGACCGATAAACCCGGAATCAATGCCGACTGACGCCGGTGCCGTGCCGTACTCAAGGCTGCGATCCAGCACCGCCCCGGCTTCAATGAACCAGCTGTAGAAGCCGGCATCCATGCGGAAGCCACCCAGCAGCCGGTAATCCGAAACTTCCAGCTGAGTGTCCTGCAGAATACCGCCGTTGTTTCGCTGCACTCCCCATGACTCCACATGATACTCCGCGCGGAAGTACAGCCACTTTGCCCACAGCCGCTCGTTGCCAAGAAACAGGCTCACCCGCGTCTCCGGGTACATGAGCTGCCATTCCCAGTAATCGTCCCGGTAGATCAAACCAGCCCAGGGAATCACACGGTCATTCAGACGGTCCCAGTACATCGCTCCCAGACCCAGCGTCCAGTAAGGATCCAGACGGAACAGCAGAATGCCGCGACCATCCAGCTGGAAACCCTCGTCCCACGGATCCGCATCGAAGTCCGTGTTGATCGACGGCGTAATCGCAAAACTCAGACTGGCAGGCCCTGCAGACTGCGTCTCCAGCTCGATGTCAAAACCAAACCGAAACAGACTCGATGGGAGACCGAAAGCGCCAAGTCCTCCGTCCAGATTCCGGTAGGCAAACTGATTGGTCCAGTTCAGCACACAGCCACTTGGCAGCTGAGAGGTGTGAGTCAGACCATAATCAACCCCAAAAGACTGAAAATCCCCCTGTGTGGGGTCTGACAGACTGGAAGACGGCAGCCACGATAAATCAATCCGGTTGTTCCAGCCAAAGCGGTACGGCGCCGGACCGTTTGCGCCGTAACTGTAAAGCCCCTGAGGAACAGACGGCTGATACGGCTGCTGCGGACCACCCGACGCCTGAGGTGAAGTCAGAAACGGGTCCGTTGTAAACGGCGGCGAAAACGCATTCCACGTCATGTTGCCAGGCATTTCCGGGCTGGTCATCAGCGGAACGCCACAGCAGGCATCCGTCCCGTTCGTCGGAGCTGACTGTGTCGTGTCGCTGAAACCAGGAACCGATGATCCCGGTGCTGCAGTCCACGGCTGAGTACCAGCGCCGTGATTCGGAGTCACCGTCGCGTCATCCGGAATCGGTACCGCACCATCCTGAAACATCGCCATCGACGTCAGCTGTGGCTGGTACAACGCCGCGGGGCCACGATTGAAAATGCCGGTCTGCCCGGGATAGCCGGTCTGCCCCGGATAGCCGGTCTGCCCGGGATATCCATTGGCATAGCCCGCAACGGAACGGCCGGCAGCCGGATAACCGGTGACCGCCATGCCGGCAACCGGCTGGCCATACTGGGCTGCGCAGGAACCGGACCAGATTCCCGCGATGGCCGCGGCAACGAGGGCTGGGAGAATGGGTTTCACGCGAGCACCTGTAGAGAGAGAGGAGGTCAGGCAGGAATCGACCGGAGCCGCAGCACCCGCGGATGCGGGCTGAGAGAGGAAACGGCCACTGCGGCTTGAGAGAAGTTCGGAGAATTCTGTGGATTCGCCCGATTCGGTCAACACCAACACAGTGACTCGTGGCAGTTCTGACCGGAGAGCCAGACGATTCGGCAGCGAGACTCTGCCCTTTTCGGCGTTAACTGCCGAATTGTTCCTCCAGCAAAGCCCCCAGGTGACGCAGATTGCCTCGTCAGCAACCTGGTGAATTTCCCATAACGGCAGGCCTGCTCGCACTGCTGAAGTCGCGACAACCCTTTACCAGAGGCGGTGTGCAGGCGTTTGGCTGGC
>CAZLOQ010000122.1:0-18349 GCA_964561125.1 uncultured Chitinophaga sp. | reverse complement strand
CTTTTTGTCGCATCAGTTCCAGAGGAGACAACTTCGCAGGAGGAACCGCGCCGGCTGCAGCAGACGGCGCCGCGGCAGGCGACGGGGTGGACGGCGACGGCTTTCCTGTTGCTGCAGACGCCGAAGATGCAGCGCCGCCCGACGCGGCCGGCGTTTCTTCAGCACCCTGTGAGCGCGGAGGTTGCAGCGGAGACAACACTGGTCCGCCGGCAGATGGTGTCACGGGAGCCACTGTGTGGCGTGGATCGGGTGATGCTTTGGTGGCAATGTTGACAGGCGGAGCGGACGCGGTTTGCGGGCGCAGATCGGAATAGAGCTGTTCGAGGAGTTTCGGGAAATCTTCCCGCACCCGGATCCTGAAACCATCCCGGCTTCGGCTTTTGCTGGTTTCCTTACAGAAGCCAGCCATTGCCCAGAAGAAATCTCGAACCGCTGGCGGCGAAACATTCTGAAGTGGGAGCTTGCGCGAGTTTTCCGTCCCTGAGGCAGAAGTCCGGCAGGCCGCCAGGAGTTTTTTTGCGGGTTCGATGAGATGTGGTGAGGGAGCATTCAGCTGGCGTTCGCAGACATCTGACAGCTGCAAATCGTGCACCATCGTCAGTCGATCGCAGAGCCATGGAGCCTGGGGTTCGAACGTTTCCAGAGGAACAGTCTTCCAGAGCAGCCCGGGCAGAAACTGCTGGACGGCAAGTCCGAAAAAACCAGACAGTGCCACGAAGGCGAGGCAGTACCACAAGAGTTGTTCAAGCACGCCGCCCCAGGCGAACCCGGAGTGAAACAGAATAAAGGGAATGCACAGCGTTCCCAGCCAGAGATGTCCCTTCATCCAGAACCGGGCACTGCCAAACGGCAGATGCCGCAGCAGTCTGCGACCGGCCAGCAAGCCCGCAAAGAGCATCATTCCCGTGCCAAGAATTCCAAACAACAGCCCGGAAAAACTGCCACCCGAGGTTCCTGCCGGAGAATTCTTCAGACTGACCGTCCAGCCGATGGTCGCAGCGGTCAGACTGATCAGAGAAAACAGAGCCCATGCTCGGTGAGACCGGTCAATCAACACAGGACTGTTCCTTAGGGCTGTTTCAGCGATCAAAAAAACTCAATCCCTCGACACGAATCGCCGCATCATGCGGGCAGGCGTAGACACAGGAGGGGCTGCCGAGAGGTGATGAACGACACTGGTCACAGACCACGGCAAGCTCCTGCACGGATCTGAGCACGTAACCGGGACCGAGCAATTTGAGCAGTTCCGGGTCAGGGTCGACTGGTTTGTCCAGAAGATCCATTTGAATCGAACCATAGGGACACTGGTCGGCGCATTTGCTGCAGCCGATGCAGTGGTCAGAGATCCGAATTTCTCCGCTCCCGCCACGATTGATCGCACCGACCGGACAGCCGATCATGCACACCGGGTCGTGACACTGCCGACAGGTCACCGGAACCAGATAGCGTCCCTCGAAGCGAGGCCCATCAAGGTAGAGTCGCGTTCGGCCATCGTCGTGGGCCTCCACACATGCCTTGACGCACTCCTGACAGCGCGTGCAGCGGTCAAGGTCGATCACCATGAGCGACTGTCCCCACGCAAGTCCGAGAGATTCAAACTCCCCCGTCTGACTGGGCGGACGCTGCTTTGAACTGGCGGCACCGGCGGGTCGAACCACACTGTCACGGTGTATCCGAACACCAATGATTTCCTGAACATATTCGCGAAAAGCAGGGGACCGGGTCTGCAGTTGCCTGAGCACTTCGCTGCTGATCCGGACGGCTTCCACGCGCTGGGGGATAATGTTTTTCTGATCAGCCAGCTTCTGGCCGGACGAAGGGTGAGTGAACGCGAGGCAGCTTGCAGTCCGAGACTCGTTGCGGAGCACCGCAATCTCGCCAATCATCTCACCCCTGCCGGCGTAAGACAAAGTCCTGCGTTGAGATACCGCCAGAGATCTGCGGTGCAGACTCTGCGGACAGAGCCGTTCCAGGAGCAGACGATTGAAGATTCGCACTTCAACCTGCCACCAGTCGGCAGGCTTTTCCTGGAAGTCCTCAAACACAGCTGAATGCTCGCCAAGCCCCGCCTGTTCCAGCAACTGCGGAATGTCATTCCCCAGCGTCAGATGCAGCTTTGATGTCTGCATCCAGCGATGCAGCAGTCGGAGCAGGGCAGTGGGATCCAGTTCGGTTAGTCCCCGGGAACTGCCGTCAGCCGATAACAGCTGCAGCAATTCACGCCCAACGGTTCCTGCAATTCCTGTCCGTCCCGCGAGCGACTGCAGTTCCTGTGCGAACGCGGAAAAGTCGGGAATCTCTTCCCGACCAGGCAGACAGCCGAGCCCCTTCGACACCTTCACCATGCCACTGCGGATCACGTAACATCTGTCCGCCATCATGTCATGTTCGTCAAAAATGACATCGCCCGCCTGAAACTCAACCAGCTCCAGCTGCGGTGCCAGCCACTTGTAGTCGTCGTCACTGAGCAGGCGAAACATCGGCAGGCTGCGAACCTGATTCTCCATCACGCGGGCACGATAAACTTCGTCCATGCGGCGACGATAGTCTGCGTTCGACCGCAGGGCATCAAGGGCATTGCGGACCATCTCGATGACATACACCGGATCCTCCGAAGTCCCCTCGGTCATTATCACTGTCGCCGAACGCGGCGCCCTGTTCAGACAGCTCATCTCACCGAACAGATCACCCTCAAACATCGGCGCACTTAACGTACCCGCGTGCAGGTCCTGCGGACCGTCGTTGGGAATATAGTCCGGAACCCCGCCACGCCGACGCGACGCCGCCGAACCTGTTACCAGGCCCCGCAACCGATCCCACAAACCGCGGCGGGAGGGGCGATCGGGAGCGGTCAGAATGCGTGCCTGGGCAACCTGACGAACACCTGGCGACTTTCGCCTGTCCAGGTGTCCCCGGACACGTGAAATCTCAACGTCCAGCTGATCCGCGCGACGCAACCGCTCAGGCCCCTCCGCTGACTCGCGCTCCGCCAGTTCCGCCAGAAACTCCACACTCCACTCAGCATTCGGACCGCCCGCCAGCGCTTCCGACACCGCCCGCGACTCAATATCAACCGCCCGACGGAGCGCTTCGAGGACATTCAGGGCGTCCTGTTGCGTCAAAATCTGGAATGCTGTTCCACCAGCTTCCCCCTGGTAACACAACACTCTTCCACGGCGACATCGTCGAAGAATCATCGCCCCGGGGAAGTTCTCGGGCCCAGGCTTCATTCCACTGAACGGCGGGAACCGGCGAAACTCCTGCAACTCGTAAACCCCGAGAAGTTCATCCCACGGCTCCGGCTGGTCGGCAACGTCGCGGATATCAATCGGTATGTTGACAATCGCCAATGGATGCTACCCCCGAATCAACCCAGCGCAAAAAAAAACTCGGGGTGTCAACACCCCGAGTGGCCACAGGGCCTATTCGCCCTCTTCCGGGTAGTCCGGAAGACCAGTCTGCAGATAAATCCGAATCAAACCAGCCAGACCGTCCACTTCCAGACGACGGTAAGCCGACAAACGGTGCTTTTCCACCGTCTTCACGCTGATCCCAAGGCGATCAGCACACTCACGAGAAGACATGCCAATCGCCGCCATAGCCGCGATTTCCTGCTCACGCGGAGAAAGTCGGTCGAAAATCTCCCGAGCCTCCTCACGCAGACTGCACCAATCTTCAAACTCTGCCTTCAGAGTCGCTTCCGACTCTGCAGATTCCACCTTTTTCGGAGCAGAAGTCCTTCCGCCCAAACTGTGCCTTCCCGAATACGCCATCTGATCTCCCCTTCCTGTGTACAGGAGACTCTTTCAGAGCCTCCCATGAATTTGGTTAAATACCCTTTATCCGGAGCCTCAATGCAGTGCCAGACGCCTGCATACAGACGTGGCCACCACCCCGAAACCACAGCTATACCTAAAAAACACTCACTTCGCCGGCCACTGTCAAACCCACAAGTTGAAAATCCCGATGCCAGGCCGTTTTGCTTGTCTGCACCATGTCCCATGGCCGGGTGATATTCTATACAAAATCACCCAAAAAAAAACCAACTGATCCAGCCGCACACGCAGGTCCCCCGGAGTGATCGGTCACCCACTTGTACACAGGGAATCTTTCCCTCCTGAAACGTTTTGTCCACCAGGCAATCCTCTGACCGGACCTTTTCCTGCAAATCAAACCGTACAAAATCAGGAAAAACACGGACGAAACGAATACAACAAGTGTACAGAAGAACAGTGCACTCATACTGATACTCAACTACCTTCCTAACTTAACAAGCGGCACGTGAGTTTTCCGCCGTTTTCGGCCTTTTCCCAAAACCCGCCACAAAAATTTTAATTCTCTATTCTCGGAACCCGAAATGTCGGCAGCCTCCAAACCCCTGCAGATGCTCGTCACCGGAGGCGGAGGCTTTCTTGGCCTCTATCTCGTCGAACTCCTGCGAACACAGGGTCACTCCGTACGAGTTCTGTGTCGCGGAAACTACCCCACCGTCTCTGCCACCGGCGCCCAATTGATCCAGGGCGATATCCGCGATGCGGCCCTCGTTCTTCGCGCCTGCGATGGCGTGGACGCGGTCTTCCACACCGCCGCAATACCCGGCATCTGGGGCCCCCGCAGCCTCTACTTCGGGATCAATTACGAGGGCACCCTGAATATCCTGAATGCCTGTCGCAAACACAAAGTTGCCCGATTGATTTACACAAGCTCCCCCAGTGTTGTCTTCGATGGTTCAGACCATCTCCACGCCGATGAGTCCACTCCCTACTCCCGACGCTGGCTCTGCCACTATCCCCACTCCAAGGCGCTCGCCGAACAGGCTGTGCTTGCAGCCTCAGGACACGACGGCCTGCTCACCTGCGCGCTCCGCCCACACCTCATTTGGGGCCCTCGAGATAATCACCTGATCCCTAAACTCCTGCAGGCAGCCCGCAAAGGTCGTCTGCGACAGGTTGGTGCAGGGCAGAACCTTGTCTCCGTTTCCTACGTTGAAAACGCCGCCGCAGCACATCTGGACGCGGAACTTGCCCTGCGAACGACCGGTACACCAGCGGGCCGCGCGTACTTCATCAACGAACCGGCCCCCGTGAATCTCTGGGACTGGATCAATCTGCTCCTGAGTCGCGCTGGTTTACCGCCGGTCGGGCGTCAGATCAGCGCCCGCGCGGCGTGGAATGCCGGCGCAGCACTTGAAGTCCTCTGGCAACTGCTTCGACTCCGGTCAGATCCCCCAATGACCCGATTTGTCGCTGCACAGCTTGCTGGATCCCACGCCTACAGCGTTGCCGCTGCCATTCGTGACTTTGGTTACTGTCCCCGTGTGACGATGGAAGAGGGACTGCGCAGGCTGCAGCCTGACCTTGATCGCATTGCCGCCACCAGCGTTGATCAAAAAAAAGCCCGCAGTGAAGACTGCGGGCAGGGTCGATCCTGAAACCGGACCCACGTCTCTGACAGGCTACTCGACTTCGTAATCCTTCTGCAGCAGGTCAAAGGCATCGGTGATCTGATTTTCATTCATACCCCCGGCACGGACAATCTCGGTGCTGGCCGTTTTGTTGCCGGTGAGCTCTGTAGCGGATGCGCTGATCCGCCCGGCGGAATCATAAGCATAAGTGATTTCGATCGGCGAGCCTTTGGGAAGATTGGCAGGCAGCGAAGTAATGCGGAAGTCTCCGATCAGTTCGCAGGCTGCCGGATCAATTGCGTCACCTTCAAGGATCTCCACGTGGATCCGCTGTTGGCCATCCGAGTTGGTCCCGAAGCGTTGTCTGACATTGTGGGGCACAGGAGTGTTTCGCGGGATCATGATGTGATTGATCTTGCGAGCCCGGTTATTGGGATCGGTGATTTTGATACCGAGCGAATGTGAATTGACATCGGTAGTGCGAACGGCCCGCAGACGTTTCTGCAGAGCTTCCACCACGCCGCCGGAATTGACCCCGTGCCGTGCCTGCAGAATGGCCGCATGAATGGCCGCACCTTCGGCCACCGCACGCTCCGGCGCCAATGCCCGGGATGGTTCCTTCCGACACACTTCCCGCAGCATCTGTTCCACCACAGGCATGTAGGTTGAACCGCCCACGAGAACGATTTCATCCAGAGCCCCCGGAGCGACTCCGGCCTGCTGAAGTACGAGCTCTGTGGTGTCCTTCGTTCGCTGCAGCAGGTCGGCCGTCATCCGCTCGTAGTCGGTTCGAGAGACCGAAACAGAGAGGGTGTTGCCTTTGTAGTAAACAGTGATCGGAACCTGCGTTTTCGAGGACAGATCGCGTTTTGCGTCTTCAGCTTCCTGCTGAAACGAGAGCATTGTTTCGGGGTCCTCGGACGGGTCCACGTTGAACTTTCGGCGAAACTGTTCAACCAGATGGTCCGACAACCGCTTACTCCAGTCCAGACCTCCGAGCATTACGTCGCCGTCCGTCGCGAGTACCCGGAAACTGGTCGGCGTGTAACGCACGACAGTCACGTCGAACGTTCCTCCGCCAAGGTCGTAGACCATAATGGTCTTTTCGTCCGCCTTGATGTCCGTGCGACCGAATTCTCCGCGAGCCCACGCGTAGGCGAGCGTTGCCGCGGTTGGTTCGTTGATGATGTCAATGACGTTCAGGCCGGCAATGCGACCTGCGTCCTGAGTGGCCTTGCGGCGGACGTCGTTGAAGTAGTAGGGCACCGTGATCACCGCGTTGGCAATCGGACCGATCACTTTCTCTGCGTCCTGCTTCATCTTTTTCAGGATCAGGGCTGAAATGAATTCAGGCGAGAGCTTTTTATTCTGGTAGACCACGTAGAAGTTTTTGTTGCCCATCTCGCGCTTGATCGCTTCGACGATCGACTTCGGATCGGCCACAGAAATTCGCTCAAATGACGGTCCCACCACCACCCGGTCTTCGTCCAGCAGCACCACAGAAGGCGTGATCGGACGGTTATCGGCGTTGGAAATCACCGTGGGATTCCCGTCCTGATCCAGCATCGCAATTGCGCTGTAGGTGGTACCAAGGTCAATTCCGACCGTGTGCCCTTCAAGAAACTTCATTTCGCCCCTCGGTTTTCAAAAAATGCCGGACAGGTCCCCGCATCGCGAACCCCTATTCTCGCAGTCGATTCTCCTGGAATCAAGCGGCCAGAGTCCAAATTGCGCTCAATCCGCAACTCCAGCCCACACTAACGCCCGAAATCAGCTCTGACCGGAAACCACGAACACAGGTACTGTGCCCGCGGTATCGCCGCCTCCGCCAACTGCTCCGTAATCGACGGCTCACGTCCCTGAATCCCCAGCAGCGCGTCCACCAGCCCCGGTGTCGAACGGTACTCGAACGTCTCCCACTCCTTCAGCCCCAGACTTGCTGCCATCGCCACCACCGCATCCTCCTCATAGCCAAGCTCGTCCACAAGGTGATTCTCCAGTGCCTGCTGAGCGGTGTAGATCTGGCCGGTCGCCAGCTTTCTGACAGCTGCCTCGTCAAGCTCCGCGCGCCCCTCGTCAATCACCCTCACAAACCGGTCAAAGGCATCCTTCAGAATCGCATCCCAGACCTCCGTCTCACGCGCGGTCAGATCGCGGAACGGGTTGAGCGAATCTTTGAGCGGCCCGGTCACCAGCGGCTCCACCCTGACCCCCGCACGCCCGGCCAGCTCCGACGCATTGTACCGCGCGACGATCACCCCGATCGAACCGGTCCACGTCGTCGGCTCCGCAAAAATTCGCCCCCGCTCCCCCGCGGCCACCGCGATGTAATAGCCACCTGAGGCTGCCAGTCGCTTCATCGACACATACACAGGCTTCACCTCCGCCAACTCCTGAATCCGCCGATACAGCTGATGACTGTCCGCCACAAAGCCCCCGGGACTGTCAATCGACAGCACCACCCCCCGCACCGTCTCGTCCTCCTTCGCCCGCTTCAACAGCCGCAGCCAGCGTTCCGTAAACGGCGGACTGATCGTGCCGGTAAACGAAATCACCGCAATCCGATCCTCCGCTCCCTCCTCGCCGTCGACGAACACCTCCGCTACCGCCGGCTCCGCATACCCACCAGCGAAAAAGCGGTAACACCAGAGCAGATTCAGGAGCAGCGATGCTGTCAGCAGCGCCCGCAAAAACCAACGGCCACGCGGACGCGGCGGACGCCCCGGCTCAACACACACCCGCAGCAACTGGCCATTCCACACCACCGGCTCCCCGGCTTTCACTTCAACACCTTTCTCCATCACTGCCCCCATCCCCAAAGCCAATTTTTTCCACAGGCAAACCCGCACTTTGCGAAATCGGGGGCTTTGCATCAAGCGTAACGGTCATTCCGGTTCTGCTTCTTCCGGCGATTCTGTCTCCCGCATTGCCGGTAAAACCCCAACAACTCAACCAATCGGCCTTTTCAGAATCGACGATATCTGACGCGTGGCCGTGTGTTTGCCTTTGCCCGCAACTCAACGGCTCTCCTTATTCCGGCATGCCGCTGACCTTTCCCGTGGCCTTCCGAAGACTCAGGAATATTCCCATGATCTCTGCCAAACTCGCCCGCCGCGCCCTGCTGGCCGCATCTGTCTCCGCAGCCACCGCGCTGCCTCAGTCCCATGCTTTTTCCGATGGCAACATGCGGAGCAGCTCAGCGAATCCCTCGGGCAAACCAACTCGCACAGCTTCCTACGACCCAGGCTCCGTCAACGGTGAACTGCAGCGACTGTTCAACGAGAGTGGGCAGGAAATGCCGTCCATGCGCTCCCAGGACCTGCCCAACGCGAGGAACATGCAGTCCCACCTCGTTCGCCCCAAAGATACCGCCCCCCCCAAACAAAATGCCTTCCAGAAATTCTTTGGGAAACTCACCGGGCGGAATAAAACAACTCCGGCCCCGGCACCGGCCTCCCAGTCACCCGTGCCGCCCGGTATGAAAGAACCAGCAGCCGCGCCGCCCGTCGGCCATAGCCTCACCGGCGGCCGAAGAACTCCGGCAACTGCCGCGGCCCGCCCCGGCTCTTCTACTCCAGAGCCCCCACAGAAACTCACACCCACTCCACCGCAAATCCCCCGGCAAACTGCCGAAACCTCCAAACCAGGCGTTCTCGGACGTCTCATCGGTAAGCGCTCCAGCAGCGAAGATTCCCAAACACCACCAACACCAGCAACGCCACCGGCAATTCCTCCCCTGCCACGCACCGCCGCAAAACCCGCCCCGCTTCCAGCCAGCATTCCCTTCAATGCCAATACCGCCGCCGACCCCTTCGTCCAGCCCGGGGCCGCACCAGCCTTTATGAATTCCGCCTCCGCTGCCACCGCCCGTGCTGCCGCCGCTGCACGGTCGGCTGCCGCCGAGATCCCCGCAGATCCAATGGAAGCTCTCGATCTCGATGACAATGCCGACGTCCTCGACCTCGACGCTGTTGCCCGGCAAGCCCGAGAAGCAGCCACTGCCGCCACTCCACTCCAGATCCCGTCCACTGCACCGCTGCCGCTTGTAACCCCCGGCGAAGATTTCGAGGCCAGCCCCGCAACCGACGCTGATCAACCGTCTGCCGAAAATCCCTTCACCGGCATCGGACTTGATGACTCCAGAGACCTCACACCTGAATTTACAGACCCACCCGCCGCTCCAGTGGAGGAATTCGATCCGACACTCCCCGCCTTCTCCCCGGACTCAGCCGAATCCGGCGAAACCACACCCGCAGAGACCAACACTGCAGAAACCACACCCGGCGAAAATTCGGTGACGGCCCCCTCCGAACCTCTTCAGTCCGTCAACACAGAACGGATGCGCATCGACGCCGAACAGATCGAGCGACGACGTCAGCTGGAACGAATTCAGGCCCGCCCTGATCTCACAGGCTTCAAAGGCTTCTGCCCCGTGGCACTCCGCGATCAACGACGACTCGTCGATGCCCAGCCACACATCCAGTCAACCTTCGGACTGCACACCTGGACCTTCTCTTCTGACGAAGCCAGACTCGCCTTTGAAACAGATCCTCAACGCTACGCACCGGCTGCCGGCGGTGCTGATGTTGTACTCCTCAGCTCAAGCCAGGAAGAAGTCCCCGGAAAGCTGGATTTCGCTCTCTGGTACCGCGGCCGACTGCACCTCTTCAGCTCCCGCGAAACCATGGCCACGTTCCTCGAGAACCCGCAGCAGTTCTCGGTCGTCGATGTGGAATGAAGCAGCCACCTGACCTGCAAACGATGACGAATCTCCCCGGAAAGACCGTGAACTTCCGGCGATTTGCTTCCAAATGCCTTGCTGATAAACTCACAGCGTTTGCTGGCATTTCGGAAAGAGCATGGTCCATGATTGAGATCAAATACACCGGCGAGGCTCTGTGGGAGAGGATTGAGCGAGCCGTGGAAAAAGTCAAGGACCGCATGCGACGCGTCACCGAGACGCTTAACGCGGCTGAAATCCCCTACGCGGTGATTGGCGGCAACGCGGTGCAGCACTGGGTAGCCCAGGTGGACGAGTCCGCCGTGCGCAATACGCAGGATGTCGACATCATCCTGAACGAGTCCGATCTGGAAAGGGCCATTGCGGTACTGGAGCAGGTTGGGTTCAGCTTTCGTCGCAGCGCCAATGTCAACATGTTTCTGGACGGACCTCAGGCCGGGGCTCGGGACGCCGTCCACGTCATTTTCGCCGGCCAGAAGGTCCGACCGGAATACCCCGAACCCGTACCGACGATCGAGCAATTCGACTTGATGGGAACCGCCAGAACCTTGCCGATCGAGAAGTTGATCACGATGAAATTGACTTCCTTTCGACGAAAGGACCAGGTGCACCTGCTCGACATGATTTCCCTCGGGATTATCGACCACACCTGGCTCGAGCGATTCTCACCCGTCCTGCGTGACCGCCTGCTCGCCCTGCTCAACGATCCTGAAGGATAGGGCCTCTGCATGCCGGCCCAAAGAATCGCTTCACACGCCCCCGGTCAACGCGGACAGACAAGCGCCCGGGGAAACTGAGATTTCTGCGCCGTCGGCGACCAGCTACCGTCGACATACCCCGCAGGCACCCGGCACCCGGCCAACCTCTTTCAGCGATGACCGTCAGGCCCGGCGGTGTCTGCCGATCCTTCAGCTGCGTTCGGCAGAATCTGCCGTCGCGGGTGCCTCACTTGCCACAGCCCGATGCATTCCTCTGAAAATCCTGAAATTCGAAGCGACTTTTGTGCAGATTCGCCGCGAAGACGTGTTGACACTTTCAGCCGCCCCCGGATATCACTCCGCCACCCATCCGGGTGCCGGTCCTGAAGCCGGATCTCCTGTCTGATCTCCTTTCTTTTCTGCTCCGGAACCCCTTCCGGAAATTCGTCAGCCACAGCCTCTCTCTCAATTCAGCCGGGATCTCTCACCCCTGCCGAATCATCGCTGCTGCGGTTTGCCGGATTACATCCTGTCTCTCTCTCCCCCCCTCCGTCTCTCCCTCCTAAGCTCTCAGATCGAGGACATCATGAACGAGTTCCCGCACGGCGCTCATCATGAGCCGCAGATATTGCGGTTCCCGCAGCCCGCCCCGGTGCTGCCGCCTGAAACCCGCGCAGCCGCACCGGAACCGGAAGGCACCAGCCGCACTGTGCTGGTCTTCTCACCCCGCCCCGGTGCCCGACAATTGCTCGCTGACGATGTCCGCAAACGCGGACTTCAGGTCTGCGAAACCGACAGCCCGGACGCAATGCTGTTTCACCTGAGCCGACAGGAGTTCTGCTGCTGCATCATCGATGATGCCGACTCAGTCTCGCGGATTCAGGAAGTCAACGCCGCCATCCGCGCCCACTCCAAAGCTGCTCAGGTCGTCTGCATCGTCGGCGAAGACTCCCGCTGGGGACGCGAAACCGTTCCCACCTTCGACTGCGATGTCATTGAACGGCCCTACTCGGCTTCCCGCTTCGGTGCCGCTCTCCTCAACGCACTCCGCCGCGGAGAACTGGTTCGTGAAAACGAAAAACTTCGCCGACAACTGCTCAATCGCAACCTGATGGACCTGATCGGCAGCACCCCTGCGATGCAATCGCTCCGCGAATCCATTCGCATCGCAGCCGATGATGATCGCACCGTCCTCGTCCGTGGTGAACCCGGCAGCGGTACGACGCTCATTGCGGAAGGTCTGCATCGCTGCAGCCGCCGCGCTCAGAAACCCTTTCTCCGCATCGACTGCAGTCTCCATTCCGTCGAAACCCTCGAACTCCAGCTCTTCGGCGATCCCTCGCCCGACGGCTTCCCGGGTTACCTCAAAATGGGTGATGGTGGCTCGATTCTGCTGGATAACGTCGACACCGTCGCTCTCCCTTTCCAGAAACGGCTCGCCCAGCTGCTTGAACAGCGTGCATCCTCCGTCCTGCAAAGCGGTGGCGAAGGTCCCAACATCCGTTTCATCGCTGCCACCCATGTCGACCTCAACCGGCTCGCCATCGAAGGCCGTTTCCGCGATGATCTCCTGCAGCACCTCAGCGGCATCACACTGCAATCGCCTCCGCTGCGAGTCCGCACCAACGATATTCCTCTGCTGGTCGAACATTTCATCAGCCAGATCTCGCTCAAGGAAGGTCGACCTCCCGGCAGATCACCGCCGAAGCACTCCGACTCCTCGAAGCTCATCCCTGGCCCGGCAACGTCCGCGAACTTCAGAATGTCGTCGAACGCTGCTGCACCGTGGATGTCACCGAAAGCATTTCTCCTGAAGACCTCCGACCATGGCTGCACCATGAGTCCCAGGAACCCGGTGCCGAATGCGTTGGTATGACACTCGCCGAAATGGAACGCAAGCTCATTGAGTCCACCTTCGCCCGCTGCAACGGCAACCGCGAAAAAACAGCTCAGATCCTCCAGATCGGACTGCGGACTCTGAGCGGCAAACTTCGCGAATACGGCTACCCCCCGCGCGGCGGCCCAGGCTCCAACGTCAAACGCCCCGCTGTCGTTCCCGCCTCCTTCGGCAGCGAACGCAAAGTCGCCTGAACCCTACCCCCGACACAACGCGATCCCCTGTTCCCTTCCCCTCTCCCCCCTCTGAAAAGAGCGAGCTTTCCCCCGGAAGCTCGCTCTTTTCTTTTTCACCCCTCAGCCATCGCAGCCTTGTTTCCGGGATTCTCCGGGTAGTGACCAGGTGCGTCGGCCATGTACCAGCGATGCAGGACCGCGCGGAAGGCCGTCACGTCCGACACCGCCACAAATGCATTCCGCACCTCCACCGCAGCCGGATGCCAGGCCGCGTAGAACAAACAAAATCGTCGCACCACCCGCAACACCTGCTCCGCCGGTAACACCTCCGCAGCCAGCTCAAGATGACGCTCAATCAGCTGTCGCTGAACTCCTACGCTCGGAGCTGCAGGCAATGGCTCACCCCGCAGAAGCGCCGCGGCCTGACTGAAAATCCACGGATTTCCGATCGCACCACGCGCGGCCGTGACGCCGTTCACCCCCGTCTCTCGCAGCATCCGCACACAGTCTGCCGCGGTAAACAAATCGCCGCTCCCGAGGAGCGTCAGCCGGGGAAACGCCCGCCGAACCTCCGACAAAAACTCCCAGCGACTCGGACCCACGTACTTTTGTTCCACCGTCCGCCCGTGAATCGTCGCTGCCGCAATCCCCAGATTCTCTGCTGCCTCCAGAATCCGAAAAAACTGCTCCCGACTCTCCGCCGAATCATCAATCCCCCGCCGCATCTTGACCGTCACCGGAATTGCCGGCGGAACGGCCTCCCGCACCCGCTTCAAAATCTCCACCGCCACTTCCGGCTGACCCAGATGATAGCCCCCTCGACAACGCCCCGAAGCCTTCTTCGCCGGACAGCCGAAATTCACGTCGATCACATCAAAGCCCGCCTGCACCAGTCTGAGCGCCGCAGGACCGAAGGTGTCGGGCTCCGCACCCATCAGCTGCGCTCCACACGGATGATCCGCGTCCGTCACATACAAATGATGCCGCGTTCGCTGCCTGTCCCGCAGCCTGTTGACAAACGTGTCAATCACGACCTCGGCAATCGAATACGGCGCCCCGCATTCCCGGGCAATCGCCCGCATTGCCCAGTCACTGTAACCACTCAATGCCGCCTGAACGACAGGTAACGGGAGTTGCCAGGGGCCGATGCTGAGCGGGGCAGGGGAGGGTGACGCAACGTCGGAAATCATAGGCACGACAGAACCAACCGCGTTGCCGGGAGGCCAGTCAGCCGGCCACACGCGGGAATGCCGACTGACCGCACCACCATCATCACCACCACCACCGGCCAGTGATTACCAGCAGCTCGCACCAGAAATCCGCTCACTTTCCCGTGACCTTCGTTTCGCCCGCTGAGAGCAGTGCACGGAGGTCAATTCTGACATAAGGCGTTTCTGCCGCAGGCTTCGTGTGGCTGGCATTCGCCACGTACAGGACTCCATCCGCCGGCACGAACAGCACGTTGTGCAGATTGCTTTCCATGGCCACCGGGCGGCTCATGAGCCACTGCCCGAGATCCGCGTTGAGCTTCCCGTGGTTTTCCTCGACCCGGCGGCGCAGCTCTGTCAGGCGACTGCCGGCAGAGAGCACCACAGTGTCACGAATGCCCTCGCCCAGACGCTCGTGAGACTGGCCGGGTTTGATGAATTCGATGGTTTCCGGAGTCGCGGCGACGCCCACAGCGCTGTTGGTTTCGCCGTCTGCAAACACGTAATAGTACTCGCACGTCCGCGGACTTGTCCTCCAAAGCTCCTGCACCTCTTCGAGACTGTCGCATTCTTCCAGAGCGCGACGCATCAGTGTGGCCATGGGGGCGCCGTCCCAGAGCCCTTCGCCGCGACCACCCATTTCACCCAGCGAAATCTTTTCCGCATTCATGCCGCTCACGCTGCCAATGAACGCCGCATAACCCACATTCGCAAACGGAATCATGCCCTCCGGTCGCACAATAAATGTGGTGCAGGAATCCTGCAGACCAATTGTCGTCATATAGTCCAGGACCCGGCCGTGATAGAGCTTTCCATCGACGGTGGCAGAACCAAAAACGGCAAATCCGGAGCAGTGAAAGAGTTCCGGGAAGACATTGAGCACTTCAACGGTTTCAGCGTCCATATTCAGAGCCGCCGCCTGCGCCCGCGTTTCACGGCGATGCCGCTCGGGAATGTGCGGAGACAGTCGTGCAAAGGCGTCCAGCAGATCATGGCGGAACCAGCGCCCCGTGCGAATCACATTCGCCGTGCCAAACGAATACAGCACCGATTCCATGCAGCGACGCGATTCCTCCGGCAGGAGCTTTCCATGGGCCGTGCCGATTTCTTCAGGAGTCCCCCAGAGCGTTACCACACGCTGCCCGTCAATCCACTGCAGCCTGCCATGCTCATGCGCTCGAACCTGTTGTTCCGGAGCGATCAGCTGAGGACCTGGCTGAAGAATTTCGGTCGCCCGACGCACGCCGCGAACAAAGGTTCGCTCCAGTTCTTCACGAGGGAGTTCCGTGAGTTTGTGGTCGGCAGGCGCCGCTGCTGCGGACAGCTCTGGTGCTGTCATCGAAACCATCAGACTGGCCGTCACATCGTTGACAACCACATCCACCCGGCCGGCTTCGGGAAACGTCAGCTGTACGTCGCCCGATTTCCAGACACCGTCTGTCAGCTGCGTGTCAATCTTCGCCTGAGCTGCAAAGAATTTGAGCACGTCATCGAGGTTGCCACCGCTGAGCAGATTGACCACGAACGTCCCGGCTGTCAGCGATGAAGCCGACGAAATCAAACGCGGCAACAGCCCCGCTGGCGACAAACGGTCCGACTCAGGAACCTCGCCACGGCCGACAAAAGCCGTCCCGTGCTTCGGGAGCACCAGCAGAGTGGACTCGGGGCGCCGAGAAAGCCGAATCGCATATTCCGGATGCGTGAGCTCCAGATCGAAACTTTCAGAATCATAACGCACCAGACGAAATTCCACCGGCTGCGGACGACCGTCGATCGGAATGGAGGCCGTCCCCGTGAGCGTAAATGCCGATTCACGCCCCGAAATCACCGACGCAAACGGCCTGACCGCCTGCACCAGATCCGCAGGTCTCTCTCCTGCAAACACCACCGCCGGAGCGACAATAACCGTCAGACACAAACAGATCCACTGACAAAACCGCCGTCCCATCACACTCTCCCGATGGCTCGGTGTCGAGAAACAACCACAAGCGCTGTAAGACTCCAGCCGCATGTATTCGCGGTGGTGGCGATTTTATCGGGGAAATTCCGAATGAAAAGCCAACACTGACCGCCCCACAGACTTCCAGTCAGTCGCCGCCCTCCACACAACCCTCAAACTCTTCCAAATCGACCCGATTCCGGCGAAAGGGCTGCCACTTCCACTTCTCAACCGATAATATACGTAACAACAGTTTTCCGCGGCTTTTTCACGAAAGTCCTGTCGTGGCCACCGTCTCCGAACCACAGCAAGATAAGTTCGTCGAACCCGACCAGTGCATCCGCTACCAGCGCTCGCTGCCCCCAAGCCGTATCAAAGCCACAGACCTGCTCACCGCCGCATTCCTCGCCGCGCTGCTGCTCGTCGGCTACGTCCTTGTCTTCACACTCCTCGATCACTGGGTCGTCAGCGGCGGCTTCGCGCCGCTGACCCGCGCAATTCTTCTCGCTGCGGTCCTGCTGGGGTGCCTCTTCATCCTCTATCGCTTCGTCCTTGCCCGACTGTCAAGCAGGATCAACCCCGTCTTCGCCGCACGCATGCTCGATCGCCAGGATACCGGTCTCGACGGCAGCCTCACCGCTCTCGTTGATCTTCAGACCGCCGGACGCGATCCCGGTCAGTCCATCCGCCGCGTGCTCGAAAAACGCGCTGCCGTCAGCCTGACACGCGTTCACGTCGACGAAGTCGTCGACCGCCGCTGGCTCACCCGACTCGGCTCCGCACTCTTCACTCTCACGCTCGTCACCTGCCTCTACGCAGTGCTCAGCCCCAAATCCATCAGCCTCCTTCGCCCCTTCTCATTCGCTCACGCCAGCGTCTCCACCGTCACCGTGCTCGATGAAATCCGTCCCGGTAACGCCACAGTCGCTGCCGGTACCGCCATCGAATTTCAGGTTGATGTCTCCGGCCGGATCCCACCCTCCGTACAACTGCTCTACACCACCAGCGATCGTCGCTTCGTCGATGAAGCTCTCACCATGCAACCCACCGAAGACTCCGGTCGTTTCCGCACTCTCATGACCGGCGAAAATAACCGCGGCGTCCGACAGGACTTCACCTACCGCATCGTCGCCGGAGATGCCTCCAGCGAGACTTTCAAAATCTCCGTCCGACAACCACCCTCCGCACGCGTCACCGAAGTTCGCTGCGTCTACCCCGAATACATGAATCTCCCGCCACGCACCGAAAACTCACCCGCCATTATCGCCTGGCAGGATACCCGCGTCACCGTTGTCGCCGAAGCCGATCGCCGCCTCAAACAAGCCATCCTCCAGCTCTCAAATGACGCCACGTTCTCTACCAAAGCAGAAGAAGTCTCCGTCACCATCGACAACCAGCAGCTCACCGCCAGCTGGAACCTCGCCGTCCGTGAAGATGGCTCCACACCCAAATTCTACCGCATCGCCGTCACAGACACCGAAGGCCAGACAGATCCACAACCCGCTGTCCATCCCATCGACGTCCGCATCGATCAGCCCCCCGTCGTCCGCCTCCTTGATCCCTCCCGTGATCTCGAAGTTCCCGCCAACGCCGTCGTCCCAATCCTCGTCGAAGCCGAAGATCCCGACTTCCTCCTCCGCAATGTCACCCTCCACTACGCCATCAACGGTCAACCCGGACAAGTCTCCGAATTCCTCTGGGATTCCACCATTCACGGCAACGCCAAATCATGGACCGGTACCTGGGACTTCAAACTGGCCCTCCTCCGCGTCAAACCAGGTGACCTGATCACCTGGCACATCGAAGCCCGCGATAACCGACCACCACTCGGGAACGCCGCACGCACCGGCGACCTCCAGCTCCGCATCCAACCCCCGGCTACCAGCGAAGCAGTCGAACAACAACTCCAGCAGGACCGCGAACTCCAGCAACAACTGCTCAGTCGCCAGCAACAACGTATCAACCCCGAACAAAAACCACCCGGCGAACAGCCCGAATCCCCGGCTGATGCTGCCACAACAGACGAGGCTCCCGAAAAATCAACTGACTCCGAACCAGCAAAAACTAACGACCAGCCAACGCCGGCTGACAACACAATGCCCGCTGACAGGCCAGACAAACCCAACGCGCCCACTGAACGCGCCGACGATGACCAGGCCCTCAAAAAACTCATCGAAGCCGCTCAGAAAAAAATGCAGAACGACCCCAGTCCGGAAGGACAGCCACAGCCAAACGGAGAACCGCAACCAGGCGGCAAGCCAGACCCCAACGGGCAGCCACAGCCGA
>CAZLOQ010000121.1:0-18516 GCA_964561125.1 uncultured Chitinophaga sp. | reverse complement strand
CAACCGCTGCAATCGTTCCGAGGGACTGTCCCTGCAGGCCTCCGGCGGCCGAACGGTGGGGCAGCAGAATTGATGCAGCCGGTGCAGCTGCTGGCATTGCTGTTTTCGTTTAAGCCGCTTCAATCGCTGCAATCGTCCCGAGGGACTGTCCCTGCAGGCTTCCGGCCAACGTGTGGCGGGGCGGCAGAATGGATGCGACTGGTGTGATTGCTGGCGTCGTTGTTGTCGTTTGAACCGAACCAACGCCGGGGTGGACGTCATTCTTTCGAGAGCCCAGGGGAGTGCTTTCCCGGAAGATCAAGTTTCGGGGCACAGCGGCCACTCTGCTCCGGGGCGTCTTTCAAATCACTTACGCTGTCAGGAACGTGCGGCATGGCAGCACACTGGAATCGACAAATTCCAAAACTGCATCCCTGCTGCTGGAAAACTGGGCTCAGGTCTGACTGCAACTGACACTGGGGCAGTCAATTCCCTTCCGGACCAATTCCTGAGGGAAACCTCTGTTTGCCGCAAATCGGCGTTGGCAACTGCGGAGCCTTCGGGTTAGGCTTGTGAGAATCGAAATTCTCTACTCGCGCTGCAGAAAACCTCTATGCAATCCGAATTCTCCACCAGCCGGATGGCACTCTTTCCGTTTCTGGCGATCTGCCTGCTGCTTTCTGGCGGATGTTCGGGCAATTCCGTCCCTGCCGAGGGTGACGCCGCAGACAAGTCCGGGCCTGGCGGTGCGGCTGCTCAGCCACCGACCCTGGTGCGAGTGGCGACCATTCGTCAGGAACCAGTGGCGCCGGTATTCCGTGCTGTGGGCAACATTCGTCCCCGGCACTTCAGTAAAGTGGCTTCGGGGGCTGACGGGGTGGTGGCAGAGTACCCGATGGAAGTCGGTGATTTCGTTCAGTCGGGGACCCTGCTCTCAAAGCTGCGGATGGAATCCACGGATCTGGAGCTGGCTGAGCAGGAGGCGTTGGTGCGTGTGCGTGAGGCGGAGCTGGCAGAGCTGGAAACGCCGCGTCGGGAGGATGTGGAAGAGGCCCAGGCCAGAGTTGATTCGCTCGAAGTCACCGCCGCAAATGCACAGCGGCGCTTGGAGGAACTACGGGCGCTCAGTCGCCGCAATGCAGCCAATCCGTCAGAAGTCAAGGACGGTGAAGACGCCTATGACGCTGCCCGCCAGAACCTTGTGGCGGCCAAAGCGGTCTGCCAGAAAGTCACATCGGGTGCTCGTGAGGAAGTCCGGCAGCAGGCAGCGGCTCGACTTGAGGCTCAGCAGAAGCATGTGGAATATCTGAAAGCCGAGCGGGAGAAGCGTATGACGCGGGCGCCGTTCGATGGGTTTATCGTGGAAGAGCACACGTACGTCGGCCAGTGGCTCAGCAAAGGGGCTCCGGTCCTGACCCTCGCGAGGCTCGATGAAGTCGAAGCTGAAGTGCTCATCGATCAGCAGTACATCGACCAGATTCTGCCCGGCCGCGAGGTGACGCTGAGCATTCAGGGGAGCGGTTCAGGAGCAGGCTCGGGGCGGCGGGAGTGGAAGGGTGTGGTCGCCACAGTCGTGCCCCGCAGTAATTGGGAACAGGGTTCGCGGAGTTTCCCTGTGATTGTCCGCATCAGGAACGAGCTGAACACGGGGATCACACCGCCGCTCCCGGCGCTGCGTGAAGGGATGATGGCGGAAGCCAGTTTTTCCGGGCAGCCCGTTGACGGTCTGCTGGTCCCGAAGGACTCCATCGTACGCACATCCCGCGGTGCATTTGTGTTTGCGGTGAATCCGCCAGCGGAGGGGCAGCCACTGAGTGTGCGGCAGGTGATGGTGGAACCCGGGCTGGGGACAGGCACGTGGATTCAGGTGACCGGCGAATCACTCGCGGCAGGACAGCAGGTGGTGACGGAAGGAGCAGAGCGGCTGCGGGCGTTTCAGGCGATCACGGTTCTGGACGCAGCGACCGCTGGCGGGCAGCCAGAGGGCGGGGGCGAGAGAGCACCTGCGGGAAAAGCAGCGGCCCAGCCCGCGTCCGGCAATCAGGCTACAGCGGGTGGCTGAGCAGCCGGGTTGCAGGCGTTGTCCCGCTGTACCCGCTGTATGCATGGTGAATCAACATTCTACAACAAATCCCCAGCATGGCTCATTCTATGGATCTGATCCGCTTTTCTATTGAGAACCCTGTCAAGCTGACTGTCGGCGTGATTCTGGCGATGCTGTTTGGCAGCATTGCTTATTTTGCCACCCCGGTGCAGCTCACACCGGATGTGACGGAGCCTGAGATCACGATCAGCACGGTCTGGCCCGGCGCGAGTGCTCAGGAGGTGGAAAAGGAAATCGTGGACGAGCAGGAAGAGCAGCTCAAAAGCATCGAGGGGCTGGAAGAGTTCACAAGCGAGAGCTCAGATTCGATGGGCATGATCCTGCTGAAGTTCACGGTCGGCACCGATCTGGCAGATGCCCGCGCCCGTGTCGCAGAGAAGCTCAACCAGGTTCCCAACTATCCCGACGACGCCCGCGAGCCGGTGATTTCCACGGTGAATGCCAGTGCCAACGCGATTGCGTGGTTCATTCTGAAGCCGATTCCACCGACACGTGAAGACCTGGGCAACCTGATTGTTCAGTACCCTGAGCTGCGTGAGCCTCTGAAGCTTCTGATGGCGGAACCCGGGCCCGTCAGTCTGCCCAGAATCAATCTGCTGGCTCAGGACTACCCCGTGCTGCGTTCGTTCACGGAAGGTCGAAACAATCCTGCACTGATGCGGAAGTTTGCGGAGGACTTTATCGAGGCGGAGTTTGAGCGAATTGACGGGATTGCGAATGCGAACGTGTTCGGTGGGCAGGAACAGGAATTCCGGGTGGAAGTGAATCCGACGCGGCTGGCGGCGCTGGGGATCACGATCGACGAGCTGCGGGCGGCGCTGGTTGCGCAGAATCAGAACACGTCTGCCGGCGACATCCCCGAAGGGAAGCAGCGGAACGTCGTCCGCACTCTCGGCCAGTTTTCAAGTCCGGAACAGGTAGCGGAGACGATTATTGCTGTACGGGACAATTCGCCGGTACGGGTGAGTGATGTGGCAACGGTTGGTGTGGCTTATAAGAAGCCGGACGGCGTGGTGCGTCAGATGGGCCTGAACGCGCTGGCCGTGAATGCTCAGCAGGCTCCGAACACCAACGTCAAGGAAATCATGGGTCCGCCCCGCGAAGAGCTGGATCTGGACCGTGACGGACAAATTACTCCGCTCGAACTCGCTCAATGCACACGGCTGTACGGACGCAACCTGCGAATTGCCTGTGAAGAGCTGAATCAGGGCATTCTGCAGACCAAAGGCCTGTACCTGGAGCAGGTCTATGACCAGACAATCTATCTCGACTCCGCCACGGCACTGGTGGAAAGCAACGTCTACTCCGGCGGAGCTCTGGCCATCGTCATTCTGCTGCTCTTTCTGAAGAGTGTGCGGACTGTGGTGATCATCGGCATGTCGATTCCGATCAGTGTGGTGGCCACATTTATTTTCATGAAGCTGTTCGGCCGCAGCATCAACGTGATCAGTCTGGCGGGGATGGCATTTGCGGTGGGGATGGTCGCGGACAACGCGATCACAGTCCTGGAGAACATTTACCGGCACTTTCAGATGGGCAAGCCGGCGCGGCAGGCAGCGATTGAGGGCACTCAGGAGGTCTGGGGAGCGGTGCTTGCAGCGACGCTGACGATGATAGTGGTTTTCGTGCCGGTGATTTTTGTGGAAGGTCAGGCGGGCCAGCTGTTTCGGGATATTTCGCTCGCCATCGCCTGTTCTGTCGGCATCTCACTGATTGTCTCGATTACGGTGATCCCGGCCGCAGCCGCATGGCTGCTCGGGAGCAGTTCTTCCATGCAGCTTGAGTACGACACCAGTTATGGTCCGTCGGGGCTGTTTGGTCTGGTTCGTTTCAGTCACTGGCTGAATGAGCTGATGGCGAGCGGCATGCGGACGATGATGTCTGCCCGCGGCAGCTGGATCTGGCGAACGCTGGTGGTCGCGGGCTTCAGCGCCGGGAGTATCTGGGCGAGTCTGCTGCTGTGGCCGGCAACGGAATATCTGCCGAACGGGAATCGCAATCTGATCATTGCGATCCTGCTGCCACCTCCGGGATATAACATTGATCAGATGATTTCACTGGGTGACAACATTGAACGTCGTCTGGCTCCCTGGTGGACCGGAGAAGCAGCACCGGGACAGCCTCGCATCAATGACTTCTTCTTCGTGGCGCGCGGACGCAGCCTGTTCATGGGTGCCAAGGCTGTGGACGAGCTGCGAGCTGCAGAGCTGATACCTGTCCTCGCTCAGGCCGCCGGATCTCAACCCGGCGTCATACCGATTGTGAGCCAGTCGAGTTTGTTCGACAGTGGTCTGAGCGGCGGGCGGACGATCGATCTGGAGATCACGGGACCTGACCTTGAAGAGCTGGTGCAGGAGGCCCAGAAGGCATTCGGCCTCTGCATGGCTCAGTTCCCCGTGACAGCCGGCAATCAGTTGCGGCCGATTCCGGGTCTGGATCTTTCCAGCCCTGAACTGCATGTCATACCCAGGCCGGAAGCAGCATCGGAACTGGGGGTCTCGACCGCGTCACTGGGCTATGCGGTGAATGCACTGGTCGACGGTGCCTTTGCCGGCGATTACTGGCACGAAGGCCGGCGTATCGATCTGGTGATTTCGGGTGACCAGAACTATGCGGCCCATTCGCATGACATCGAGAACCTTCCGTTTCGGACTCCCACCGGGCAGACTATAAGGCTGTCTGCCGTGGCAGATGTGCTCTTAAGCCGGGGCCCTGAACAGATCAATCATTCGGAGCGTCAGCGATCGATTACCATCCAGCTGAAGCCGGCAGACGGCATTCCGCTGGAAACGGCCATGCAGCTGATGGATGACAAGGTCCGCAAAGTGCTCATGGAGTCCCCTCGCTTTCAGAGTGGACTGTATCAGATGCGACTGGCAGGGACGGCAGATAAACTGGCGGACACATGGTTTGATCTGAAGTGGAACCTGCTGCTGGCATTGCTGCTGAGCTACCTGCTGATGGCGGCGCTGTTTGAGTCCTTCATTTATCCGCTGGTGGTGATGATCAGCGTTGCGCTGGCGCTTGTGGGAGGCCTTGGCGGGCTGAAGGTGATGAATCAGTTTCAGTTTCAGCCCCTCGATATGCTCACCATGCTGGGCTTTGTGATTCTGATCGGGACGGTGGCCAACAACGCGATTCTGATTGTGCATCAGGCATTGCAGTACATGCGGGACGAGGGTCGAACGCCGGTCGATGCTGTGTGTGAAACCGTGCGCACGCGGATGCGACCGATTCTGATGAGCACCCTGTCGACGGTGCTGGGAATGCTGCCGCTGGTGGTGCCGATTCCGATCTATGCGGACGGCGCGTGGGTCTGGAGTGTGGGTGCGGGGAGCGAGTTGTATCAGGGGCTTGGCGCGGTGGTGCTGGGTGGCATGGTGGTTTCGACTGTGTTCACGCTGGTGCTGATCCCTGCAGGGTTCAGTCTTGTGATGGATGCAAAGCAGTTCCTTGGCCGGCTTTCGGGGAGCCTGTCGGCACGGCTGCGATCCGTGGTCCGAGGATCCGGGCGGTCGCCGAGCGGCCGTCCGCAGGCCAGGGCCTGACGGGATTGAAGGTCTTTGCAGTCCTGTGGATGCGAGTCCGGCTCTGTTCAGTTTCTGCGGGTCTTTGATGGTTGTCGGGGCGGGTCTTCAAGAAGGTTCGGGAGTGGCAGGTAGTCGCAGTCAAGGATCATTTTTTCAGCGAGGGCAATCCGGAGGCGGCGTTCGATTTCGACGTGCTCGGCCCGCCCGCTGAGGTTCTGCAGTTCTGACGGGTCGTTTTCGAGGTCATACAGTTCGTAGACGGGACGTGGTGCGGAGAAGTATGTCTGAGTGAGTTCGGGGCTAAGGATGCCGTTGTCGCGGGCAGCGACAATTTGCTTCCAGCCTTTGTCCCCGGCTGAGTCAACGGGCGAGTAGCGAACCCAGGGCGTGCAATTGTAGATGAATTTCCAGCGATCACTGCGAACCGCACGTGAGAGGTCATAGCTGCTGCTGGGGATATCAGGGCGAACCGGGGCATTGGACCCGTGTGAGCCGCGTTCAACAAAGATGTATTCGCGGGGGGTGTGCGGTTCGCCGCGAAGTGCCGGAAGAAAGCTGACTCCGGACATACCGGGGTGTGGTGCGATCCCGGCGGCGTCCAGCAGCGCAGGGGCGAGGTCTTCGCCACTGAGCAGCTGGCGGGATTCAGATCCAGGTCGGATGACACCCGGCCAGCGGACAAGAAAGGGCACATTGGAGCCGGGGTCGTAGAGGGAGCCTTTCCCGTGAGGCAGGGCGGCACCGTTATCGCCGCAAAAGACAACGATGGTGTTGTTGTCAAGCTGCAGTTCGCGGAGAACGTCAAGAACCTTTCCGACTGTCTGATCGAGCCGATTGATTTCGGCGAAGTAGTCGGCGAGCTGTTCACGAAGATCGGGAAGATCGGGCCAGTGGGGTGGCAGCCGGAGTGAAGCCGGATCGGGGCGAAATTCTGCAGGAGCATTCCACGGATGGTGCGGGTCGCTGAAGTTGGCCCAGAGAAAAAAAGGTTTGTTGGCCGGTCTTGTCTGCAGGAAGTTGCGAACCTGGACGGGCACTTCGGGATCGGAGCAGGAGTTGAGAAAGTCCACTCTGTCTGCGAAGGTCCGCAGTTGGTGTTTGTCGTAGATGGCAGTCAGTGCGGGCGAGTTTCGGGAGGCACCGTCAAGGTGGAAGCTGCGACCACAGATGCCGGTGTGATAGCCGCCGTGTTCGCGGAGGAGTTCAGGAAGTGTGACTTCGCTGCGGGGCAGCGGAGCGGAGAAGCGAGTCATGCGAGTGGCGACGGCGGACCGTCCCGTCATCAGGCAGGCGCGGGAGGGAACACATTGGGGGGCACCGGTGAAGAACCGATGGAACCGCATACCGGAGCGTGCGAGTTCGTCAAGCACCGGCGTGCGAACGCTGGGACAGTCATAGGCACCAACGAAGGGGTAGCTGTGGTCGTCACTGAGCAGCAGGAGGATATTGGGAGACGTGGGATTGACCTGAGCGACGGCGGGCGTGGTCGCAGCGAGCAGAGTAAACCAGCAGAGCACGGCCACCAGAGTGAAGCGGCACAGACCGGCGTTGAGTAGCCGGGGTAGTTGATGTGACATGGAATCTGAGTCTCCGGGGGAATCCTGCGGACGCGGGCAACAAAGGCCTGCGAATGCTCACCGGAAATCTCCCGGAGTGCAACTCTGCCGGGCGCATGAAAAACCCCGAAGAAGTGAACCTTCTTCGGGGCAGGACGCATTTGGCTGGTCACTTGCCGGATTTTGAAGCAGACGCGGCGAGAGAGGCAGGTGACCGGATTTGCGAGAGAGAACGCCGGTGTTCCCCAACCCGGCGAATGGTAACTGGCTGCCAGACTTGCTGTGCATCCTGCTGAGCGAGGCCGACAAGCGTGTTGTGAAGACTATACGGGATATCATTTCAGGAGTTCGTGGGCGATGTTACCGGGCCCGGACACAACACCAGGCTGGAACTTTCCGTGAGATGCATCGCGTAGGTATCACAGCGTTTTTTGAATCCCTGCAGAACACCGGGCAGCGGGGGGGCACCGCTGCCCGGCGGATGTTTTCTGCGACGGGGGCAGAGACCGGTGATCAGGCAGCGGTTTCCGGTTCGACCTTGGCTTTCTGCTGACGGCGACGAGCCATCACGCGACGGCCGGCCACGAGTCCAAGTCCGCTGAGCAGCACGATGGAGCCCGGTTCCGGAATGGCGGTCGCCGGGGTGCCATCGAGGGTCAGCACATTGGCGGTCCCGAACGGGGATTCAGTGTCGACCAAAAACTGCCCCTGCAGGACTGTGGCGGTAGACGTCAGCAGTGCAATGTTGGCCTCTGACGCTTCCTGGTTTGCCAGTGTCGTACCACCGCCGACGGTGAGGTTCACGTCAGCTTGAAATTGACCAGTGGTAGAACCTGCCGGGGCATTCGCCGGGCCCTGGAATCGAAGGCCGAGGTCATAAGCCGTCAACGCCCCGGCGATGCGGATGCGATTCTGGCTGGATGGCTTCAAGACGTTCCACTGGTAAAGCGTACCACCACGGTTGATTCGGAAATCAGCCGACGTGACAGGTGCCGCGATTGCCGGGAGGGTGGTGGGTGAGTATTCTACCAGCAGGGTCCAGCTGGATTCGACGCCTGAGACATCTTCCTTTGCGGTTCCGCTGAGGAAGACCTGTGCAGCATCTGCCGACCCGGCTGCGGTGACCGCAGCAAGGCAGGCAGCGAGTGCCACTTTGAACAATCTGATCATGATGTTCTCCTTGGGAGAAAAGGGGAATGCGCGATGCGCCTGCTTCAGAAGAGGTGAGCATGTGGTGAAAAGGCCACATAAGCTGAGAAAACGAAACTTGCAGGCTAACGCAGATCACCCAGACTCACAACATGCAACTTCAGAAAACCGCTACAACCTTTTCAGCAGCTGCAGATCCCCCAAACAAACTCATGCACCGCGCCTGCCTTTTCTTTAAAAAACTCCCATTTTTTGCATCCAGCTCCAGCGGTTTGTAACGATTATGCCGGATGAATCAGATTTGACGTCATGTTGCAAATTCTCTTTAGAAGGGAGGCAGTGCAACCGACGTTTCTGGCTTTCAGAAAGAGTGTTTGGGGCGGGGGAACACTGATTTTGCGTTTGGCAGGAGGTCACTGGCAGTCATGCATGTCGGGAGGTCCATGCGTCCTGATCAGCTGCTCGTGATTCGTGGCCTCGCCAGTTCAAGGACGCAGGCAAAGTCGCTGATTGAGTCGGGCGTGGTGAAGGTGGCCGGCAGTCCTGTTCTGAAAGCTTCGCAGATGGTGCCAGCGGATGAAGTGCCGGAGGTGTCAGAGCCGCCGCGTTATGTGAGTCGGGGCGGGCTGAAGCTGGAGGCTGCGATTTCAGGATTCGGGTTGGATTTTGCGGATACTGTGGTGCTGGACGTGGGGGTTTCGACGGGTGGTTTCACGGATTGTGTTCTGCAGGCCGGGGCGAGTCGTGTCATTTGTGTGGATGTGGGGGCGGGGAGTGATTCGGGACGACGAGGTTCGTCAGCGAGTGCTGACTGACGTGCGTGCGTTTGCGAGCGAATCGCTGGCCGGAGCGGTCGATCGGGGGTCTCTGGACAGCCCGATCAGTGGCGGTGACGGCAACCGGGAATTTCTCTGGCTGCTGTCACGTTCTGCTGAGGGCGAGTGTGGGTTGTGAATTCAGGCGATTGGGAATTCACAGCTCGCCGGTCAGGCGAAGGCCGGTGGGTTTGCATTTCGTTCCCGCAGCCCGATACTGCGTGTCTGCTCACGCGCTTCCCATCTTTGTCTGTCGCCTCGTGTCGGTATCGCCGACGGGGCCGCTGGAGTTTTCCATGTCTGCTGTTGCCCAGTTTCCGATTCCGCTTCAGAAGTACCAGCCGCTGGTACTGGATCCGCGTAACCCGAAGCTCACTGCGGAACAAAAGGCGTCCCTGCAGGCCAACATCCAGCTGTGTCGCGACGCGATCATCTTTTTCACTGCGGTCGCCGACGCGAAAGGGCTGGGCGGGCACACGGGAGGCCCCTATGACACGGTGCCTGAAGTCTGCATTATGCACGGCTTTATGAAGCACGCAGCAGCTGGCGGTACTCCGGACGTGCTGCCGATTTTCTTTGATGAAGCCGGTCACCGCGTGGCAACTCAGTACCTGATGGCAGTTCTGGAAGGCGAGCTCCCCGTAGAGAAACTCTGTCACTACCGCGAGTACCTGTCGCATCTGCCGGGCCACCCTGAACGCGGTTTCACGCCGGGCGTGAAGTTTTCGTCGGGGCGACTGGGTCATATGTGGCCGTTTGTGAATGGGGTTGCGATGGCAAACCCGGGCAAGGTCGTTTTCATGCTGGGTTCGGACGGGTCGCAGATGGAGGGCAACGACGCCGAAGCAGCGCGACTGGCGGTTGCCCAGGGTCTGAATATCAAGCTGCTGATTGACGACAACGACGTGACGATCGCCGGCCATCCATCAGACTATCTGCCTGGATACTGCGTCGCAAAAACGCTTGAGGGCCATGGTCTGTCAGTGGACATCGGCGACGGGGAAGAGCTGGAGACTCTGTACGCACGGATGTGTGCCGCGGTGACAACTTCGGGGCCGATTGCACTGATTAACCGCCGCAGCATGTGTGTCGGCATTCAGGGTCTTGAAGGGAGTGCACATGGTCACGACGTGATTAAGGTTTCTGTGGCAAAGGAATACCTTGCCGCGCGGGGACACGATGCTGCTGTCCAGTACCTCAGCAACGTGCCGAAAGGACCATCTGCGCCAGTCTGTGAAGGTTCTGACGCCAAGAGTGTCGGCCGGAACCGCGACCTGTTCGGAAAGATTCTGAACGAGATTCTTGGTGCAATGAGCGTTGAACAGCGCGTCGCCAGCGTGCGTGTGTTCGACAGCGACCTGGAGGGTTCGTGCGGCCTGAACCACGTGCGAGCGGCTCACCCGGAAGTGTTCGTACGGGGTGGCATCATGGAGCGCGGCAACTATTCGGCGGCGGCGGGCTTTGGATATGAGTCCGGCAGGCAGGGAGTTTTCGCGACATTCTCGGCATTTCTTGAGATGGTCGTATCCGAAATCACCATGGCGCGGCTGAACCAGGCGAACGTGCTCGCCCATTTTTCGCATGCCGGTTGTGACGATATGGCGGACAATACCTGCCACTTCGGCCTGAACAATATGTTCGCGGCGAATGGCCTGCCGGACGAAGGCCGGGACACCACGCGTCTGTACTTTCCCGCAGACCAGCACCAGTTTCGGGCGTGCCTGAAGACGATTTTCCCGCAGCCGGGGCTGAGATTCCTGTTTTCCACCCGCTCCGGCGTTCCCGATCTGCTGACGGAAACCGGTGAGCGCTTTTACGGAGCAGACTACCAGTTCGTGCCGGGGAAGGATGACCTGATCCGGGAAGGCAGGGACGGGTATATCGTGACGTTCGGTGAAACGGTTTACCGGGCCCTTGATGCCGCGATCAGGCTCAGAGCAGCAGGCCTGCAGATCGGAGTTGTGTGCAAGGCCACGCTGAATGTGTACGATGAGGCGATGATGGAGCGACTGGTGGCTGCTCCTGCGGTGCTGGTGGCTGAGTCATTCAACGTCACCACGGGTCTTGGTTCCCGCTTCGGCACAGAACTGCTCAAACGTGGTTTTCGCGGACGTTACAACAACATCGGCACTCATCGCGAGGGGTCGGGCGGATTGTGGCAGCAGATGGGTTATCAGGGCGTGGATTCTGCGGGTATACAGAATGCCGTCCAGTGTCTGCTGAAATAGTGGTGACGCGGCGGGCGCGCTTCATTCCGCCTGCCGCTCTCCTGCCGGAAACCTTGTACAGAACAGGGTCGTGAATGTTCCAGAGTGGTTTTCTTGGGTATCCAACCACGTTCATGCTGGACTTTGTCGTCTGTGCACTGGTGCTGATTGTGCCGTTGCTGGTGTACAGTCTGTGGCTGGTGAAAGTCCGCAGACGTTTTCTTGCCCACAAACGTCTGCAGATTGCCCTTGGGCTGATCCTGCTGGTGGCTGTATCGGCCTTTGAGATCGATGTCCAGCTGGTGCACGGTGGCTGGGAACAAATCGTTGCGCGTCAGAATCTGTCGCCGGAGCTTCTGGCGGCGAAAATCAGTGCGGTACGTCCGTGGCTGTTGGTGCATCTGGTGTTTGCGGTGAGCACTCCTGTTCTCTGGGCGGCAACCATCACGCTCGCCCTGGTGAGGTTTGGCAGAGAGGCGAAACCAGGGACGCACAGCAGGCTCCACAAGACGCTCGGGTGGCTGTCCACCATCGACATTACTCTGACATCTGTTACCGGGCTGCTCTTCTATTATTATGCCTTTATGGCTACCGGCTGAACATTCACTTGTCCGTCTTCTGCGGTGCTGGTTTTGCAGCGTTGCTGCGGCCGGGCGGGATGTTCAGTAAAGCCGGTTTTTTTTGCTCTTCCGGTATCGGTGAACTGACAAGCGTGTCACCGACCGCACTGGTCCAGTCATGGGTCATGAGCAGATCGAATCCTGGATTCTGTTCCTTGACCTGGCACGAGCAGGGTCCGGAAAGGAAGTCTGAAGCAGCGGAAATTGTCTTTGAATTAATCCCTTTGCCAACCAGCGCGTAGAGTACACGTCCGCGTCCAAAGACAGGGAACGCAATTGGTTCTGATAATTCGCGAAGATCCGCCTCACTTCGAAGCAGGGAGTCAATGAGGAACTGTTCGCGCAAATCATCCCGACGCAGGCGCAGGACAGAAAACTGCAGCTTCAGGGGAATTCGGAGCGAACGGAGTTGTTCGGGGGTGACCTGCAGGTCAGCGGCTGTCGGCAGTGTGAGTCGCTGTTCGTCTTCCTTCAATTGTTGATTCAGCCGTTCAATCGCTTGCTCATCAGCCTGGAGCTCACCGGATTCAAGGAACAGCCAGACGGCGGAGTGTCCTGCTGACAGTCGTCCGGCGAGTTCACTTCGGACGGGGCTGTTGAGAATCTGTTCAGCAGTCGTCGCAGAGAGCTGCATCAGGCTGGCGACGGGCTGATCGACAGTGGAGGGTTGTGGATAGAGGGCCACGACAAGGGGCATGGCATCGCTGCCGGTGGCCTGCAGGTGCGGCGCCCAGCGGCGGCGCTCGGCGGGTGCAGCGACGGCGAGGTCGATGTGCTGAATTTCAATTGGAATACTGCCTGAGGCGCTGGAATGCTGAAGCGCCTGCAGCGATTGACTTTGAGCCGATGAAAGCGGCCCCTGTGAAAGCAGAACGATGTTCCAGGTTCCGGCCTTCCAGCGTTCGAGTGCATAGCGGAATACGGGAGCCTGGCAGGCCATTAGAATTCCGCTGCAGAGACAGGCAGCGACGGCAAGGCAGTTGAGCAGACGCGGTTTCATAGCCAGACCTCGTTCTCACCATTTCATGAAAAGCTGAAGTGCGCAAACGTGAGAGAAATTATTGCGAACGAATGCCACTGGAGGGAAGCCAGTGCGTTGAGTTCCGGGTTTGTCGGGGCAGCGTGAGGGACGAGAACAGCCGTGCCTTGCCCAGCCGGCCCTGTTTCGGGAGAATTCGAAAACCCGAGTCTTCGGTTCGAAGACCATCCTTGAATCTCGACGCCATCACTGTGCAGGAAATACTTCGTGGCAGCCCTTCATCCACTTTTGCAGCTTCATCCTTCCGATAACGTTGCCGTAGCCCGCCGGGCTCTGCGGGCAGGTGAAACAGTGAGTTGCGGAAGTTTCAGCGTCACGATCGTGGAACCCGTTCCGGCGAACCACAAGGTAGCGTTAAGCAGTCTGACGGCCGGCACGGGGATCCGGAAATTCGGTCAGCCAATCGGTTCAGCAGCGACTGCAATACCGGCGGGTGGCTGGGTGCACACGCATAATGTCAGTCTGGAACGCGAGCGGGCGGGTTATGAGTTTTCCACGGAGCTGCTGCGGTTTCCAGAGCCACCGCCGAGGACTTTTCAGGGCTATCGTCGAAGAGACGGCCGCGCTGGAACTCGCAACTACATCGCCATCATCAGCACCGTGAACTGTTCTGCAACGACCTCCCGCTATGTCGCTCAGGAGCTGTCGCGGACTGACCTGGGAGCATGGGCGAACATCGACGGAGTCATTCCCGTCGTCCATAAAAGCGGGTGTGCGTTTGCTTACAACAGTGAAGATCACCAGCTGCTCAATCGCACACTTGCGGGTTTCGCGCGGCATCCAAATATCGCTGCCTGCATCGTCCTCGGACTTGGCTGTGAAACTGCTCAGGCGTCCCATCTGCAGGAAACTCAGGGCCTTGTGCAGCTTGGGGGATCACTGGCTGGTGGTCGTGACGACCTGCCCATGATTCTCAATATCCAGGAGGTTGGCGGCGTGCGGCGAACAGTAGACCGCGCCGTTGGTGTCCTGCGAGATCTGCTCAGCGGTGCCAACAATGTGCGTCGCGAACCAATTCCCCTGTCGGAACTGCTCCTTGGGCTGCAGTGTGGCGGAAGCGATGGAGTCAGCGGGATCACAGCGAATCCGGCACTTGGAGTGGCCAGTGACCTGCTCGTGGCTCATGGTGGTGGCTCCGTGCTGGCAGAAACCCCGGAAGTCTATGGGGCAGAGCAGTTGCTGACACGACGGTCAGTCTCACGGGCAGTGGGCGAAAAGCTTCTGGACCGAATCCGCTGGTGGGAAGAGTATGCAAGAAAGAATTCTGCGTCGATCGACAACAATCCCTCATGGGGCAACAAGCAGGGAGGCCTCACGACCATCATCGAGAAATCTCTCGGTGCGGTCGCCAAAGGAGGTACGGCTCCGCTCATGGACGTCTATCAGTTTGCTGAACCCATCACCCGGAAGGGCTTTACCTTCATGGATACGCCCGGATATGACCCAATTTCTGTCACTGGACTTGTCGCAGGTGGCTGCCAGGTTGTCGTATTTACGACAGGTCGTGGCAGCTGTTTCGGATGCAAACCAGCCCCCACAATCAAGGTCGCTACCAATACTCCCTTGTTTCTGCGAATGCCCGAGGACATGGATCTCAATGCCGGATCCATACTTGAGGGCTCCAGCGTGGAGTCGGTTGGACACGAGATTTTCGAGAAGATCATTGCCGTCGCCAGCGGTGAGAAGACGCTGAGTGAACAGCAGGGGATTGGTGACGAGGAATTCTGTCCCTGGATGCCTGGACCAATCTTCTAGTCCCCGCGGACATGAACCGAAAGCATCCTCAACACGCGGATACACTCAACCCCATGCAGTCGCTCCCACGTTCCGTCTACATCCATGTCCCCTTCTGCCTGCACCACTGCGGATACTGTGATTTCACCCTCGTTGCCAACCGCAATGACCTCATACCACAGTGGCTGGAGTGTCTGCGTCGCGAGCTGGAGCATGAATTGGCGGACTACCCCCGGCCAATTGAAGTCGACACTGTCTTTCTCGGTGGCGGAACTCCGACACATCTCGCGACCGATCAACTCGTTTTGCTCTTTGAACTGCTGGCCTCCTTTCTTCAGCCGGTCGCTGGCGCTGAAATCTCAATCGAAGCCAATCCCGACGGATTGACAACGGAAAAGCTCCACGTGCTGAGAAATCATGGTGTAACCAGGATCAGCCTTGGGGTTCAGTCGTTTCAAAATCCGGAACTTCGAATCCTTGAACGCACTCACCGGGCAGATGAAGGGGCTGAAGCCGTTTGCCGGGCGGCGGAATACATCAGTCAGGTGGGCGTTGACCTGATTTTTGCGGTCCCCGGCCAGACGCTCTCCAGTTGGGAAGATTCTCTGCGAACTGCGATCTCACTGCCTGTGCACCATATTTCCATCTATGGGCTTACGTGGGAACAGGGAACTCCATTTTTCCGCAGGGAACGCCGGGGCGTACTGCAGAAAACCTCGGAAGATCTTGAATGCCAGATGTACCTGAACGCCATTTCCATGCTCCAGCGGCATGGATTCGAGCACTACGAAGTCTCAAACTTTGCGAAGTTCAGCAGCCGCTGCCGCCATAATATGGTCTATTGGCGGGCGGAGGAGTATTTTGCCTTTGGCCCGGGAGCTGCCAGATACGTCAATGGTCGCCGTTCAACCAACTGCCGAAGCGTTCTGCACTGGATGAAGGCATGGATCGCATCACATCCATGCAGCGAACCCGATGAATTTACGGACCCGGATGATCGCGCACGCGAGGCGATCATGCTTGGCCTCAGACTTCGTGAAGGGTTCTCG
Organism: uncultured Chitinophaga sp.; assembly: GCA_964561125.1. Lineage (GTDB taxonomy): Bacteria > Planctomycetota > Planctomycetia > Planctomycetales > Planctomycetaceae > SXXK01. Next base: position 2,734 of record CAZLOQ010000121.1, on the reverse strand, counting down.
CTGGATGACTTTCAGCGTCGATTCGGAGTTTCAGTGGAGAATCTGGCAGGCTCGGCGCTCAAACGCAGCCTGAACCAGGGACTCACGGAGATCGTCTCGGATTGGCTTCGGCTGACTGAAGCGGGCCTGCTTATCGCAGACTCCGTGGTATCCGACTTTTTAGTTGCCGACTGAACAGGTGCAGAGAATGGCTTCAAGCAATCCGCGGTCAAGGAAACACCCATCCACACTGTCCCAGGACTCACAAACTCCTGCCCTTGGATCAACCACTCCACGCGATCGCTTCCGCTTTATCGATCTTTTCGCGGGAATCGGCGGCCTGCGCCGTGGATTTGAGCAGTTGGGGGGCCGCTGCGTATTCACCAGCGAATGGAACGATCTGGCAGCAAAAACTTACCGGGCAAATTATCGTGACCCGGCAGACCACATTTTCGCAGGAGATATCACAGAGGTTGACGAAACCGACATTCCCGACCACGACGTTCTTCTGGCCGGGTTCCCCTGCCAACCATTCTCGATCGCCGGTGTCAGCAAGAAAAACTCACTGGGTCGCGACCATGGCTTCAAATGCGAAGCCCAGGGCACCCTTTTTTTTGATGTCGCCCGGATTCTCGAGTATCACCGGCCGCAGGCATTTCTGCTTGAGAATGTGAAAAACCTTCTCAACCACGACCGAGGGAACACATTCTCCGTCATCCACAGAACACTCCATGACGAACTGGGCTACCGCAATCTCCACTACCGCGTCATCGATGCTCGCAGCTGGGTGCCGCAACACCGCGAGAGAATCTTCATTGTGGGCTTCCGCCAAGAGAATGACTTCAGCTTCGACTCACTTGTCACTCCCGATCCTGCCAGCCATCCACGGATGAAACTCATTCTTCACCCGGAAGATGGCAGTGAATCAGTCGATGAGCCATACACACTCGGCCCAAACGCCACCGTCAATCCCAAGTACACACTTACTGACGGACTCTGGGCATACTTGCAGGCCTATGCAACCAAGCACCGGATGAAGGGCAATGGTTTCGGCTTTGGGCTTGCAACTCCCGAAGACGTCTCCAGAACCCTGTCGGCCCGGTACTACAAGGACGGCTCCGAAATCCTCATTCCTCAATCAGGAAAAAACCCGCGCCGACTAACGCCCCGCGAATGTGCAAGGCTCATGGGATTTGAGCAGCCGGGGCAAACGAGCTTTCGCATTCCCGTCTCAGATACTCAGGCGTACCGACAGTTTGGCAACGCGGTGGTCGTACCGGTTGTTGCGGCAGTCGCTTCGCACATGTCGCGTCATATCCGGAAGGAGTCGGGGGTGCATGTGCAGCGTCGGCTGCCCCTTCGCGGATAAAAGCGACGAATGAACACGGGCACGGGCTGCCGTGTGCAGCCAATTGCGCATAAAAAAAGAGGAGGTTGCAAGCAACCTCCTCTGATGAAAGATCCCGGCGATACCTACTTTCGCGCTTTTGGCACTATCATTGGCCCTGCAAGCTTAACGTTCGTGTTCGGAATGGGTACGCGTGTTTCCTTGCAGGCGGAATACCGGGAAAGCCCGTCGGACCCGTGAAGGATCCGCCGGGTATATCAAGAAGTCTAAGTGGCTTTGGCACTTGATCAAAGTGGCCAGACATTTCTCCATTAGTACTGGTCAGCTCAGACGCTCTCACGCCTTACACCGCCAGCCTATCGACCTGGTAGTCTTCCAGGGGAGTTCAGGTCTTTCGACCTACGAAACCTTATCTTGGGGATGGCTTCACGCTTATATGCTTTCAGCGTTTATCACAACCGTACATAGCTACCCTGCGATGCCATTGGCATGACAACAGGAACACCAGAGGTACGTCCCTCCAAATCCTCTCGTACTAAGGAGAATACCCCTCAAGTTTCGTGCGCCCACACCAGATACGGACCAACCTGTCTCACGACGGTTTAAACCCAGCTCACGTACCACTTTAATCGGCGAACAGCCGAACCCTTGGGAGCTTCTTCACCCCCAGGATGTGATGAGCCGACATCGAGGTGCCAAACCCCGCCGCCGCTATGGACGCTCGGGCGGGATCAGCCTGTTATCCCCAGAGTACCTTTTATCTGTTGAGCGACGGCCCTTCCATTCGGAACCGCCGGATCACTAAGTCCAACTTTCGTTTCTGCTCGACTCATTTGTCTCGCAGTCAAGCACCCTTCTACCTTTACGCTCTTCGCCTGATTGCCAACCAGGCTGAGGGTACCTTTGAGCTCCTCCGTTACTCTTTGGGAGGAGACCGCCCCAGTCAAACTGCCCAACTGACAGTGTTCGCCGCCCGGGTTCACGGGTCAGCGTTAGACACCTAACAGGTTCAGGGTGGTATTTCAAGGATGGCTCCATCGATACTGGCGTACCGACTTCGTAGCCTCCCACCTATCCTACACAAAACATGCCAAGTGACAGTATCAGCCTGCAGTAAAGGTTCATGGGGTCTTTCCGTCACGGTGCGGGTACGTGGCATCTTCACCACGGCTACAATTTCACCGGGTCGCTGATCGAGACAGTGCACCAGTCGTTACGCCATTCATGCAGGTCGGAACTTACCCGACAAGGAATTTCGCTACCTTAGGACCGTCATAGTTACGGCCGCCGTTTACCGGAGCTTCAATTGCGGGCTTCGCCCGAAAGCTAACCCTCTTTATTAACTTACCGGTACCGGGCAGGCGTCAGTCTCTATACCTCCTCTTACGAGTTCGCAGAGACCTGTGT